>NC_013894.1:600230-900346 GCF_000025605.1 Thermocrinis albus DSM 14484 | reverse complement strand
GGACTTATCCCTTTTAAGATTCTGGCCTTCAGAGAGGGTGTAAATATCACACTCGGTATACCTATAGTGAGAACGTCGCCAGCTCACGGTACCGCTTACTCCATCGCATGGAAAGGTAAGGCAGACATATCTCCCTCTCTCCATGCCCTGCATCTATGCCGACAGCTGGTTTACAATATGGACCCATGAGGTTTCTCCTTTACACTTGGGTGGTCTTTCTGGTGCTCCTCATCATGGGTGGGTTGGTGTGGCTTAACCCCACACAGGTGGAACTGGTACTCACACCCAGTTGGAACGATGTCTATTACCGTATTCCTCCCTTACCTCTCGGGTTGTTGGTGGATGTGGTTTTTCTGCTGGGTCTCTTGATAGGTTACACAGTGGCTAACCTTACCCATATTGGGAGGAAATAGAATGGCTTTAGACTACCAGCCCATGTACGTGCTTGCCAGCGGTATGATGCTGTCCCAGAGGAAGCTGGAGGTGATCACCAACAACATGGCCAACGTCAGCACACCTTCCTTCAAAAGGGATGTTATGTTGGCCTCTGTTTGGCAGGCACCCACACCTCTGTCCGTACCCTCTGTAGATCCTCGGCTTCCCCAAAACAACTTCCTCTATCCCGTAGTGGGTGGAATCTACACTGATCTTAGACAGGGTGGCTTGAGACATACCGGTAACAGCACGGATCTTGCCATAGATGGGGATGGCTTCTTTGCTGTAAGTTCCGGTAACGAAGTTCTTTACACTCGTAAAGGTAACTTCAGGCTAGATAAAGATGGGTATCTGGTGAATGAGCTGGGTATGAGGATCCTCACCGACAACGGCTCCCCTGTAAGGGTGGATGGTGATCTGAGGATAACTGAGGATGGCAGTATCTTCTCAGGAGGTCTTTTCTACGGACGGCTTGGCATATATAGACTGGAAGGACCTCAGAAGATAGGTAGCGATCTGTTCAGAGGAAGGGCAACACCTTCTGAGCGTTTCAAAGTGTTACAGGGTTTTCTGGAAGATGCCAACGTCAATCCCATAGAGGAACTCGTAAAACTCATAGAAGCGCACAGAGCCCACGAGATATACACCAATCTCATAAGATCTCTAGATCAGCTTCAGGAGAAGATTACCAACCAGACTGTGTGATTCTCAGAAGAGGGTTCTTTGCTTTTTGGTGCCGTAAAGCTCTTCTAGATCCTTCAGTACACTCTTTATCTCCAGTTTTTGCAACATCTGTCGCAGTTCATCCATGCGTGGATCTTTTATCCTCAGTGTCTGTATGTCCACAGACATCTCCTCCGGAGGATGTAGTTTCACCAGCCAGTAGGATCTCTCTAAGTTCTCTTTACTGGCATGAGGGAAGGCTTTAATGAAGCTGTCCCACTGTGAAAGGATGTTCTCCACGCTTCCATAAGCCTCCAGGACTTTTAGCGCGGTTTTCGGTCCTACACCTTTTACACCCTCCACGTTGTCCACCTTGTCTCCTACCAGTGCTAGATAATCGGCCAGCTTCTCGGGTGGAACACCGAACTTTTCCATAACCTTCCTTTCATCCAGCACCTCACCCTTTATGGGGTTTATGACCACCACCTGCTCGTTTTTCACCAGTTGAAGTATGTCCTTATCCGGTGAGTAGATACGTACCTTAAACCCTTCCTCCAAGGCCCTGTGGGTCAACGCTGCTATTATATCGTCAGCCTCGTATCCTTCCATCTCCACCAGGGGTATTCCCAGAAGGACCGTCAGTTCCTTTATTACAGGTATCTGTACCTTTAGGGGGTCAGGCATGGTGGGTCTGTTGGTTTTGTAATGGGCGTACTCCTTTTTCCTCACCGTAGGTGATGGATGATCAAAAACCACCGCCATGTACTGGGGCTTCTCTGACTTTATTATGGAGAGAAGGGCTCTCAAAAAGCCGTATACAGCTCCCGTAGGAAATCCGTCTTTCGTAGATAAAGGTGGTAAAGCAAAGAAACTCCTGTAGAGAAAGGCCGAACCATCCAGAAGATAAAGGACCTTCATCCCATGAAGAGTTTCTGTCTCATAGCCTGCCTGCAGGCTTGAAGGAGGCTCTCGGCAGCTTTCTTTACGTCTTCGAAACCCAGTATGGCAGACACCACCGCTATACCTTTAACACCCGTTGCCAAAACTTCCGGGACCCTGTAGTGGGTTATCCCTCCTATAGCTATCACAGGCTTGCTGGTCATCTTTACCGCCTGTTTCAGAGCCTCTATACCCACCAGCTTGTAGTTCTCCTTTGTGGTGGTCTCATAGACGGAACCGAATCCTATGTAATCTATAGGTAAGTGTTCCACCTCCCTGAGCTTCTCCAAACTGTTGACCGAGTAACCTATGTACATCTTATCCCCTACCAGCTTTCGGACCACGTCGGGAGGGAGATCTGTCTCACCCACATGAACACCGTCCGCCTCTACCGCCAATGCCAGATCCACCCTGTCGTTAACCACAAGATCCACCCCGTACCTTTTTGTGAGTTCTCTAAGGACCAAAAGCTCCTCGTACATCTGCCTCGTTGACTTGTTCTTGAACCTGTACTGAACCGCCGTCACCCCCCCCTGGATGGCCTTCTCTATGGTGTCCACCAGATCCCTGTCCTGAAAATACCTGTCGTCAGTCACAAGGTATATACTCAGGTTCATACGTCCCTTCATGTCTCCTCCTGACCTGCCCTTTCTCTTTTTAAAGCCACCTTTCCCGTTCTGGCCATCTCCTTTATACCGAATGGTCTTACCAACTCCACAAAGGCCTCTATCTTGTCCTCATCGCCTGTTATCTCCACCGTGTAAGTATCCGGAGAAACATCCACCACCTTCCCTCTGAAGATCTCCACCAGTCTCAGCACCTCATCCCTTGCTCTAGGTGTAGCTGTGTACACCTTTATGAGAGCCAGCTCCCTCTCTACATGGGGTAGATCTGTAAGATCTCTCACCTTCAGAGTATCTATTAGTTTCCTCAGCTGTTTTACCACCTGCTCTATGACTACATCGTCACCTATCACTTCTATAGTCATGAGGGACAGACCCTTCTCGTGGGTTTCTCCTACCGAGAGACCCTCTATGTTGTAACCTTTACCTGCTATAAGAGTAGCTATCCTTGCCAAAACACCTAGTTCGTTCCTTACCAACACCGACAGAATGTGCTTCCTGACCTGACCCTTTTTAACCTCTCTTGTGAGGGGCGTCTTAATGGTATTTATATCAGCAGAACCTATTGTGTCGCTCATGCTCACTAATTATACACCCCAAAGATGGTGATGACAAGCTTTGATTGGTATAATCTTTAACATGAGTACGAGAGTGGCTTGGAGCATCACACACCAGGAGTTCACCATAACAGACTACTACTACTTCTCTATACTCCAACGGGAAGCTCAGAAAAGGAACATTATCATAGACGAGGTGGACAGATGGGAAGACTTACCCAAGTATGACACTATAGTTTTCAACTATCCGGAGATACCCTTTACAGAGAAAGAGGCTCAGGATGTGGAAAAATGGGTGTGGGAACTGGGTAAGAAGGTTATACTGCTTGGATATTACAAAAACGAGGATCATATAGCGGATACCTGTAACACCCTTGCCAGAAGGTTCGGCATGGAGCTGAATCCTGACGAAGTTACAGACACCCAGAACAACCATCAGGGGGACAGCTACTTTGTGGTTACATCAAAGATAAGAAGATACAACAAGAATGTAGAAAAGATCATGCTGGCCTGTAGCGCCTCTATAAAACCCCTCATGCCTGATATAAAGGTAGTGGTAAGGGGAGAAGATACGGCGGTGTCCAACATGGGATACTACACCCTCCTGATAGCGGAGCAGATAGCGCCTACCAGTGGAGGTTACTTCTGTCTTGCGGGTACGTGTGTTTTTTGGGACAACTACTCTATAACTCTCTACGATAACTTGGAATTCTCTCTGAACCTCCTTGAGCACACCACTCCCCTCAAGACAGCTCAAGGAGTCAAACTGTCGTTGTGATGGAAGAAGGGCTGAGTTTTCTGGTGGTTCTGGGTGCTTCCTTTCTGGCAGGTGTCACCAACGCTGTGGCAGGAGGCGGCACCCTCCTTACCTTTCCGGCTCTCATGCTGGTAGGTGTAGATCCCGTATCTGCCAATGTAACCAACACCGTGGCTCTCTGGACAGGCCCGATGGCGGGTGCGTGGGCCTTCAGGCGCCGTCTTCCGGAAACCAAACAACTCATACCTTCCATGGTGTTGATATCAGCAACAGGCTCCATCGTAGGTGCTCTCCTCTTACTCTACACTCCTTCTTCTATCTTTAAGAAGCTGGTTCCCTTTCTGATACTCTTCGCCACCCTACTTCTGGTCTTGTCCGGCAGGTTTCACCTCTCCGAAAGAAACAAACCCGTGGCTCTTCTGATCCAGTTTCTTGCGGCTGTTTACGGCGCTTACTTTGGTGCAGGTTTAGGCATAATGGTGTTGGCTACATTGAGCTTGTTGGGGGTAAAGGACATACATGCGGCCAACAGTCTTAAGAACATGCTGGGGTTTCTCATAAACGGAATAGCTGCCATCCTCTTTGTGTTAAGTGGTAAAGTAGTGTGGACTTTTGTGCTGATCATGATGCTGGGCTTTGCCTTGGGAGGATACACGGGAGGGATGTTTTCCCAAAGGTTTCGACAGGATATCGTCAGAAGAGCTGTGGTGATTTGGGGACTCTTCCTCTCCCTCTTCTACTTCTTGGATAACTTTAAAGGGATATAATGTTGTGCGGAGGTAGTTATGGAGTTTAGTTTTTCACAACTCAGCGAACCACTTAGAAAATCCATTACTGAGATGGGTTTTCAACATCCAACACCCATTCAGAGGGAAGCCATACCCCTCGCCCTGGCAGGGTATGACCTTTTAGGACAGGCTGCTACAGGGACAGGTAAAACCGCTGCCTTTGGTATTCCCATACTGGAGAAGTTGGGAAAAGAGGACTTACTGGGAGCTCTTATCCTCACTCCCACCCGAGAACTGGCCCTTCAGGTAAAGGATCAGCTCTTCCAGTTGGCAAGATACAAAGGACTACGTGTTTTTGCCTTTTACGGTGGTACCTCTGTAGCTAAGGACATACAAGTTCTCTCCACTGTGCCACCTCATGTGGTGGTAGGTACACCCGGTAGGATAAAGGATCTGATAGGCAGAGGATATATCTCTCTTGAGAAAGTCCGTTTCTTCGTATTGGACGAAGCAGATCTCATGCTAGACATGGGTTTTATAGAGGACATAGAGTACATCGTGTCTCATCTTCCTAACCGAAGACAAACCTTCATGTTCTCGGCCACTCTGCCCCGTCAGGTGGAAGAATTAGCAAAGAGATACCTCAGGGAGCACTACCGGGTGGTTAAAGTGTATACCCCCGAACTCAGACCTAAGATAGAGGAAAGACTCATAAGGCTCAGTTCATCGGCGCAGAAGTTATCGGAGTTGGAAAAGATCCTGCGCGAGCACCTTTTGGAGAAGGTGATAGTGTTTGTCAAAACCAAGAAAGATGCCAAGGATCTTCATGAGGTCCTCAGAAGGAAGGGCTTCAACGCTGTGGCCCTCCACGGAGACATGACCCAAAGACAAAGGGAGAGCGCCCTGAAACTGTTCAGAGATGGAAAGGTCAAGATAGTGGTGGCCACCGATGTGGCATCAAGAGGACTTGACATAAAGGGGGTTGGTCTCGTCATCAACTATCACCTTCCGGAAGATCCTGAGATATACATCCACAGGATAGGAAGAACGGGACGTATAGGTAGTTATGGAAAGGCCTACAGCTTCGTCACCCCTGAGGACAGTAGAGCTCTTTGGAGAATAAAACGCCTTAAAGAGAAACTTATAGCGTCATAAGTTTTTCTGATGGCTTTACGGAATGGGGAGGAATATCTTAAGCTCAGCAGACTTGTAGAGGGGGTAAGGTATGAAGAAGGTGGTTTTTGGTTTTCTGACAGTGGTGGGTTCTTCTTTGGCCACACCCGTTTTCATGGACGGAGAGTATGCGAAGGCCCTATGTGAGGTGTGGAACAACACACCGCGCCTTGTGGATGAACTGGGTAAAAGCGAAAGCTGGACATCTGTAGGAGAGAGGAAGATATTCATTTACAGAGAGGACTGTGATGCCTCCAAGCAGATACAGCTCACCATAAAGAACGAAGGTGGCAAGGCTAGGTGTGTGTACGGAGGGCCTGCTAAGGACAAGAGGGGTAAGGATGACTTTCTCATGTACGCCGAAACAAAGCGGTGGGAGGAGATGGCGAGAGGAGAGTATGGTCCCATGAAAGCCATGATGCTGGGAAGGCTCAAGTTTGAAGGACCTAAGTTCGTGGCCATGAAGAACATGGGTCCCTTTGAGGCCTTTCTCACAGCTCTCGGGAAACCTAAGTATGATGCTGGGAGGTGTCCGTAACGTGCGGGTGATCCTCTTTTCCGGTAAAGGTGGTGTTGGTAAAACTACTGTGTCGGCAGCCACCGCTTACAGGCTTTCCAGTCTTGGTTACAGAACCATAGTGGTTTCTTTGGATCCAGCTCACAGTCTGGGTGATGCCTTTGATATACCTGAGTCTGAGAAGATAAAGGCAAAGGGACTTCCTATAAAGGTGAAGGAGAATTTATACATTCAGGAGATAGACGTTCAGGAGGAGGTGGATCGGTACTGGGGTGACGTTTACAGATTCCTGGAGCTTCTCTTTAACACCACCGGCCTTGACGAGATAGTGGCGGAAGAACTGGCCATTCTTCCCGGTATGGAGGAGGTGACCAGTCTCCTTTACGTTAACAAGTATTACAGAGAAAAGGAGTTTGACGTTCTCGTACTGGATCTGCCACCAACGGGGGAGTCTCTGAGGTTTGTGTCCATGCCGGTAGTACTCAAGTGGTACATGAAGAAAATCTTCAACGTAGAGAGGACCATAGCGAGGGTGGCACGCCCGGTGGCTCGCAGACTCACCGATGTACCCCTTCCTGATGACTCTTATTTTCAGGCCCTTGAGAACTTCTACGAAAAGCTGAAAGGAGTGGACGAGCTTCTTATAGATCCATCGGTGACTTCCGTAAGGTTGGTGATGAACCCGGAGAAGATGGTCATTAAGGAGAGTCAGAGAGCCTTCTTGTACTTTAACCTGTTCGGTGTGAACGTGGATGCCATTATAGTCAACAGGGTCCTCTCCCCCACGTTGGAGGGATGTGAGGATATGTCGCGTTGGGTGATGACCCAAAGAAAATACCTGCAGGATGTGTACAGTCTCTTCTCACCCGTTCCCATCTTTGAGGTACCTCTTCTGGAAGATGAGGTGGTGGGAGAGGAAAAGCTCAAGATTCTCTCCGAACTAATATACAGGGACAAGGATCCTGCCCAGGTGCTCTTCGAAGGTAAACCATACGAGTTCTTGGAGGAGAACGGTGAGTATATGATAAAGCTTAGAGCTCCTTTCCTCACTAAGGAAGGTCTGTCTGTCCTTAAGAGTGAGGGGGAGATAGTGGTCCGTTGGAGGAACTTCAAAAATCACATAATGCTTCCCAGAAAGCTCAGGGACTACGAACCGGCAGGTGCTAAATTAGAGAACGGTTATCTCATTATCAAGCTGAAGAAAGAATCTCAAGAAGTTTCTTAAGGTCCTGGGTAAACTCCCTGTCAGCGGAGGGGTTTCTAAGCACGTAGGCGGGATGGTAGGTAAGGAGAACTTTTATACCACTGTCAAAGGGATAGGTAAAGATCTGCCCCCGTGCCTTAGTTACCGGCATTTTTCTCCCCATAACGCCTTCAAGGGCTGTAGATCCCAGACACACGATGACTTTGGGTTTTATTATTTCTATCTCCTTTCTCAGATAAGAGACACACGAAGCTATCTCCTGAGCTGTGGGTGTCCTGTTTCCCGGTGGCCTGGATTTCACCACGTTGGTGATGTACACATCCTGACGTCTTAAACCCACCTCCTCCAGTTTTGCGTTGAGATACTGGCCTGCTCTTCCTACAAAAGGTCTCCTCTGCCTGTCCTCTTCTTCTCCTGGTGCCTCTCCCACAAAGATAACGGGGGAGCAAGGGTTGCCTTCACCCAGCACGTAACCGTTGGAGCCTTCGTACCTTACACACCTACCCTCCGCTTCCATAGTTCTGTAAAGTTCAGCAAGGGCCATCTTCTTCTCGCTACACTGGTTGTTTTCCAGAAGGTAGATCTCAGTAAAACCTATCTCCTCAAGGGCCTTTATGGTGGCGTAGATCTTTTCCTTCATAGGGAGATGGGTGCGGTTTTTCTGTAACGCTCCCACTCCTCTGGAAACTTCTCCATGGCCTGCTTTATGAGCCTTCCTGCCACCGCGCCAAGACCACAGATGGAGGTGGGTTGTATGTACCTGTTCACAAACACGAAGGCATCCCAGTCCTTCTCATCTGCCACACCCTTTACTATCCTTTCCAGTAGGTACTCCTGCTCGTGGGTGCCTACTCTGCACGGTGTGCACTGTCCACAACTCTCATGAGCGTAAAACTCGGCCACCTTAAGACATGCCTCTACTATGTCATCCTCTTCCGTAAGAACTATGACGGTACCTGTACCACCAAAACCGAAGGGAGAGTAGTCCATGGGTGTGTCCAACTCATCCGCAGAGAAGCAGTCAAGAGCACCAGAAAGAACAGCCTTTACCTTTTTGTTGCCTATAGTACCACCGGCGTACTTAAAGATCACCTCCCTTAGGGTGGTGTTCATAGGAAGTTCGTAGACACCCGGCTTCTTAACCTTACCACTCACTGGGAAGAGCTTGGGACCAGGGTAATCACTGGGACCTATGTATCTGTACTCTTCCCAGCCCATACCAACGATGATGGGTATGTTACAGAGGGTCTCCACGTTGTTGACTACTGTAGGTCTACCGAAAAGGCCATACTGTACAGGATACGGAGGCTTTATCCTAGGCCAGCCCCTTTTCCCCTCTAAGGATTCTATGAGGGCACTTTCCTCACCGCATATGTAAGCACCCGCACCCCTTGCCACATATATCTCCAGATCAAAACCGGAGCCCAGTATGTTCTTCCCTACGAAACCCTTCTTCCGTGCTTCCTCTATGGCGTCCCTCAGAATTCGGTAACCTGCAGGATACTCTCCCCTTATGTATATAAAAGCCTCGTTGGCTCCTATAGCATAAGCTGATATCACTATACCCTCTATCAGAAGATGGGGATCTCTCTCTATGAGGATCCTGTCCTTAAAAGTACCCGGTTCAGACTCATCGGCGTTACATATGAGGTACCGGGGTGCAGGGTTCTGAACAGCCAGCTTCCACTTGCGCCCTGTGGGAAATCCTGCACCTCCCCTACCCCTGAGCTGGCTCTTGTCCACCCAGTCCACTATCTCCTCGGGTTTCATACTCAGTGCTTTTTCCAGCGCCTGATACCCACCATCCTTAAGGTACTCCTCTATAGAGTGAACTCTGGGTTTTTTGGCCCTTCTTAGGAGGAGATTTAGGGTAGTCTCCGCGTATATGTTAGGTGTAACGGGATAGGATCTCATGTAATTTCTCCTCTCCTTCGAACTGGTAAGTGTCTTCATCTATCATAAAGACAGGAGCGCACGAGCAGGCTCCCAAACACTGAACAGGTATGAGCTTGAACCTGCCGTCCTTGGTAACCTGCCAGAAATCTATACCAAGATGTTTCTTTAGAGCATTAAGAAGCTGATCCTTCTTCATAAAGTGACACACCACACTCACACACACCCTTATCCTGTGTTTGGCAGGTTCGCCTCTGTCAAACATGTCATAGAAGGCTACCACACTCTCCACGTGATTGAGAGGAACATGAAGGATCTTAGCTACTTCCTCTAACGCAAAGTTGGGGATATGTCCGTAGTAATCCTGAACTTCGTGGAGACACAGAAGTATGGCCTGTTCTCTTCTGGGAAAGTACTGGACGTGCTGTCTCAGTTTCTCTAACAACTCCTGAGGAAGCATGATGGATAATTATAATCTATACAGGTGGAGTGTAAACTCTACGAAAAGATAAGGAGAGGTCTTGCCCTAGATAAGAGTGAGATAAAACTCCTTGCTGACATCGTAAGGGAGGAGCTCAAGTTCCTGATAAGAAACCACATCCTTCCCACGCCCCGCAATTACGAGAGGTGGTTTTTGGTGTTCTGCCACGCTCTGGAGGGAGGTATGAGACTCTCCGATCAGGAGCTCATGGATTTATACAGCAAGATATACGGTGACAGGGAAAGTTTCAGCGAAGTGGCCTTCGATATTGAGAAGACAATCTTAGTTTTGGAAACCATAGTGAGAGATTTACAGTCTGCCCTTGTAGAGAGTAGTGAGTTCACCAGGAAGAAGGAGAAAGAGTTATCGAAGTTACAGGAGGACAACGTAACACCAATACTGTTGGAGTTACTTATGCATGTTAAGGATCTTAAAAAACAGAACGAGCGCTTCCTTAAACGCATAGAGGAGCAAAACAAGGTTATAGAAGAGCTTAAGAGACGTATACAGGAAGTTCAGACAGAGGCCAACATGGATCCCCTCACGGGACTCTTTAACAGACGCTCACTGGAGAGGGCCGTAGAGGATCTTTGGAAGGAGTTTAAAAAAGATGGCAGAGTCTTCTCCCTTATACTTCTGGATATGGATAACTTTAAGAGTGTAAACGACGTCTTCGGTCACGCGGTGGGAGACTTAGTCTTAAAGCGCGTAGCGCAGGCCATCCGTTCCAGCCTTAGGGCAAGGGACATAGTAGGAAGGTGGGGAGGGGATGAGTTTATGGTACTTCTTCCCGGTACCGAGCTGGAAATGGCCCGACGGATAGCAGACAGACTAAGTGCTGTGGTGGGTACGTTGAGGATAAAAGTAGAAGGTAATGAACTTACCGTAAGCTTAACACCGGGAGTTGCCCAAGTATCTGAGCACCACACTTCCTTCATGGACCTCTTCAAGGAGGCGGATGGACAACTCTACATAAACAAGAAGAAAAAGGGAAAAGAGTGATGGGCTTGAGAATTTATAATTTTCTAGTATGAAAGTTCTCTTTGTCCTTTACTCGGATCTTCTTAAAAGGGTGGATCTGCAGGACAAACTGGAGAAGGAGCTGGAGCTTGTCAAGAAGCTTATAGGGCCTGACAGTGTGTATGCTACCATAACCAGCGAGATGAAGCATTTTTTTGATATCTTCCCTGATCTGGTTTTTATAAGAAACGACAAGGGTACTTTTATCTACGGTGCTTACAAAGGTCTGAGGAAGCTGAGAGGGAACGCCGTTCTCCTTATAGATGGTGGCGTAAGTCTTACCAAACATAAACTGGCAGAGTTTATAAGGAGGGGAAAGAAGAACATACTGTGCACTGGCCTCGCTCTTATAAAGTTGGTAGACCTAGACTATATAATAAGAACGATGGAACGTTACAAGGACGGTGACGCTTCTCTATCTCATATTATGGAAGAAGTAAAACGCGAGTATGGTATAGATTATGAGATGTTACAGGAGGTCTGAAGCATGGAAGACATAATGGTGGGAAAGTATCTGGTGAAAGGTGACAGATACTACACCAAAGATCACGAATGGGCTCTGGTGCGAGGCAACAGGGCGTGGGTGGGTATAACCGACTACGCTCAGAAAGAGTTAGGTGATGTGGTATACGTGGAGCTCCCTTCTGTAGGTGAAGAACTGGAAAGTGGTGACACCATGTCTCAGCTGGAGTCTGTTAAAAGTGTTTCTCCCGTCTACGCTCCTCTCAGCGGTACTGTGGTGGAGGTCAACGAGGCTCTACAGGATGAGCCCCACCTCATAAACGAATCTCCTTACGAGGAGGGTTGGATAGCGGTACTGGAGCTGAAGGACTCCTTGGAGGTGGAAGATCTCATGACGGCCCAGGAGTATGCCCAGTACATAGCTGAGTTAGTTAAAGAGGAGAAGGGAGAAGATACGGGACTTTCTACCACCGAGGAAGTATCCAGTATAGAGGAGTCTATAGAGACAATACCGGAGGAAGAATTAGGTTACGAGGAGAAGGAGCGATAGATGTACATTCCTCATTCAGAGAGAGAGACGGAGGATATCCTAAAACTTCTAGGGCTCAGTAAGCTGGAGGATCTCTTTTCCCATATAGACGCTTCTCTCCTCTCACCCTCTCGTCTTCCCCCTCCCATGAGTGAGGAGGAGTTAAGAAGGTACTTCAAAGAGACCTCCCAACAAAACAAACCTCTCGTGTGCTTTGCGGGGTACGGCGTTTATGACAGAATAGTACCGTCCGTTATATGGCAGATCCTCAACAGGGGGGAGTTCCTCACCGCTTACACTCCCTATCAGCCTGAAGCTTCTCAGGGCACCCTCCAGGCCATATTTGAGTACCAAACTTTGGTGTGTCAGCTTACGGGAATGGAGGTGGCCAACGCCAGTATGTACGATGGTGCCTCTGCTCTGGCAGAGGCGGTTCTGATGGCCAGAGCTGTGAGGGGTAAAGGTAGGAGGGTCGTCATCAGTGAAGGAGTTCATCCCCTCTACCGTAAGGTGGTGGAAACTTACCTGATGGGTTATAGAGACGAGATAGTCCAAGTCCCCGTAAATGAAGAGGGATACACCCGTCTGGACTTGCTGGAGGATGCCTTGAAGGACCAAGAAGCTCACGCGGTGGTGTTGCAGTATCCCAACTTTTTGGGTTTTGTGGAAGATCTGAGAAAGGTGGGGGAACTCACCCAAAGGTACCGAGTCCCCCTTGTGGTTGTGGCTGATCCTATAGCCTTAGCTATCTTGAAACCTCCGGGACAGATGGGTGCCGACATAGTGGTGGGAGAAGCGCAACCTATGGGTATGTTTATGAACTACGGAGGACCCTACGCAGGTTTCTTTGCCACAAAGCAGGAGTATGTGAGACGTATGCCGGGAAGACTGGTGGGTATGGGAGAGGACATAGAGGGTAAGAGGGCATTTCTTCTGGTGCTACAGACAAGAGAACAGCATATAAGGAGAGAGAGGGCTACTTCCAACATATGCACCAACCAGAATCTGATGGCTATGGCCAGTTTGATCTACATGGTCCTTCTGGGAAAGGAAGGTATGCGGCAGGTAGCCCTGCAGAGTCTTTCTAAGGCCCTCTATCTTAAAAAACGCCTGCTGGATCTTGGCTTTCAAGAGGTGTACAAGGGTAGGCATCTGTGGGAGTTTCCCCTAAGACATCCACAGGCCATGAAACTACGCAACGCTCTTCTAAAGGAGGGATTTCTTTTAGGTGTACCTCTCCGTGATGATACCCTCCTTTTGGCAGTCACCGAGAAGAGGACCAAGGAAGAGATGGATAAACTGTGCCACCTCATAGAAATGCATCTTGACAGATGAGAAAAGTTTGCATATAATATTATTTAAAACTGTAAGGAGGTATTGCCATGAGTAAGAGCCTTGTGGGAACCAAGACTTTGGAAAACCTTAAGCATGCCTTTGCCGGGGAATCTCAGGCCAACAGAAGGTACCTTTACTTTGCCCGTAGGGCCGACATAGAGGGTTACCCCGACATAGCCAACATCTTCAGAGAGACCGCCGAAGGTGAGACAGGTCACGCTTTCGGACACCTGGAGTTTCTGGAAAAGTACGGTGGTGGAGACCCTGCTACTGGTAAACCCATAGGTACCATTGAGCAGAACCTGGAGGCGGCCATAGCGGGTGAAACCTACGAGTATACCGAAATGTACCCTGGTTTTGCTAAGGTAGCCAGAGAGGAAGGCTTCGATGACATCGCTGAGTGGTTTGAAACCCTCGCCCGTGCTGAGAAATCTCACGCAGGAAGATTCCAGAAGGCTCTAGAAAGCCTTAAGTCTTCCTAACGTAAGAGGGGGGGTTCTCCCCCCTTTAAATCCTTTTGGGGGAGTTGCTGTGAAAAAGATCACAAGGGACGAAATCCTCAACATATACGAGTACGAAAAGGTTAGGCCGGAAAAGCGGCAGGAGATTATCCAACTGAAGAAGAACAGGAGGTTATTTCTCGGAGACTTGGTTCATCTTGTCTTTGAGAACAGACAGACGGTGTGGTTTCAGATACAGGAGATGATAAGGGCGGAGCGTATGGTGAAGGAGGAGGAGATACAGCACGAGATAGAGGTTTACAACGAGCTTATACCCGACAGAAACCAGCTTTCCATAACCATGTTCATAGAGATCCCGGACGAAGAGGAGAGGAAAAAGTTACTTCCTAAGCTGGTGGGCATTCATGATCACCTTTTCTTCCACATAGGAAACAAGCACACCGTTAGAGCGGTTGCCGACGAGCGCAGCAAGGAGGATTATGAGTACGGTAAAGCAGCCGTGGTCCACTTTCTGAAGCTGACCCTCACCGATGAGCAGGTAGAGGACTTTAAAAACATGCCCGTCAAGGTGGAGATAAACCATCCCAACTACAAGGCTATAGCGGAGATACCCCCCAACGTGAAGGAAGAGCTCATAAAGGACCTTGAGGCTGACTAAGCTTTTTCCCCTTTTAGTTTTCCTTTGTTCTTGCGGTGTAAAGGCAGATCCTGAGCCCCTACCTTCACCTCAGGTGGAGATCAAAAGACTTGGTTCTACCGTTTACGTACGCAGTTTAGAGGGTGAGGTGGTGGTGAAAGGCTTTAGCAAAGAGGGTGATCTCTGGTTTAAGGAGGAGGAGAAAGCTTTCTGTTTTGGTGTGGTGCGCCTTAACGGAAAGGGTAAGAAGTTCTGTGTGCCGGAAGCTCTGAAAGAGAAACCCTTGCTGAGAACGGAGGAGTATCCTGATAAGGTAAAGGTAACCCCGAAAGGGTTCAGGAGTTTTGTTCTTTACAAGATAAAGGAAGGGAAACCCGACCTCCTCAGTGCCCAAAAACTGGACGGACCCTTCGTTATAGACAGGGACTATATGACCCAGTGTTATGGAGTGGCCGGTGTTGAGAAAGACAGAGAATCGGAGCTCAGTGTTTTCTGTGTGAAGGCAAAACCCCACCCTCCGGTGGCGGATGTAGAAAGGCTTGACTGGAGAGCTGTAGGAAACAAGCTTTATATCTTTTGGTCTTATCGGAAAGATCCCCTGTTCTCTCACTTTGTTGTTTACAAAAACGGGAAACTTTTAGGTAGTACCACCAGTTACATGTGGGAAGACGAGCTACCTTCACAGAGGGTCACCTACACGGTAAAGGCGGTGAGTGTGTACGGTGTGGAGAGTGAGGGAGCTTCCGTAACCTACAGTCCGTAATAGGCCGCTATAGCTGCGGATGCAGCCAACGCTAAGCTTTCTGGATCTATTTCTCCTTCTATCTCAAACTGGTAGGTGGGTAGTTTTTTCTCCAAGAACCTTATACCAAAGTAACCACTTATAAAATCGGGGTCCCTGACCACCTGACGGTGTAAAGGTATGTTGGTAGGAACACCCCTCACCACAAACTCGTCTATGGCCCTCCTGGCCCTAGCCACAGCTCTTTCCCAGCTTAAGGCCCACACGCTCATCTTAGCTATCATAGAATCGTAATAGGGAGGAATGACGTAATCTTTATACACACCTGCATCCATCCTTATACCCGGTCCACCGGGAGAGTAATAGGCTGTTATCTTACCCGGTGCGGGCGCAAAGTTCTTCCTCGGATCTTCTGCATTTATCCTAAACTCTATGGCACATCCCCTAAAGGTTATGTCGTTCTGCATGAAAGGAAGAGGTTCACCCATCGCTATACGTATCATTGTCTCCACTATGTCTATACCCGTCACCATCTCGGTGATGGTGTGTTCCACTTGAAGGCGTGTGTTCATCTCTATAAAGTAAAACTCTCCCGTCTTCAGATCCACTAAAAACTCCAGAGTCCCTGCACTCTCGTATCCCACCTGCATCATGGCCCTCACACTGAGTCCCAGCATCTTGTTTCTTATAGAAGGGGGTAATACAGGACAGGGTGTTATTTCGATAATCTTCTGATGCTTTCTCTGTATGGAACAATCCCTCTCTCCTAGGTGTACCACGTTTCCGTACTTGTCTCCTAGTATCTGCACCTCTATATGTTTGGGATCGTCCAGATACTTTTCCAGAAAGAGGTCACCTTTACCGAAAAAGGTCTCCGCCTCCCTGTAAGCGGATTCAAAGAGGTGAGGAAGTTCCTCGGGCGTTCTTACCACCCTCATACCCCTACCACCACCACCGAAGGCGGATTTTAGAATGACGGGAAAACCTATCTCCCGTGCGTAATGCAGAGCGTCTTCGTAGTTCCTCAAAGGTTCCGGTGAGCCAGGTATGGTGGGTATACCCAGCTTCTGCATCATCTGTTTGGCTTTTACTTTGTCTCCGAAGAGTTCTATATGTTCCGGCTTAGGACCTATGAAAACGATACCCCTCTTTTGGCAGTAACGGGCGAAGTCTGCGTTCTCCGCCAAAAAACCGTAACCCGGATGTATGGCATCTGCACCCACCGACTTAGCAAGATCCACTATTCTTACGTAATCCAGATAGGCTCTTATGGGATCACCCGGAATAAGGTAGGCCTCGTCTGCTTTCTTTACGTGAAGAGATCTTGTGTCTACCTCCGAGTATATGGCCACCGTCTTTATACCCAGTTCCTCACAGGCCCTTATTATCCTAACGGCCACCTCTCCTCTGTTAGCTATCAGAACCTTCCTGAACATGATTATTAGTATAGATCTTTATGAGTCTTTCGTGTCCCTCTTCTGTTATCTCCACCACTATCTGACATATACTCATGTCCTTTGGCCATTCTATCACCACAAGTCCTTCTCCCAACACTTCCTCCAGATCCAGGTAGTCTACTCTGTAAAGATCCACGTGAAAGATGTTCCCTTGGGTGGTGGGATACTGATGGATGAGACTGAAGGTGGGACTCCTCACCTGATAACCTTCCCGTATGCCCATAGCCTCCGCCAGGCCCTTTACAAAGGTGGTCTTCCCGGCTCCCAGATCACCTACCAAACATATCACCTCGTTACCCTTCAGATGTTTCGCCAGCTCTCCCGCTATCCTTTTGGTATCCTCCTCTGTTCTACTGACAAAAACACCCTTCATCTTCACGGTGCCGGTTCCGTCAGTTCGTATCCCTTAATGTTAATAATAACTATCTCCACTCTCCTGTTCTGTTCCCTACCTTCAGGTGTAGCGTTAGAGGCTATAGGTCTCGTGTCGGCGTATCCCGATGCTTTGAGTCTATCTGGGGAGACACCTTTGGCTATAAAGTATCTAACCACAGAGGATGCTCTGGCTGTAGAGAGTTCCCAGTTGGAGGGGAATCTGCCTGTGGATATAGGTATGTTATCCGTGTGTCCTTCTACTTCCACTGGGTTGGGAATACTGTTGAGAAGTTCTGCTATCTTATCCAGTATGGGGTAAAACTGGGGTTTGATGTCGGCACTTCCCGAATCAAAGAGAAGCCTTTCCTGGAGGATAAGTCTTATACCTATAGCTTCGTAAGCCACCTTCAGCTTACCTTCCAACCCTATGGTTTTAAGTGTTTTTTCCAACTCCATTATCTGTTTTAAGATCTTCTGGCCCTTCTCCGTGGGTCTAACCTTGGGAGGGACAGGTTGGGGTAGTATCTGACGGGGTAGTGTTTCTTGGTAGGGAACCAGTCTCATGCCGAAAGCACGTGCAAAGGCCTGAGCGTATTCGAGAGCCGCCTGTTTACCCGCCTGTGCCATCGCAAACAGGGCTATGAAGAGACACAGAAGTAGCGTAAGGAAGTCGGCATAAGGTATAGCCCACCTTTCCGAAACCTCTTCTGGACACTTTTTTCTCCTGTTCATCCTTTAGCCTCTACGAAGGAGTTTAGTCTCTCCTCTATGAGTCTTGGGTTCTCTCCCCTTATCATCATCCTACCGGCTTCCACCACCATGTACATACGGAGTATCTCCTCCTTTCCCTTTATCTTTATTTTTTTGGCTATAGGCCCAAAGATGAGGTAAGAAGAAGTTATGCCGTACACAGTAGCCACGAAGGCTGCAGATATGCCGTGTGCCAGTTCCTGTGCGTTATCCAGACTCTGAAGGGCCTTCATA
Organism: Thermocrinis albus DSM 14484; assembly: GCF_000025605.1. Classification (NCBI taxonomy): domain Bacteria; kingdom Pseudomonadati; phylum Aquificota; class Aquificia; order Aquificales; family Aquificaceae; genus Thermocrinis; species Thermocrinis albus. The sequence continues at coordinate 882,374 of NC_013894.1, read as the reverse complement.
AGCCCGAAAACAGCCCCCACCAACCCAAAGGTGGGGGCACTCTCTGCAGCGTTCTTCCAGTATTCTACTGCTATCTCCAGCTCCTCTTCCCTTTTGGCTACTTCCGTCTCTAAGCTCTCCACAAAGGTGGCTTCGTCCACTCCTAGGACCATAAGATCCACAGCCTTTCTTATAAAGGGGTCCGTTATATCCTCTGCCTTGGTTTCGAGAGCCAACATGCCTTCCTTCCTCACCGTGTGAGCCAAGTCTATCAGAATGTTCTTTGTCTGTACTGATCTATCGTCATCTTTCCTAAAGGCCATCCTGAGACCTTCCACTATCAGGTAGAACTTAGAGAGGGGTACTGTGACGAGGCTGGCAAAGAGGGTAGTGGGGACCACAATTACAAAGGCTGCAGGCTGAAGAAGAAAGAGCAGGCTGGCACCTTTCAAGACAGCACCTATGAGTAGAGCTGTGAGCCCTCCCAGTATACCTACCAGCGTAAGGAGATCCATGTTTACATTATAAATTCGGAGCGCAACTTTATAATTTTAGACCCATGCGTGTACTGAGCGGTATGAGACCTACGGGAAAGCTACACTTGGGTCATTACTTGGGTGTTATCAAGAACTGGATAAGCCTTCAGAAAGATCACGAAACCTTCTTTATGGTGGCAGACTGGCACGCACTGACTACCGGATACAAAGACACAAAACATATCAAGGACAACATACGCCAGCTGGTTATAGACTGGATAGCTTTGGGACTTGATCCTGAAAAGAGTGTTCTCTTCCTTCAGTCTATGGTGAAGGAACACGCAGAGCTCTTCCTCCTCTTTGCCATGATAACACCTAAGAGTTGGTTAGAGTGGAATCCCACTTACAAAGATACCAAGTACAATCTTCTAAGAATTCACGACCTGGAACTTACTTTCAGAGGTGGTTTGAGGGATCTGGTGAAGGAGTTCTTAGCGCGTCAGCCATTCCGTGTGGAAGATACGGAAGCTCTTGAGGAGGATCTATTGGATGTGATAGCGCAAGCTTTTGTTAAGGCCCTCTTTGACGGTAAACTGGATAAGGAAATGCTGAGGAAACTCAACGTATCCAAGAGAGAGTTCTACGAGGTGGATACCTACGGTTTTTTGGGTTATCCGGTACTGCAAGCTGTAGATATCCTCCTCTACAAGGCGGAGGCAGTCCCGGTGGGTGAGGATCAGTTGCCTCACATAGAACTGACGCGGGAGATAGCTCGTAGGTTTAATCACCTTTACGGAGAGACTTTCCCAGAACCTCAGGCTTTGCTGACGGAAACACCCCGTGTACCGGGTACGGACGGTAGGAAGATGAGTAAGTCTTACGGTAATGCCATATACTTTGCTGACAGCGAGGAAGAGGTTAAGAAGAAGGTGATGAGCTTTTTCACAGACCCTCAGAAGCTAAGGAAGGGTGATCCGGGAAGACCTGAGATTTGCCCCGTCTTTATGTATCACAAGCTTTTTACTCCCCACGAAAAGGTGGAGGAGATAGAAAGAGACTGTAGGAGTGGGAAGCTGGGTTGTGTGGACTGTAAGAGGATGATGTGGGAAGGTTTGGAAACGTTCCTAAGGCCCATAAGGGAAAAGAGAAGGGAGGTGGAAAAGTCAGCTCATTACGTGTGGGATATCCTCACGGAAGGCTCACGCAGAGCCAGAGAACTGGCTCAGAGAACTTTACAAGAGGTGAGGGAGAAGATGAACCTTCCATGATGTTGTATATCCTCCTCCCATTCCTACTGTTGGGACTTTGGATCTTGCTAGCTTACCTCCTTCCCGTAAGGTACGCCAGGGCCTCAAGACAGGATCTACTACCCTCTGAGGTTCCTAACCTTTACCTGTACTCCTATCAGCTACACCTCCATACCCAGTTCTCCTACGACTCTCTGGGGAAACCGGAGGACATAAGGAGAGCTATGGAGGAGGAAGATGTGAACTTTGTCTTTATAACCGATCACGAAAACGATTATATCAAGTACTTTTGCGATGAGAGAATGCTGGCAGGGATAGAGAGAAAAACAGAAGAAGGCGCTGTCCTCTGCATAGGCCCTGTAAAGGTGATAGCACATCCCTTTAAGGAGAAGTACAGGTGGAAAGGAAACAGGGAAGGCTTTCTTCTGGAACTTATAGATCTGAAGGACTCTTTGTTGGAAAATAAAGGGAGGCTCCTGTTTTATCTGGTTCCCGTAATACTCCTTTACCCGTTCCTCAAAGATAAGGCTCTCCGGCTCCTTAGAAAGGTGGTGAAGGTGGAAGAGTACGCTGACAGGTATTACCAAGAAGGCTGGAAGAATCCTGTGGTGGGAGGTCTTGATCACCACGTGAAGGTATATGTGAGAGAGGTAGGCATAAGGTTTCTGTTTCCCCACTACAGACACTCTTTCTCTTTGATGCGTAACATCTTTATCTCTCCGGTAGAGCTCAAAACAGCTCAGCATTTAGCCCAGATGCTACTGAAACAGGAAGGCACCAACGTCATATGTTTTGATAAAAAACCTCCCATAGTTTACAGGGAAGGAAAAAAAGTGCACCTACTTTATCCCTACACCAACCTGTTGGTGAAGGTACGAACTCCTAGGGAGAGCAGATGGGTAAGTGGTTCTAATCTTGTTGTTGAGGAAAGGGATCAGTTTCTTCTGGGTTACTCTTTTCTGTTCCGTTTAGGGAACACTTTTTGGGGCCTTTGCCCTTCCTTTATAATAAAGGTATGAGAGACTTAATTATATTTCTCACCTTCTTTTTTGTTATACTGGCGGGGGTTTTGGGAGGAGACATCCTTAAAATCTTGGGAGGTGTAGCTATGGATCTTGTTATCCTTGTGGTTCCTTTGGTATTGGTTTTAATCTTCCTTGTATCCTCGGTGAAGGTGATTCCTGAGTACGAAAGGGCTGTAGTATTCAGGCTGGGTAGAGTTATAGGCGCAAAGGGTCCCGGTCTTTTTATTCTCATACCTGTCATAGACAGAATGGTAAAAGTAGACCTCAGAACTGTGACGCTGGATGTACCTACCCAGGACATCATCACCAAAGATAACGTTTCTGTAAGTGTGGACGCTGTGGTTTACTTCCGCGTCATAGATCCTGTAAGGGCTATAGTGGAGGTGGAGAACTATCTATATGCTACCTCCCAGATAGCTCAAACCACCCTGAGGAGTGTGTGTGGATCGGTGGAGTTGGACGAGCTCCTCTCCGAAAGGGAGAAACTCAACCTCCAGCTTCAGGAGATCATAGATCGTCAAACGGACCCCTGGGGTGTTAAAGTGGTCTCTGTAGAGCTCAAAAAGATAGATCTGCCGGAAGAGCTCAGGAGGGCTATGGCCAAGCAGGCAGAGGCAGAGAGAGAAAGAAGAGCCAAATTGATCACCGCTGAGGCCGAGTATCAGGCTGCTCAGAAGCTGGCAGACGCTGCCCGAATACTGGCATCAGAGCCTTTAGCCTTACAGATAAGGTATCTGGAAACTATCCAAAACGTGGTTAACAAACCCGGTAACGTGGTGCTCATACCTCTTCCCATTGAGATGCTGTCGTATCTATTTAGGCATGAAGGTAAAGATAAACAGAGCGGGTAGTTTTTTCATAGGTATTACCATCTTCGTAGGTGTGGCAGCGGTAAACACTGGGAACAACCTCCTCTACATGGTGGTGTCGGGAATGCTATCCTTCATGCTCCTTTCGGGTTTTCTCTCATGGCAGAACTTGAGAAGTCTCAAGGTGAGTGTAATACCACCCCCTGAGGTCTTTGCGGGCAGAGAAGCCAGCTTTCGGTTATTGGTGGAAAGGAGTTTCTCTGTACCCTCCTTCCTCATAAAGGTCAGTGCTCAGAACTCCACAGCTCTTCTACCTATAGTGAAGGGTAAGGCGTATGCTAAGATCTTACTCACGTTTCCGGAAAGAGGTTATTACCATCATCTTGAGCTCACCCTATCCTCATCCTTCCCGGCGGGTCTCTTTGAAAGGTACACCGTCTATAGGGTGGAACTGGATCTCATCGTTTTTCCGTTACCTATTCCCACGCGCTTCCCTATGGTGTTAGACAAAAGTTCCAACAAGAAGGGACAGAAGCTGTCCAAAAGAGAAGGTTTTGACGAGGTAGTGGGTGTTAGGGAGTACATGAACGATCCTCTAAAACTCATCCACTGGAAGATATCTGCCAAACAGGGAAAGCTGTATGTGAAGCGTATGTATGACGAAGTGGATGAGCCGGTCTTCCTCAGTCTGGATATGGTGGAAGGGGACCTGGAAGAAAAGGTGTCACGGCTCGCCTATTTGGTGGATAAACTTACCACAGAAGGTGTGCCTGTAGGTCTCCTTTTGAGGGACAGGGTTATAGAACCGGGTGTGGGAACACAACATAGGAGAAAACTTCTGACAGCTTTAGCTCTCTTGGATAAGAGCTCTCGGATAAGAACCTAAGAGTTTAACCATCTGGGTCCTACTTTTGAGAAGTTCTATGGCCTCCCTCACATGCTCATCCTCCGTATGGCCCTCCAGATCCACGAAGAAGACATAATCCCACGCTTTTTTCTTGGAAGGCCTCGACTCTATTTTGGTGAGGTTCACGTTGTAAAGGTAGAAGCTTTCCAGAGCTCTGTAGAGAGCACCTGGCTCGTCCTTGACCGCAAAGATAAGGCTCGTTTTGTCCTTTCCGGTTTTTTTCATGGACCTTTTACCTATCACCAGAAAGCGGGTGTAGTTGTTGGGGTTGTCCTGGATGTTTTCCGCCAGTACGTGTAGATGATAGGTGTATGCTGCCACTTCACTGGCAATGGCAGAAGAGGCCTCTTCCTCAAGGGCTATCTCACAGGCCCTTGCGGTACTCTCCGTTTCTATCAGATCTACCCACGGCATGTTCTTTTCCAACCACATTCTACACTGAGCTAACGCCTGTCTATGAGAGAAAACCTTTTTGATCTGAGATATATCGGTACATGTAGACAGAAGATGCAGCCGGATAGGTATCACTATCTCCCCCACTATGCGCAGGTCCGATTCCAAAAACATGTCTAAGGTATAGTTAACAACCCCCTCAGTGGTGTTCTCCACCGGAACAACGCCGTAATCTGCCCTGTCAGTTTCCACCTCCTGAAACACATCTCTTATGGAGGGTGCAGGTATGTACTGAGCCGACAGTCCAAAATATTCAGAAGCGGCCTGATGGGTAAAGGTGGCCTTGGGACCCAAATAGGCTACCTTTATGGGTTTTTCCAAAGACAGACAGGCGGATATTATCTCCCGAAAGATGTGGAGAAGTGCCTTTGTTGGGAATGTTTCTTTGTAACGCTGGGTGTTTATCTGTATTATCTTCTCAAAGATCTGTCTTTCCCTTTCGGGAGCATGGATCTCTAACCCAAGCCTTTTCTTTATCTCTCCTATCTGTTGAGCTAACTGAGCCCTTCTGTTGAGAAGTTCGACTATCTGTTCGTCTATCTGATCTATCTTCTCTCTCAGTCTTTCCAGTTCTTCCATCTATAGCTGTAGGTAGCGGGGGACAACTCTGAGACGTTCTATGGCAAGGTGATTTTCCTTACTGCGCTGCTTCCAGTACTTTCTCCTCTTTCTGTATATCTCCCTCAGGTGATGGGGTAAGCGGAGACTGGGGTATTTTCCGGAAGCCACCTTGTGCAGGTGCCACCACCACTTCTCTAAGGGTTGAGTGTCATCATCCTCCAGAGGCTCGTCGCTTCCTTCCAAAAGTTCCAGGAATCTGTGCACATTCTGAAAGAGTTTTGTGTCTGCCTTTACCACGTAAGGGCTCTCTTCCATTCCTTCCTGATGGACTTTTTCCCTCAGTTTGATGATAAGGTCAGGATACCCTATCCCGTAGTTGAGGAGAAGTTCCACCTCCGCAAAGTAAAGGTAATCGGTATCCAGGTACCTTTTCAGCTCACCCATGATCTCTAAAATTATACACCACCTTTATGATCTGTGTCAGGTTAGTCATAAACCGCCGGAGGCCCTCCAGAAGTCTATCTTCCTCCACACCCAGTTCCCTGAAGGTGGTGATGCGTTCTCTGAGAATCTCTTCACCAACACCAAAGACTCTGTGTGCCAGAGAGTATTCCATATCTATCAGGAGACTTCCCTGTAGCAGGAAGGCTCTTCTGCCTATCCTCATAGCGCAGGCCACCACCTTCTTGCCATCTGCCGTCAGCTCACCCCAACTGGGATAGAAAAAACACAGCCTCTCCATACGCTCCGGACTGTAGTGGGTCATATCCAAAGAGATACCCACCTCATTTAAGCTTTCTTGCAATAGCACCATAAGGCGTTCGTATATCTCCTTGGGATTAGAACCCCATAAATCCCTCCGGCTGGCTACCGAAAAGGACACGTCCCCGCCGTGAAGAAGTTCACCTCCCCCTGTAGGCCTTCTCACCACAGGCAACGGCATCTTTCTCTCTCTCTGCAAAAGCCCTATGCTTACCGTAGGCTCTTGCCATCTGTAGAACCGTACCAAAAGATACTGTTCTCCCCTTTCCACCTTCAGGAAGTTCTCCAGGTCTTTCTGCATGTTCTCTCTGCCTGACAGGATCTCTATCATTCCACCAACGTATGTTTCCTTTGGGCCTTCAGATCCTCCAAAAGCTGGTAGTCCTTCTTGATGTCTCTACCGGCACGGGTGAGGTATCCACCCACCATCATGGCGTTCACCATCAGTGAAGCCATTCCGTGAAAGTCCCTCAGAGTCTGCTCTCTCCCACCGCAGAGTCTGAGTTCTGCTCTCGGATTGGTGAGGCGAAACATAGCTATAACCTTGAGAGCTTCCATAGGTTCTATACCTGGTGCCTCCTCAAGAGGTGTGCCGGGGATAGGCATGAGGAAGTTTAGGGGAATGGAATCTACTTCCAGTTCCCTGTAGGTGAGGGCCAGATCTACCCTGTCTTCTTCCGACTCTCCCATCCCAAATATACCTCCACAACAGGCGGAGAGACCTGCCTTCTTTATCCTCTTTATAGTTTCGTAGCGATCCTCCCACGTGTGGGTGGAGACTATATTAGGGAAAAAGTTTCTGGAAGCCTCCAAGTTGTGGTTCACTCTCCTCACACCTGCTTCCTTAAGTTTAAGGAGAGAGTCCTCATCCAGCGTCCCCATAGATACACACACGTTTATGGGGATGCCCGAACTCTTCACCTTTCTGACAGCCTGAGCCACTCTATCTACCTCTTCTTTAGATGCAGCCTTTCCACTGAGTACCACACAGTACCTGTTGGCACCAAACTCCACTCCCCGTAAGGCTCCTTCCAGTATCTCGTCCTCAGGTACCAGAGGATACACGTTTATAGGTGTTTTGTAAAACTTGGACTGGGCACAGAATCTACAGTCTTCTGAGCAAGCTCCACTCTTAGCGTTTATTATGGAGCAGAACTCTATCTGGTTTTCTGAGTGAAAGGCTCTATTTACCTTTTGGGCCACGTAAACCAGAAGGGATATGTACTGATGAGGAGTCTGTAATACCTTAAGGGCTTCTTCTCGGGTAACTTCATCCCCCTTTATAACCCTGTCTCCCAAATCTATCAAGAACTTCTCCCATTGATCCATAAGGTCACCTCCGTAAGGTTTATAGAATTCTATAAAGATATGTAACAGTAAGAGGTCAGCAAGTGTTCTAAAATTATAGAGCCATGCCTCTGGTAGGTATCATTATGGGAAGTATATCGGATTGGGAGTGGTTAAAGCCGGCTTACCAGCTTCTTAAGGAGTTTGGTGTTCCGTGTGAAGTGAGGGTGGTGTCTGCGCACCGTACTCCTCATCTTATGTACCAGTATGCTACTACAGCTAGGGAGAGGGGCTTAGAGGTCATAATAGCGGGTGCAGGTGGCGCTGCCCATCTTCCGGGTATGACAGCTTCCATGACGTCTCTACCGGTTATAGGAGTACCTATACCTTCCAAACACCTGGCAGGTGTTGATTCTCTCTATTCCATTGTGCAGATGCCGGCAGGCGTACCTGTAGCCACGGTGGGTATAGGAAATGCTGTGAATGCTGCTCTTTTGGCCCTCAGGATTTTGTCCATAAAGCATCCTCACATAGCTCAAAAGTTGGAAGAATACAGCCAGCAGCTTCAGAAGAAGGTGGAGGAGATGAACACAAAACTTTCCGAGGAGATCAGTCCACCTTCAGAACAGTGAGGAAAGCTTCCTGGGGTAGTTCCACTTTACCGAACTGTTTAAGTCTCTTCTTCCCCTCCTTCTGCTTTTCCAGAAGCTTTTTCTTACGGGTGACGTCACCACCGTAACACTTGGCTAGCACGTTGGCCCTCAGAGGAGGTATCCTTTCGGAAGCTATTATCCTGGATCCTATACCAGCCTGTACCTTCACCTCAAACAGTTGGCGCGGTATGACCTCTTTCAGCTTTTCCACCAGTTGTCTCGCTCTCCTGTAGGCTTTATCTCTATGAACTATGAAGGACAGAGCATCCACAGGTTCGTTGTTGATAAATATGGTAAGCTTTACAAGATCCTCCTCTCTGTAACCTATAAATTCGTAATCGTAAGAAGCGTATCCCCTTGACAGGCTCTTTATCCTATCGTGGAAGTCTAGTATGACCTCACTGAGGGGCATCTCGTACTCCAAAAGGGCTGTGTTTTGATCCAGATAAAGGAACTTCTTCTGTATTCCCCTTCTTTCTTGACACAGACTCATTATGTTACCTACATACTCACGGGGTGTTATTATGGTTACCAGTACAAAGGGCTCCTCTATCGCCTGAATCACACCCCAGTTTTCCGGCAGTTCGGATGGGTTTTTTATCTCTTTCACACTACCGTCTTTGAACCTCACCCTGTAAACCACGTTGGGAGCGGTGGTCACTATACTAACACCGTACTCTCTCTCCAATCTTTCCTGCACTATCTCCATGTGCAAAAGTCCCAAGAAACCCACTCTGAAACCCATACCCAAAGCAGGGGAAGTCTCTGGTTCGTATTGGATGGCAGCATCGTTTATAGCGTACTTTTCAAGGGCTTCTCTGAGCTCCTCATAGGTGTATCCTTCCGAAGGATATATACCTGCAAACACCATGGGCTTAGCAGGTCTAAAACCTGGTACGGGCTCAGAAACGGGTCTTCTGGCATCAGTTATGGTATCGCCTACCCTTATGTCCCTCACGTCTTTAATGGAGGCTGCCACGTATCCCACCTCTCCGGCTCCCAGTTTCTCAAACTTGGTCATACGGGGTGTCTGTGCTCCTACCTCTGTTACTTCAAACTCCTTACCTGTGGAGAAAAGTCTTATCTTCATACCCGGTCTTATCTCTCCGTCAAAGACCCTCACAAAGGCCACCGCACCTCTGTACTGGTCGTAGTAAGAGTCAAAAATAAGGGCCTTGAGGGGAGCATCCGGATCACCGGAAGGTGGAGGTATGCGCTCTACTATGGCCTCCAACAACTCCTCTATGCCTATACCCTCTTTTGCGGACACTAAGAGAGCTTCCTCAGCGGGCAGTCCCAGTATGTCTTCTATCTGCCTCTTGACTCTGTCAGGATCCGCTGCAGGGAGATCTATCTTGTTGATGACAGGTATGATAACCAGATCTTGCTCCACAGCCTTCCAGAAGTTGGCCACCGTTTGAGCTTCTATACCCTGCGTGGCGTCCACCAACAGTATGGCTCCCTCACAGGCAGCCAAAGCTCTGGAAACTTCGTAAGAAAAATCCACGTGTCCGGGAGTATCTATCAGATGAAGTTGGTAAGTGTTCCCATCTTTGGCTTTGTAAAACATCTTCACCGCCTGCATCTTTATGGTGATACCCCTCTCCCTTTCTATCTCCAGAGTGTCCAACATCTGTTCCTTTAACTCTCTTCTTGAAACAGCGCCTGTGAATTCTAAAAGTCTGTCCGCAAGGGTGGATTTTCCGTGATCCACGTGGGCTATTATGGAGAAGTTTCTTATATTCCTTAACTCCATAAGGTAATAAAATATACCTTATGCGATCTCTATTGGCGGTGTGGATAGTTTTAGCCCTCCTTGTCTCTTCTTGCAAGAAAGAACACAAGTTCTACGGTTACCTCTATGACAAACCCGCTTATGATTTTGAGCTGACCAGTCAAGATGGGAATCGCGTGCGACTCTCCCAGTTTCTGAAGGATGGTGGTGTGGTGCTGCTGTTTTTTGGATACACCCACTGTCCAGATGTATGCCCCACGGCTCTCAGTACCATGGCAAAGGTGATGAAGAATCTAAGTGAGAAGGAAAGGGAGAAAGTTAAAGTACTCTTTGTGAGTGTGGATCCCGAGAGAGACACACCGGCGGTCCTCAAAAACTACGTACCCTTCTTTTATCCCACCTTTGTAGGTCTCACAGGAACACCAGATGAGATAGCTAAAGTGGCCAAGGAGTACAACGTATACTACAGGAAGGTGAAGGAGGAAACGGCGGCAGGTTACCTGGTAGATCACACCGCCACTATATACCTTATAACCCCCGATATGAAGATAAAGCTCCTTTACACCACCAACAGACAGGATCCACAGAAGATAGCGGAGGATATAAGATACCTGCTGAGCTCATAAAAGATATCTTCCAAAGAAACGGTTTTAACCTGACAGAAGAGCAGATCCAACGCTTTGATCTTTATCTGAGAGAACTTAAAAGGTGGAACAAAGTTCACAACCTCACCTCTCTGGAAGAGGACGAGCAGATAATAAAGAGACATTTCCTGGATTCTTTAACCCTGACACTGTGTATAGAGGAGAAGGGGATTGATGTAAAGGGAAAGAAGGTATGTGATGTAGGGAGCGGTGCGGGCTTCCCAGGTGTCCCTCTGAAGATCTTTTACCAAGACGCTATAAACCTTACCCTCATAGAGTCTGTTTCTAAGAAATGTTCCTTCTTGGAGTATCTTAAGGTGGTGCTGGATATTGATTACAGGGTGCTGTGCACCAGGGCAGAGAAAGTAAAGGAGAAATTCTACGTGGTGGTAAGCAGAGCCTTGGGTCCGTTGGAAGAGACACTCCCTTTACTTATAAACCTCTCCGAGGCTTACATAATGGTGATGAAGGGCAGAGAACCTGTAGAAGGTTTTGAGTACTGTTATATAAACCTTCCTGACATAAAGGGTAACTATATACTGCTCTATACTCTGTGACGGAGTTAAATGTTGTGATGTATAATATAAGTGAATGTTTACTTTAAAAGAGGTGGTGTTGTGGCTCCACGTCCTGTTGGCCTGCGTGTGGGTGGGAGGTATGCTGTCCCTCGTCTTTGTTTACGCTCCTTATCTGCGGAGACTTCCTAACAAGGAACAGGCCTTTCTGTATGTAGGTAAAAGGCTCAGTCTTTTGGGAACGTTCATTTCTCTTCCTCTTCTTTTCGTAACAGGGATGGCAAACGCTTACCTACTCAACGGATGGGATGTATGGTTCCAAAAGGATAGTCCTTACACACGTACGTTACAGGTAAAGCTTATCTTCTTTGGAGGAATAGTAGCCGTATCTCTCCTCCATGATCTTTATTTTGGAAGGCGAGCCTTTGAGGGGAGATTTTACAGAAATATGGCACGTATGTTGGGATTTCTCAACATGGTCCTTACTTTAGTTGTGTTATTTCTAGCGATAAAACTCAGGTTTGGAGGATGATGGTATAAAATTTTCCGTATGGTGCGTGTAGGTATAAACGGCTTTGGTAGAATAGGAAGGACTTTCTTAAGGGCGTGCTACGGTGTAGAAGGCTTGCAGATAGTAGCTATCAACGATCTTACCGATGCAAAGACTCTGGCGCATCTTCTCAGGTATGACTCGGTACACGGTATATTTCAAGGTAAAGTAGAGGTCAAGGAAGATCACATTCTGGTGGATGGACAGCCTATAAGGGTCTTTTCCCAGAAAGACCCGGCCAGCATACCGTGGGGAGATCTCGGTGTGGAGGTGGTGGTAGAGTCTACCGGTGCTTTCACTTCCCGTGACAAGGCCCAGCTTCATCTGAGGGACACGGTAAAGAAAGTGATAATATCGGCCCCTGCCAAAGAACCTGACATAACCATAGTACTGGGTGTAAATGAGCACCTTTATGACCCTTCACGCCATCACGTAATATCCAACGCAAGTTGTACCACCAACTGTCTCGCTCCTGTGGTGAAGGTATTGCACGAAAACTTTGGTGTAAAGAAAGGTTATATGGTAACAGTTCACGCCTACACCAATGATCAGAGAGTGTTGGATCTCCCCCACAAGGATCTTAGGAGAGCAAGGGCCTGTGCCATTAACATAGTACCCACCACCACAGGCGCCGCAAAGGCCATAGGTGAGGTGATACCGGAGCTTAAAGGAAAGTTAGACGGTACAGCCAGAAGGGTTCCTGTAGCAGACGGTTCTCTGATAGATCTTACCGTGCTGGTGGAGAGAGCCCCCTCCGGTGTAGAAGAGGTTAACGAAGCTTTCCGTAAGGCTGCAGAAAGTTCCTTGAAAGGGATCCTCCAGTACACAGAGGATCCTATAGTCTCTCAGGACATCATCGGCAATCCCCACTCTGCCATATTGGATGCAGGGCTTACTCAGGTTATAGAAGACATGGTACACGTGGCTGCTTGGTACGATAACGAGTGGGGATACTCGTGTCGCCTTAGGGATCTTGTTCTCTTCTTGGCAGAGAAGGGTCTTTGATGTATGTTCTGTAGAGTAAAGAGCGGGGGAGTTTGGGGGATAGAGGGTTTTGAGGTAGATGTAGAGGTAGATCTGTCTCCGGGGATACCCCAGTTTAACATAGTGGGTCTTCCTGACAAAGCTATCAACGAGGCCAAAGACAGGGTAAGGTCCGCCTTAAGGAATCTTGGGGTGCAACTCCCTGCCAAGAGAATAACGGTAAACCTATCACCTTCTCATGTAAGGAAACAGGGAACCCTGTACGACCTTCCCATAGCTCTCGGGATATTGAAACTGATGGGTACTGTGGATCTGCAGGAGGACACAATAGTACTGGGAGAACTGTCTTTGGACGGAAAAGTGAGACCCGTGAGCGGGATACTGCCTATCGTCATATCTTTATCACGCTTAGGTTTCAGAAAGTTTCTTGTGCCTTCCGAAAACGCCTTAGAGGGTGCCATAGTAGGCGACGTGGATGTTTACGGTGTAAGTAGCTTAGAGGAGGTGGTGCGATTCCTAAGAAAGGAGATCACCTTGAGTCCTCAAAGGTTACACCTTCCCTCTCTCATGGATAGTTTTTCGGGATACGACGTGGATCTATCGGAGGTGTACGGTCAGTATCAGGCTAAGAGAGCTCTTGAAATAAGTGCTGCAGGCTTTCATCACCTTCTACTAATAGGTCCTCCTGGTGCAGGTAAGAGCATGCTGGCGCGGAGGTTGGTCACTGTGATGCCACCCCTCAGCTGGGAGGAGGTTCTGGAGGTAACCCGTATATACAGTGTGGCTGGTATGTTGAAGGACCCTGTGGTACTACACAGACCTTTTCGTGCTCCCCATTACACAGCTTCTGAAGTAGCTCTCATAGGTGGTGGTAGTGTGCCTATGCCGGGTGAAGTTTCTTTGGCCCACAGGGGTGTGCTTTTCCTTGATGAGATGGTGGAGTTCAGCAGGAAAACTTTAGAGTCCCTAAGACAGCCCTTAGAGGATGGCTACGTTACCGTTTCAAGAGCGGGTGGGAGAGTTACCTTCCCCGCAGAGTTTCTTCTGGTAGGTGCCACAAACCCCTGTCCGTGTGGTAACTACGGAAATCCTTACAAGAAATGCGTATGCAGCCCTGCCCAGATAAAGGCTTATCAGTCCAGACTTTCGGGTCCTATACTGGACAGAATAGACCTAAAAGTGTGGGTTCAGCCTGTAGAGAAGGAAGATCTTGTCTCTATGAAAAAGGGGGAAAGCTCTCAGCAGGTTAGAGAAAGAGTCATGAAAGCTTACGCTATACAACAGGAGAGATTTAGAGGAACTCCTACCAAATACAACGCTAGGATGACGGTAGATCAGGTGAGAAAGTTCTGTGTTCTTACGAAGGATGCCGGAGCCTTTCTAAAGGAGGCCATGGACAGGTTCCGACTATCTGCAAGAGGCTACATGAGGGTGTTGAAGGTGGCACGTACCATAGCGGATCTAGCGGGTGAAGAGCTTATAGATACGCCTCATATAGCGGAAGCTCTGCAGTACAGGATGGAGGAGTTCTTACTATGAGACAGGTGGCGGTGATAGGTTCTTCCAAAGCCTCCCAAGAGGAGTATAGGGTGGCTTATTACGTAGGCAAAAAGCTGGCCAAGAGGGGTATAGTGGTGGTGTGCGGAGGGAGGGGTGGTGTGATGGAGGCTGTCTGTAAGGGAGCCAAGGAGATGGGTGGTATTACCGTAGGCATAATGCCCTCCTACACAGGAGAAGAGGCCAACCCTTATGTAGATATAAAGATAAACACAGGTATGAGTTGGAACAGAAACCCTCTGGTGGTGGCCAGCGGTGATCTGGTGATAGCTATAGGAGGACACTGGGGGACCCTCTCTGAGATAGCTTACGCTCTCATCCTCCACAAACATGTTATAGGTTACAAAACCCATAAGGTGGAGGGGGTTTTTCACGTAAGGACACCAAGACAGATAATCACGGAGGTGGACAGGTTTTACAGTAATTTGATGGTATAATTCCTTAAATCATGCAGGCTTTGGAGTGGCTTGAGAATATGCCCCAGCAGTTTAAAAAAATGCCTGTGGAAGTTGTGGAGCTTTCTCCGTACAGAGGGATAGTCTTCACCGGTATGGGTGGTTCGGGTATAGTGGGTGAGATAACAGCTATGTTTCTAGAGAGGAGGGGGGTTGACATCCCTACTCTGGTGGTGAAGGATTACCGTTTGCCTCCTTGCGTGAAGGAAGGTTGGCTTGTGGTAGCTGTAAGCTACAGCGGTAATACGGAGGAGACTCTGTCGGCAGTTGAGGAAGCTGTCCGGCGCGGATCTACTGTAGTGAGTGTAAGTTCGGGGGGTAAACTGAAGAACGTGGCTCTCCAGTATAACCTTCCTCATGTAGACCTTCCACAAGGTTTTGCACCTCGCTACGCTTTGGGATACATGCTCTCTGCAGTTTTAAGCCTGATGGGTATGGGAGATATCTCCCAGAAGATGGGAGAACATTTGGCCAGCTACAGCAGCGTCATCAAAGAGAAGGCCAAAGAGCTAGCCCAAAGACTCAAAAACTATCTGCCTGTTGTGTACGCCACACCTCTGACAGGAGTGTGCGCGGTGCGCTACAAAGCACAGATAAACGAAAATGCCAAAACTCTCTGCCATACCGCGCTTCTTCCGGAACTTCACCACAACGAGATAGTGGGTCTGGACAATTACTTAACCCGTCAGATGTGTCACTTTCTGCTCCTTTACGATAGGGAAGATCACCCGAGGATACTAAGGAGGGTTCAAATAACGCGGGATATCCTTCAGGAGATGGGGTTAGTTCCCATAGAGTTGGAAGGAGAGGGTGAGAGCTTTGAGGAGAGGCTGGCCTATCTTATATACTTGGGTGACTGGCTCAGCTATCATCTGGCTGTTCTGTATGGATTTGATCCATTGCCTGTGAAAAGTATAGACAGGATAAAGGGGATGTTATCATGATGGATCTAAGTTGGGTAGTTTTTGGTGTCCTTGTCCTCGTGGCCCTCTTTTTGGATCTCTTTGTCTTTCATAGGCATCCTCACAAAATAAGTGTGAAGGAATCCCTTCTTCTTTCTGCCTTTTGGCTTATGGTGGGACTCGGTTTTTCCCTTTATGTATACTACACAAGGGGTCATCAGGCTTTTGTGGAGTACATAACGGGTTACACCTTAGAGAAAGCTCTCAGTTTGGACAACATATTCGTGTTCATTCTCATTTTTTCCTATTTTAAAGTGCCCGAGGAGTACAGGCACAAAGTCCTCTTTTGGGGCGTGTTTGGTGCCATTGTCTTTAGAGCCATCTTTATATTTGCAGGTATAGAGCTCGTCAAGATGTTCCATTGGATCATCTACATATTTGGCGTAATCCTTATTGTGTCTGCTGTTAAACTTCTCACGACAGAAGACAGGGAGTTTCACCCCGAAGAGACACTTCCTTACCGAATAGCCAAGAGACTTATTCCCATAGTACCCCATTACGCCGATGGTAGGTTTTTCATTAAGGATGGTGGAAAGTATAAGGCCACTCCTCTGTTCTTGGCTCTTCTTTTGGTGGAGTCCTCCGATATAATGTTCGCCATAGACTCCGTTCCTGCCATACTGGCTATATCCACAGATCCCTTCGTAGTGTACACATCCAACATCTTCGCCATCCTCGGTCTTCGGTCTCTCTTCTTTGCCGCCAACGCCATTTTACCCCTTTTCCATTACCTCCATTACGGTCTTTCCTTCATCCTCGGTTTCATAGGCGTTAAGATGCTCATATCGGAGTTTTACAAAATACCTGTTGTGGTGTCCTTACTTCTTATACTGAGTGCTGTTCTTGTTTCTGTTCTAGCTTCTCTTCTAAAGAAACCTTCTCCACCATCAGACGACTGATGCGTTTATCCTCCACCTTTAGCACTCGGAAGTTGTATCCACAGCATGTTATACTTTCACCTTTCTGAGGTATTCTCCTGAGTTGGTAGAGGAGGAATCCAGCCACAGTTCTGAAAGGCCCCTGGGGAAGCTTCACACCAAGAAGTTTCTCCAGCTCCTCTTTCTCAAGGCGACCGTCCACAACCCATCTGTTCTTTTCCACCTCTACGAAGGGTTCTTCCTCGTGTCCTTCACTCCTGAGACCACCCATCAGAAAGGCTATAAGATCGTCGTAAGTAACTATGCCTAACGTTATTCCTAGTTCATCTACCACAATACCCATGTACTCTCTGCTGTCTCTGAAGGTATCAAACACTTCCTTCACGGTGGTGTACTCGGAGAAGATATGGACGGGTCTTATGAACTCCATGACACTTTTATAGGGTTTTGCGGTTACCAGATCAAACAGGTCGAGGTATCCCACTATGTTATCCACCCGTGTTCTGTAGACGGGTAGTTTTCTGTAACCGCTCTCCCTCATCTTTCTTATCACCTGGTCAACGGTGGCTGTCTCTTCCACCATCACCACTTCCTGTAGCGGTGTTATAAGCTCCGACACGGGCGTATCCTTCATAAGGATCACCTTAAGGGCCACCTTCAAACTCTCCTCTCTGGAAGAAACATCTTCCAGAAGACCGAGGATATCCATCCTTGAAAGTTTTTCCTCTCTCCCTCCCAACAGTTTTCTGCTTAGTCTGCTTATGTACCTCACCGCCAAAAGGAGGGGTTTGACAATCCCTTTCAGTTTACTGAGAACCCAGAGACTGGGAACAATAAGCCTATCGGCGTTCTTGTGAAAGAGGTTTTTGGGTGCCAGCTCCCCAAAGTACAAGGTGAATAAAACCAGCGTCAGAGAGAAGAGGGCTTCGTAACCTTGAAGGAAAGAAAAGTGGTGGGAAAGACGGAAAACGGCGAGGGTGTAGAAGGTAGATGCGGATACTATGCTGACCGTGTATCCCAACATAGTGAGGGTTATATAGTCCTCAGGGTAGTCGTGAAAATCCTTCAGGAAGGAGTATCCTGTTTTTCGATAAAGGGCCATAGCCTTACTTTTGTCGGTACGCAGAAGAGCGATCTCAGATCCGGAAAAGAAGGCCTCCAACAGAACAAAGAACAACACACCTATCAACAAACCCACTACATCCATCCCACCACTACCCTATCCTGACCTGCCAGATCCTTAAACACCTCTACACGGAATCCCTTTTCCTCAAATATATCCCTCACCACACTACCCTGATCGTGTCCTATCTCCAAGAAAAACATACCATCCTCCTCAAGGAAGTGGTGTATCTCAGAAGCTATTTTCTCGTAGAACTCATAACCCTTCGGACCGCCTATGAGAGAAGTTTTACCTTCCCACTTTACCGTTGTGGGAAGACTGTCCCACATACCTTCTGGTATGTAAGGTGGGTTGGATACCACCAAATGAAACCGCATCCCCCTTACAGGTTCAAAGAGGGAGCCTTCCATAAGGTAAAGTCGGTCCTGCACCTGGTGCATGCAAGCGTTCTGGTAGGCCAGCTGCAGTGCCTTGGGGTTTACGTCGTCAGCATACATAACGAGGGAGGGAATCTCCAAAAGAAGGGTAACCGATATACAACCTGTCCCCACTCCTATCTCAAAGCCCTTCAAAGGACGATCCTTATTTACGGTGGTGAGGATCTTCTCCACCAGCAGCTCCGTTTCGGGACGGGGTATGAGCACACCCTCTTCCACCTTAAAGGTTCTTCCGTAAAACTCCCACTCACCTAAAAGATACTGGAGGGGATAACCTTCCTCTAAGCGTGAAAGCATACTTATGTATCGTTCCACTTCGTTAAAAGGAACTTCGTAGTCTTCCATCAGGTAGAGGTCACTTGGTGTTACCTGAAGGATATGGGCTAGGAGAAGGTGTTTTTCCCTCTTGCTTACCTTGGGATGCAGGTTGAGAAGTTCCAGCACCTTCATCCTTTATTAAAGATTCCCTTCTGCCGGGGTGTGTCAAAGCCAACAATATAGCTAAAGCCATAAACAGAAAACCCAGCCAGTAAGTGATCCGTGTCAGGATAGTGTCTACGCCACCCGGGCCGAACACGCTTTGTCCCATCCCGCCGAAAGCCGTCCCTACGTCTCCTCTGCTTCTTTGGAGCAGGACCACCACTATGAGGAGAAATGCTACCATCAGGAAGAGAACCAGCAGAAAGTAGTACATGATTGTAAGATTATACTATGAAGCTGGTTATCTTAGAAGAGGGTGCCGATCTGGACGCCCTCTCCTCTGCCTACGGTGTACTGCTCCTCTATCCAGATGCCTACCTTCTTAAACCCACTTCTCTCTCACAGAAGGCCTCTTTAGTTTTTAAAGAGAAGAGGGACAAGTTCCGTGTGGTGGAAAGTCTGCCCGAAAGGTTCCAACTGATTTTGGTGGACACACACCATGTGGAGGAAATCCTTCAGAGCATAGGCCCAGACAAGGTAGAGGAGGTTTGGGTCTACGACCACCATCCCACCGAGAAGATTTATCCCGGAGAGATCCAGCCGGTGGGAAGTACCACAACCCTCATAGTGGAGGAGATCCTCCGGAAGGGTGTACAGATAACGCCTGAGGATGCTACCCTTCTGGCTCTTGGCATATACGAAGATACGGGAAACCTCACCTACGAAGGTACCACCTACAGAGATGCTATGGCCTTAGCCTGGCTTTTGCAGAAAGGAGCCTCCCTCAGGGAGATACGAAGGTACACGCAGGAGTTTCTCAGCAGAGAACATCTGGAGATTCTCTACAAGAATCTTCACTCTGTAGAGCACCTTTTCATAGGAGATAAGAAAGTTTCCGTACTTCTCCTGAAGGGAGAGGAGTACACTCCGGGTATAGTACCTCTAGTGTACCGTCTTGAAGATATAAGGGACTCTTCTGCTTTCTTCGTACTGGTAGAGGCCGGCAGCAGAGTGTACCTTTTGGGAAGGTCCATAAAGGGTGACCTGGATGTATCCCATGTACTGGAAAAATTCGGTGGGGGTGGTCATTCCTTTGCCGGTGCCGTGAAGTTGGAGGATATTTCCGCAGAACGGATGAAAGCTCTACTTGTTTCTATTCTGAAGGGAGAATGGGTGCCCCTAAGGGTGAGGGACATTATGAGTACTCCCCCCTTTGTGTTACACAAAGATACACCCATACAGTTGGCTTTGGCAGAGCTCTCCGAGAGAAATTTCGCAGGCGCTCCTGTGGTGGACGATATGGGTAAACTGGTGGGTGTCATATATAAGAAGACCCTTCTCAAAGCGGTGAAACTTTTTCCCGATAAACCTGTGTCTGAGTTTATGATACTGGACTTTCATACCCTATCTCCCGATGACTTTGTGTGGAAGACGGAGAAGATCCTCTCCACCTTTGGTGAGAAGCTTATACCTGTGGTGGAGGGAGATAATCTGGTAGGTGTGGTGACACGCTTGGACCTTATTCACACCATCTCCAGACAGATAGACACCCTGAAACCTTATCAGAAGAGGTTACAACTACCCGAACACCTTAAAGAACTGGCTGAAAGAACCGGGCAAATGTGTAAAGAACTGGGATTCAGATGCTATCTGGTGGGAGGCGTTGTCAGAGACCTCCTTTTGGGTAAAAGGGTGTGGGATATAGATTTCGTGGTGGAGGGTGATGCTATAAAGCTGGCACAGAGGTTAGCTCAGTATTACAACGTCAACCTCCATCCCTTTCCTCAGTTTGGCACTGTTCATCTTAAGATAAAAGACATTAAGGTGGAGCTGGCCACCACTCGTCGTGAAACTTATCCTCATCCCGGTGCTTATCCGGTGGTGGAACCTGCTTCTTTAAAGGAGGATCTTCTGCGTAGAGACTTCACCATAAACGCTATGGCTGTGTCAGTGATGGAGGAAGACTTTGGCACCCTCATAGACTACTTCGGAGGGCTGAGGGATCTAAAGGAAGGTCTCATAAGAATCCTCCACCCCATGAGCTTTGTGGAAGATCCGGTGCGCATCCTCAGGGCTCTTAGGTTCGCAGGCAGATTTGGTTTCAAACTCTCCAAGAGTACGGAAAAGGCACTCCTTCACGCTGTCTCTGGAGGGTTCCTCTCTAAAGCACCCGTAGGTAGGTTGATGAACGAACTTAGGTTAGCCCTCAGAGAGGAGAGGTTCATAGAGATCCTCTACCTTTACAAGAAGTACGGTGTCCTGCAGCACCTACTGCCTGACATAATCCTATCGCAGGATCTTCTGGACCGCTTGGAGACACTGAGGGACGTAGTGGTGTGGCACAGAATGGAACATCAGCAGAGAGATAACGTAGATTATTCCTGGTTGTACCTTATTCTCCTCCTCAGTCATGTATCTTCCGATACCGCCCTAAAGATCTTGAAGGACATAAACGCCCCTTCTTGGGTGCATCAGGTTTACCATCTTTGGAGAAAGGATAAAAAAAGAGTGGTGCAGACTCTTAAGGAGGCCCAAAGGCCCTCGGAAGTTTACAGAACTCTAAAAGGTTTTCCCGTTGCCTTCCATCTACTTCTTATGACGGAACAAGAAGTGAGTAAAAAGATTCTCCTTTATCTGGATAAGTTGAGGTTTGTAAAGGTATCACCCCATGAGTTTCAAGGACTGAAGGGAAAAGAGCTGGGTGAAGCCATAGAGAGAGAGAAGATGAAGATCATGGACCAGAGTTTTAAAATTAATTAGCATGTACATACCTTTTGCCAGAAAGTACAGACCCAAGAAGTTCTCTCAAGTGGTAGGTCAGGAGACCGCTAAAAGGGTAATTCTCAACGCCGTTAGGCTGGGAAAACTTCACCACGCTTATCTTTTCTCAGGGCCCAGAGGGACAGGTAAAACCACCTTGGCCAGGATCTTAACGAGAGCCGTCAACTGTCTGAACCCTCAGGAAGGTGAACCCTGCGGTGAGTGTGAGAACTGTGTGGCTATAGATAAGGGTAGCTTTCCTGATCTGGTGGAGATGGACGCTGCCTCCAACAGAGGTATAGATGATATAAGAAATCTCAAAGATGCTGTCTCTTACACGCCTCTGAAGGGAAAGTACAAAGTGTACATATTGGACGAAGCTCATATGCTTACCAAAGAGGCCTTCAACGCACTTCTGAAGACCTTAGAAGAACCACCACCAAGAACCATCTTCGTTCTTTGCACTACCGAGTACGAGAAGATACCTCCCACCATACTGTCTAGGTGCCAGCGTATAGTCTTCAGTAAACTGGAGGAAGATCTGGTGGTCTCTCATCTGTTTTACATATGTAGGGAGGAAGGGTTAAACTGTGAAGAAAAAGCACTACGCATCATAGCCCGTGCCAGTGATGGTGCGATGCGTGATGCTCTATCTCTACTGGACCAGGCGGCCACTTACGGAGAAGGTAATGTGTCAGAGCAGGTGGTGGAAGAGTTCTTGGGTATAGTCTCCCAAGAGAAAGTGAGGGAGTTTCTCCTCCTTTTGTTGGAAGGTGACGTAGATACAGCTCTTGCGAGACTTAGAGATCTTCACAGTAGAGGTTTCAGTATAACCAAGTTCTGGGACAGTCTTGAGGAGGAGATAAGGAACCTTATACTGATAAAGAGTCTGAAAAACCCCCATCAAGTTCTTCAGGTAGAAGAGTTTCACAGAAAGGTCACCGCTCCCCTCAACGCCCTCCTTTACCTGGAAAAGGTGATAAGCTCAGCACGATTGGATGCAAGATACAGGGACTTTCTGCGCGCCTGTGAGCTGGCCATAATAAAGAGTAAGTTGGTAAGGGATATCCTTCCCCTTTCGGAACTCCTCAACATAGGCAAGGTATCTGATATCTCACCTAGCCTGTGGCAGCAGTTAAAGAGCAGCTTATCCTCCTTTGATGTAGCTGCCCTTGAGAGATTGAGAAGAGAGGAGAAAGAGGGTAAACTGATCTTTTACGGAACCAAAGAGGACCTTAAGGTTGTGGAGATGGAGAAAATAAAGGCGCGTTTTCCCTTTGTGGAGTTCGTAGAGGAGGGCAAAAAAGAGGAAGAGGGAGAAATCCCTCCTTTTGTACAGAAAGTAAAGGAAACCTTCACTGCCAAGGTGATAAAGCATGAAAGGGATAAGGGGAAGGGTCTTTTTGGTTAAGGTACCTGTACATCTCATAGGCCTCTTTACCGCCCTCGTGGATGGTGCCGGAAGAAAGGCTATAGTAAGGACGAGAGAGAAAAAATCGGACCAAGTTTATCTAATAGCCACGCCTCACACAGCAGAAGAGATTCCCAACATGGTAAGTTCCATATCAAAGTACATAGAGGGAGTGGAGCTTCTGGGAGAGGTAGCACCGGAAGAGTTGGATGTGGGATAAGAAGACGGCTTACCGCTTTATCTTTCTTATGGGTATCGTTAGCCTTTGTATGGACATAGTTTACGAAGGAGCTAGGAGTGTTCTCGGGCAGTTCATGGCTACTCTAGGTGCCAGTGCCATTGCGGTGGGGGTTGTGGCCGGTGTAGGTGAGGCCCTAGGCTACTTCCTGAGATTCCTTTTTGGATATCTTGCCGATAGGCTCAGGTTGTACTGGTTTTTCACCTTTCTTGGGTACTTTCTAACAGGACTCTCTGTTCCCTCTATGAGTCTCGCAGTTACGTGGTATCACGTAGCTTTACTGACCTTTATGGAACGTTTGGGAAAGGCAATAAGGAATCCAGCGCGAGATACTCTTTTGTCCTATGCCACCGCTACTGTGGGTCATGGTCGTGGCTTCGGCCTTCATGAGTTTGTGGATCAATTAGGAGCCGTAAGTGGACCTCTGCTGGTGGCCGTTCTCTTAGGTGTTACCGGCAGTTATAGGAGTAGTCTCGCTCTTCTTATACTTCCTGCTCTTATATCCCTTGCCCTTCTATGGGTAGCCTACCGTAGTTTTCCCTATGAAACACCACGGCGGGAGACAGACCAGTTAAGAACAAGCTTTCCCAGAACCTTCTTCATCTATGTCCTGTACGTGTTTGTGTTTAGTATGTCCTCCGTACCGTTCGCCCTTATAGGTTATCACTTAAAGACTCATCTGCATGCGCAGGACATTCATATACCGTTGGCTTACTCTCTCGCCATGGCAGTTGATGCGGTATCCGCCCTCGTGTTGGGTATAGTCTTTGACCGTATAGGAATGCGTTCTCTTATACTGGGAATGCTGGTAAGCATACCTTCTGTACCTATCGTGTTTCTTACGGGACATACCTGGTGGTGGGTGGGTGTAGTTCTGTGGGGTGCAGGTATAGGGTTGCAGGAGTCACTACTCAGATCAGTGATCCCTCACCTAACACCCCATACTAGGAGAGGTACGGCCTACGGTCTGCTTCACGCCTCTCTGGGTTTTGGTTCCTTTCTTGGAGGTCTTTTACTGGGCAAACTTTACGAAAGGTCTGTGGTTCAAATGGTTATCTTCTCTTTGGCATTACAGTTTGTATCCCTACTTCTGCTTCTGGTTATGGATTACACACAGCGCAGAGCTGCTTAGCCAGATCTAAATCCTCGGGATAGGTGATCTTTATGTTGAGGGGACTTCCCATGACGACACCCACCTTGTAACCATACCTTTCCAGCAGAGCAGAATCGTCGGTGGCCACCACACCCTCGTTCCTTGCTCTAAAGTGGCATTCTAGAAGGACTTTTTTTATAA
Source organism: Thermocrinis albus DSM 14484 (assembly GCF_000025605.1). Lineage (NCBI taxonomy): Bacteria > Pseudomonadati > Aquificota > Aquificia > Aquificales > Aquificaceae > Thermocrinis > Thermocrinis albus. The sequence goes on along the minus strand of NC_013894.1, from coordinate 858,252 downwards.
ACCCCTGAGGTGTCTGAGCGTGCCACAGGGCTGACCTGTCCAAGGTTTTTATCACCATCCCCTCGCTCACCTGTTTGATGGTATCTCTTACGGGTATGGCGGTTATCTTTCCCTCCACTCCTTCCAGCTGGGCCACCTTCCTGAACATCTCAGTGGTGGCAAAAGGACGAGCACAGTCGTGTATGATCACTATATCTCCCTTAGCTTCCAGAAGGCCCTCCAGGACCGAGTCCTGTCTCTCTTCACCTCCAGCCACCTTTTTTACGCCTGTAGGCAGCTCCACCCTCCCAAGATCCTCCTTAGGTAAAACCAGTATCACCTCATCAAAGATACCTAAGACTTTTTCCAAAGAGTGCATGTACAGAGGTTTACCACCCAGTTTGACAAACTGCTTTTTAAAACCTAACCTCTTTCCCTGACCTGCTGCCAGTAAGATGACACTTATCATACCTCCTTCAACCGCTCTATGGTCTCTACGATGCTGTCCTTGTCTATAACCTCTTGAGAGGAGAAGATGTACTCACCCCCTTTGTCCATCACCGTGGCTATGAGGCGAAAGCCCAAGACCTCTCTCTCTAGGGTCTCCCTCGTGGTCCTATCTAAGTATCTTTTCACACTCTCAGGGTCGGATGTATCCACCTCTACGTCCACCACCTCTAAATTACCCGCATTATCTGCGTAAACGTTGTAAAAGGAAAAAGTACCGCCCTCAGCCCTCTCCATGAGAGGTTTAAACAGCTCCTCCACAAAGGCTCTAACCTTATGTCTTACGCTCATCTCAAGTAATTATAATACTGCGTCTTTGGCAGGCAAGCGTGGGGTACCTCTTGACAAACTCTCTCGCTTTGGGTAATATATATAGACGTAAAGGTTGAGGGTTCCGAAAGGAACCCTTGAAAAAGGGGTTGACAAACCCCGAGAGTTGGATATAATAATAAAGGTTGTGAAGGGTTGGGTCCTGAAGAAGGACCCATGTCATCTTGGCAACTGAATAAGGAGGAAGGACCCTCCATAAATTGGGGTTCCTTGAAGAGTTTGATCCTGGCTCAGCGCGAACGCTGGCGGCGTGCCTAACACATGCAAGTCGTGCGCAGGCTCATCTGTCCTCTGGACAGATGGGTGCTGAGCGGCAAACGGGTGAGTAACACGTGCCTAACCTACCCCCAGGAAGGGGATAACCCTCCGAAAGGGGGGCTAATACCCTATAAAGCCGGGGGCCACTAAGGCTACCCGGCCAAAGGGGGCCTCTGGTCTCTGACCATGCTCCCGCCTGGGGATGGGGGCGCGGCCCATCAGGTAGTTGGTGGGGTAACGGCCTACCAAGCCTATGACGGGTAGCCGGCCTGAGAGGGTGGCCGGCCACAGTGGGACTGAGACACGGCCCACACCCCTACGGGGGGCAGCAGTGGGGAATCGTGGGCAATGGGCGAAAGCCTGACCCCGCGACGCCGCGTGGGGGATGAAGCCCTTCGGGGTGTAAACCCCTGTCGGGGGGGACGATGCGGCCTGGGGCGAACAGTCTCGGGTCGTGACGGTACCCCCAGAGGAAGGGACGGCTAACTACGTGCCAGCAGCCGCGGTAATACGTAGGTCCCGAGCGTTGCGCGAATTCACTGGGCGTAAAGCGTCCGCAGCCGGACGGGTAAGCGGTTCGTCAAAGCCCACGGCTCAACCGTGGAACGGCGTACCGAACTGCCCGTCTTGAGGCACGCTCAGGCAGGCGGAATTCCCGGTGTAGCGGTGAAATGCGTAGATATCGGGAGGAACACCGAAGGCGAAGGCAGCCTGCTGGGGCTGTCCTGACGGTCAGGGACGAAAGCTGGGGGAGCGAACCGGATTAGATACCCGGGTAGTCCCAGCCGTAAACCATGGGCGCTTGGCGTCGTCCGTAAGGGCGGTGCCGCAGCTAACGCGGTAAGCGCCCCGCCTGGGGAGTACGGGCGCAAGCCTGAAACTCAAAGGAATTGGCGGGGGCCCGCACAACCGGTGGAGCGTCTGGTTCAATTCGATGCTAACCGAAAAACCTTACCCGGGCTTGACATGGTGGGAAACCCCTGCGAAAGCGGGGGGTGCCGTCCTCTGGACGGAATCCCACCACAGGTGGTGCATGGCCGTCGTCAGCTCGTGTCGTGAGATGTTGGGTTAAGTCCCGCAACGAGCGCAACCCCTGCCCTTAGTTGCTACCCCGTAAGGGGAGCACTCTAAGGGGACCGCCGGCGATAAGCCGGAGGAAGGTGGGGATGACGTCAGGTCAGTATGCCCTTTATGCCCGGGGCTACACAGGCGCTACAGTGGCCGGGACAATGGGATGCGACCCAGTAATGGGGAGCTAATCCCCCAAACCCGGTCATGGTGCAGATTGAGGGCTGAAACTCGCCCTCATGAAGCCGGAATCGGTAGTAATGGCGGATCAGCTAAGCCGCCGTGAATACGTTCTCGGGCCTTGCACACACCGCCCGTCACGCCACGGAAGTCAGTCTTCCCGGAAGCCCCCGGGCTAACCGGTCTTCGGACCGGAGGCAGGGGACGATGGGAAGGCTGGCAACTGGGGCGAAGTCGTAACAAGGTAGCCGTAGGGGAACCTGCGGCTGGATCACCTCCTTTTTAACGGAGTAAACAAAAATTCAGGCTGTATAGCCAGTCAAACTCTTCGGAGGGTCCTTCCTCCTTATTGAGCTGCCAATCCTCTGGGCCTCTAGCTCAGTTGGTCAGAGCGTGCCCCTGATAAGGGCAAGGTCGGTGGTTCAAGTCCACCGAGGCCCATTATCTGGGGCAGAGGCGAAGGGGATGTAGCTCAGCGGGAGAGCGCCTGCTTTGCAAGCAGGAGGTCGAGGGTTCAAATCCCTCCATCTCCATGTCATCTTGGCAACTGAATAGGTCTTTCTTCCTTGTGGGTGTGCAAGTTAGTAAGGGCTCGGGGTGGATGCCTCGGCTGCCCGAGGGGATGAAGGGCGTGCTAAGCTGCGATAAGCCGGGTGGAGGCGCAGAAAGCCTGTGAGGCCCGGATGCCCGAATGGGGAAACCCGACAGGGTGTTGAGCCCTGTCATCCGCCGTAAGGCGGAGCCAAAACGGGACGAAGTAAAACCTTCTAGTAGTCCCAGGAAAGGAAATCAACCGAGACTCCCTGAGTAGCGGCGAGCGAAAGGGGATCAGCCCAAACCGTACGGGTGCCATGGTGGCGGCCTTAGCCCGTACGGGGTAGCGGGACGCATCCGGAGAGGTCCGCCAGCCTCTCGGGGAGTTACAAAACCCTCACCTAGCCGAAGTCCGCTGGAATGCGGCGCCATAGAGGGTGAAAGCCCCGTAGGCTAAAGGTGTAGGGTCTCCCTGGGATGCGATCCCAAGTACCGCGGCCCCCGTGGAAGGTCGCGGGAATCAGGGGGGACCTCCCTCCAAGGCTAAGTACTACGGGCAGACCGATAGCGCATAGTACCGCGAGGGAAAGGTGAAAAGAACCCCGGCAAGGGGAGTGAAATAGAACCTGAAACCCCGAGTCCACAAGCCAGTGGAAGGGTCCTAGTGGCCCGACTGCGTGCCTTTTGCAAAATGAGCCAGGGAGTTGTCCTCGGCGGCGAGGTTAAGCCGTAAGGCGAAGCCGTAGCGAAAGCGAGTCCGAACAGGGCGCTTAAGTCGCCGGGGGCAGACGCGAAGCGGAACGATCTACCCATGCCCAGGGTGAAGGACGGGTAACGCCGTCTGGAGGCCCGAACGGGTCGGTGCTGCAAAACCGTCCGATGAGGTGTGGGTAGCGGTGAAAAGCCAATCGCGTTCCGTGATAGCTCGTTCTCCCCGAAATAGGTCGACGCCTAGCGTCACCCGTTCCTTCCCGGAGGTAGAGCCACTGGTTGGGCTAGGGCCCCGAAAGGGGTACCGAACCCTGCCAAACTCCGAATGCCGGGAAAGGTAGGGTGGCAGTCAGTCCCCGGGGGATAAGCTCCGGTGGACAAGAGGGAAACAGCCCAGACCGCCAGCTAAGGCCCCGAAATCCGGGCTAAGTGGGGAAGGATGTGCGGCTGCTAAGACAGCCGGGAGGTTGGCTTAGAGGCAGCCATCCTTTAAACAGTGCGTAACAGCTGACCGGCCGAGCGGCCGTGCGCCGAAAATTTAGCGGGGCTCAAGCCCGGTGCCGAAGCTGCGGGTCGTACGAACCTCCGGGTTCGTACGGCGGTAGGGGAGCGTTCCCTGTGGGTTGAAGTCTCACCGTGAGGTGGGATGGACTGCAGGGAAGTGAGAATCCTGGCATGAGTAGCAGCGAAGGCAGGTGAGAAACCTGCCCGCCGGAAGCCCAAGGTTTTGGCGGCAATGTAAATCAGCCGCCAGTTAGCCGGGACCCTAAGGTGAGGCCGAAAGGCGTAGCCGATGGGAAGCGGGTCAACATTCCCGCGCCAGCGGTGTGGAGCCCGAGTCGTGACGCAGGAGGCTAGGGCGAGCCCGCTATGGAATGCGGGTCCAAGGTAGTAGGAGGGGGTGGCAGGCAAATCCGTCACCCCATACTCCGAGAGCCGATGGGGTAACTCGCCTGACGCCACACTGCCGAGAAACAACGGCGCGGGCGTTGAAGCACCGCTGCCCGTACCGCAAACCGACACAGGTGGGCTGGGTTAGTAGCCTAAGGCGTCGGGGGAACTCTCCTCAAGGAACTCGGCAAGTTGCCCCCGTACCTTCGGTAGAAGGGGGGCCCATGGGGGTGAAGCCCTTGCGGCGTAAGCTCCTGTGGGTCGCAGAGACCGGGCGGTGCCGACTGTTTACCAAAAACACAGGACTACGCAAACCCGTAAGGGGATGTATGTGGTCTGAAGCCTGGCCAGTGCCCGTAGGTTAAGGGGATGGGTGATGAGCCCTGAACCGAAGCCCGGGTAAACGCCGGCCGTAACTATGACGGTCCTAAGGTAGCTCTGCTGCCTGAACTCCGCTGTATGCGGGGAAGCCCTTAGAGCCTCTGCTACGAGGTACCTTTTGGTACCCGTAAAAATGCAGAGGATTGGGCAATCCGCAGGAAACCCCGAGAAGGGGGATCCTCAGAGACTGTACGCGGAGGCCCTTGCCTCATGGAGGAGCGGCGATGGAACTATCTCCAGAGTGGGTTGTAGGCTTCACAGATGGAGAGGGATGCTTTCACGTTTCTATCAACAAACACCCAGAGATGTCGGTAGGTTATCAGGTGCTTCCTGAGTTTGTGATAGTTCAACATGAGCGGGATATACAAGTTCTATACGCTTTGAAGAGATTCTTCGGGTGTGGTGTGGTGCGAAGAAACAACGCTGACAGATGGTGCCTGAGGATAAGGAAACTTTCCTGCCTCGAGAAAGTATGCGAGTTTTTTAGCCGGCATCCCCTCAAAACGAAGAAACGTGTGGATTTTATAAGATTCTGTAGAATAATAAGGAAAATGAAAGAAAACAAGCATCTAACGCCTGAAGGCCTACTGGAGATAGTAGACATAGCTCTACTTATGAATACTCAAAACAGAGATACGCTCCTCCATATAAAAAGGGACCTAGAGGCAAGGGTAAGATACAGTCCACCCCCTAGCGAAAGCTAGGGATAAAGGTGAGCGAAATTCCTTGTCGGGTAAGTTCCGACCTGCATGAATGGCCCAACGAGTGCCGCACTGTCTCGAGGAGAGTCCCGGCGAAATTGTGATGCCGGTCAAGACGCCGGCTACCCGCGGCAGGACGGAAAGACCCCGTGAAGCTTCACTGCAGCCTGGTACTGAGTCCTAGCCTGTCCTGCGCAGGATAGGTGGGAGCCTGTGAAGTCCCTACTCCGGTAGGGACGGAGGCGCCGGTGAGATACCACCCTGGACAGGCTGGGACCCTAACCCAGCGGAGTTACCCTCCGCGGGGACCGTGCCAGGTGGGCAGTTTAGCTGGGGCGGCTGCCTCCTAAAAGGTAACGGAGGCGTCCAAAGGTCCCCTCAGGCGGGTCGGAAATCCGCCGTAGAGTACAAGGGCAGAAGGGGGCCTGACTGCGAGGCCGACAGGCCGAGCAGAGGCGAAAGCCGGGCCTAGTGACCCACCGGTCCCACGAGGGAGGGCCGGTGATCAGCGGATAAAAGCTACTCCGGGGATAACAGGCTAATCTCCCCCGAGAGCCCACATCGACGGGGAGGTTTGGTACCTCGATGTCGGCTCCCCCCATCCTGGGGCTGAAGCAGGTCCCAAGGGTTGGGCTGTTCGCCCATTAAAGGGGGACGCGAGCTGGGTTCAGAACGTCGCGAGACAGTTCGGTCCCTATCCGCCGCGGGCGCAGGAGTCTTGAGGGGGTCCGTCCCTAGTACGAGAGGACCGGGACGGGGCAGGCTCTGGTGTACCGGTTGTTCCTCCAGGAGCAGCGCCGGGTAGCCATCCTGCTACGGGATAAGCGCTGAAAGCATCTAAGCGCGAAGCCCACCCCAAGATAAGGACTCCCTGAAGGGCCGTGGGAGACTACCACGTTGATAGGCCGCAGGTGGAAGCTCCGCAAGGGGTGAAGCCGAGCGGTACTAATAGCCCGTTCGACTTGCACACCCACAGGAAGAAAGACCTATTGAGTTGCCATAAGTTTCCCTCGGGACCATAGCGGAGGGGAAACACCCGGTTTCCATTCCGAACCCGGCAGTTAAGCCCTCCAGCGCCGATGATACTGTGCCGGGCGAACGGCACGGGAAAGTAGGTCGTCCCGGGGGTTTTAAAAATTATTTAGCCACATTCCCATCACCGCACACCTAAGTGCTTCCTTATAAAGAGGTAAGATCTTATAAGGGCGTCCTTAGCGGCCAGGTCATCGGCAAACTTCCTGCGTTCACCGTTCCGAAAGTCGAACCCTCTTCCCACACCAGGGTATATAACTACCCGTGCATCCTTTCCCTTGTTTCTCAGTTCATCAACCGCCACCAGTATGGTCCTCAACCTATGGTACTGTTCTTCTGACCCTACAAAGAAGAGAACAGGTACTGTTATCTTCTCCACATCCTCATGGTAGGCATACACGTGCATAGGTTCAGGTCTGTTGGGATCCTGCAGATGTGGATAGTAACCTACAAAACACGCTATATCTCTGTTCTGTCTTCCTTTATGCACCAACAGTCTCAGTGCATAAAAACCACCCCTTGATATTCCGTACACGCACACCTTCTTGGGATACACATCGTCTCTGGATATCAAATAATCTAACGCTTTCTCCGCATCCTCTTCTGTTACGGGATCATGGCGAGAAGGAAACTGCTCTATAAGCCTTGGGGTATAAAGATCAGGTGCTACCACTACGAAACCCCGCGCTGCCAATCTTTTCGCATGCAACTGAGTTAGATCATCTAAACCTCTCCTCCCATGCAGAAAAAGGACTCCCGGATACCTGTCACCTCCCTTAGGTCTGAATACCAATACGGGCAACTCCACATCACCGCTACGCAGTGTGACACTACTGACCTCTACCTGATGATTTGGGACAGAGGGTATGTAACCATCCCTCCACCATTCCTCATCCCACCACCAGGCTTTACTTCCCCTCTCATCGAGTCTCTTCGCAAGCTCTTGCAAAAACTCATCGCCCCAGGCAATTCCAAGTATCAAGATCGTAAAAACAGCCAGAGTTTTCATAACTAACCCCCTCTCTATAATATATACAGGGGAAGTTTATGAAAGGTATAAACTTTTGGAGTCTTCTCTTCGCCAGTCAAGCAGGAGGATACTGTATGGGCCTAGTGGACGAAGTTATGGCAGGATGGTACGGTCTGTTTGGCCTGATAAGTTTACTTCTTCTTCATACGGTATACGGCGCAACCGTAGGCTTCCTCTACCATCCTTGTGGATCAAAGAAGCACCTATGAGTCTCAAGGTCTTTATCATAGTCACAGCCCTTACAGTGTCTGTCCTTTCCTCTCTTCTGTCTGCTGTGTCAGTCTACAGGATCCTCCTTCAACAATCTGAAGACTTCGCCATAGAAGCCTCCCAACAGTTGGCTCATCAGACCTTCCAATCTATGTATCAGATAATGCGAAGAGGCTGGACTAGAGCGGAACTTCTGGATTTTACCTCCGCCCTGGAGAAAGAATCCGGTGCTTTGAGTATAAGCGTGCATAGAGGAAGAAAGGTAACTGATCTGTTCGGTCCTCTCCCAGAAAAGAAACACCCCGAAGTAGAGTGGGCACTCTCCGAAGGGAAGGATGTTACTTTGAGGAAAGGCTCCAGTATAGTCTATGTCAAAGTCTTAAAGGCGCGGAGAGAGTGTTTAGCTTGCCATGCTAATGCAACGGAAGGCGATGTGCTTGGTGCCGTTAGAGTGGAGCAAAACTTATCTTCAGAACTTGGGAAAGCGAGAAAGGTGGCTGCATTGTTTTCCTTTGGCGTTGCGTTGCTTCCCCTGAGTGGAGCCATCTTTGTCATACTCTTCCTTTCCAGTAAGCTGAACAGGGCTGTTCTCCAGCTGGAAAGAAATATCGGTGAGGTTAACAAAATATCGGATCTTTCAAAAGTGGACTTTAGTACTGTTAAAACAGGGTTTCAAGAGTTGGATAAGATATCTAGGCAGGTAGAGATACTGGTGGAGAAGCTCAAGAAAACAGCAGTAGACAAAGAAGTACTGGAATTTGAAATGATGCTTTTAGAAAAGTTCATAATAACCTCAGAAGTACTTACAGACTGGCAGGAGTTTATTGTAGAATCTCTTAAAGAAGTCTCTCGTATAATAAAGTTCGCTTACTTCTTTACGGTTTTCATGAGCGAAGAAAATAGTTTTGAAGCCTTTGTCTTTTGGAACTGCCACGATACCGAAACTGTGAGGACAAGAGTTGAGGAGGATATAAGATATGGTCTAGAAAAGGTAGGTCTACTTTCCACCGACAGCCATCTGGTGTACCACCATAGAAGCATTAATGGCAGACTCGGCATCGTTGAGCTTGATCAAGTGGAGGTCCTTGCAAAAAAATTGGTGTTGGAAAGACCCATAGTGGGTGGTGCAGTGGGTATTGGCGTTTATATGATGGAGTCTAAAGATCTTAGCAAAAGAATAGCGGTGGAGAGTTTGCTGTCCACCCTTCTCAACGTCATAGGCTCCGTCAAGGCTATCCATCGTTTTACAAAGGAGATAGAGTACTATGCCACAAGGGACCCATTGACAGAGCTGTACAATCAACGCGTTTTTTGGGAACTTCTGTCCTACGAAGTGGATAGAGCAAGAAGACACCAGTACAAGTTCGCCTTACTGGTGGTGGATGTTGACAACTTTAAGGTTATCAACGATTCGTACGGGCATACCTTCGGAGATATGTTCCTGAGACATGTGGCTGCCTTACTTCTCTCTTCATTGAGGAGAGAAGATATAGTAGCCAGGTACGGCGGAGATGAGTTTGTGGCTATATTGCCCTACACAGATGAGACAGGTGCTTACACCGCTGCACTGAGGATACTGGATGCTTTTGAAAGGGAGGGCATGACGGCACCGGATGGGAGGACAGTGAGAGCAACAGCGTCCATAGGTGTAGCTGTGTTTCCGGACCACGGAGAAGATCCGAGACATCTCTTTTCTGTGGCCGATGAAATGATGTACAAGGTCAAAAGATCTGGTAAACACGGCGTGAGGATACCTTCTGTGGAGGACCTTGACGAGATAGCACACGAGTTAGCCAGAAAGAACGTTATGGTTATGTCTGCTGTGGAAGAGGGACGTGTCATTCCATACTTTCAACCTATAGCGGACTGTTCCACTCTTAAGGTGGTAGCCTACGAAGTACTGGCCAGAATAGAGGAAAAGGATGGTTCTGTGATACCAGCTGGGAAATTTATAGACATAGCTGAAAGTCTTAGTCTCGTTTTTAAACTAGATCTTATGGTGTTTGAGAAAGCTTGCCGTGTACTATTTGATAAGTTTAAAAACGATGACATTAAGCTGTTCTTTAATATATCTCCAAAGGCGTTGGTTCTCTCCAACTATCTTTCTGATATGAAGAGAATCCTCCGCGAGATAGGGTTAGATCCTGCCAGGATAGTTTTTGAAATAACGGAACGTGAAACAGTAAGGAATCTTGAGCTTTTGAAAAAGTTTGTGGCTGAGCTTAAAATGGAAGGTTTTCAGTTTGCTATAGATGACTTTGGCTCAGGTTTTTCTTCCTTCGCTTATGTAAAGCATTTTCCCATAGATTACATAAAGGTAGAAGGTGAGTTTGTACGGGAGTTGAAAAGATCACGTGTGGATTATGCCCTTGTGAACAGTGCTGTAACTTTGGCACGTATACTTAATATCAAAACTATTGCTGAGTTTGTTGAGAGTAGCGAAACACTAGATGTGTTAAGAGCTATAGGTGTAGATATGGCCCAAGGGTTTTACATAGGAAAGCCTCTTCGTCCGGAAGATATTATTTAGAGAACATGGACCTACAGCATCTGGAAGAGATACAGAGAGATTGCGCTCAGAGGGTTGTAAAGGAAGATCTTTTCAAAGATGTAAGATGGGTGGGTGGAATAGATCTTACCTTTGAAAGCATTAAAGAAACACCCACTAAGGCATGGGCCTGTTTGGTGGTGGTACAGCTAAAGGATCTTAAGCCTGTCTACACGGAAGTGGTGGAGGGTACGGTAGATTTTCCCTACATACCCACCTTTTTGGCTTTCAGGGAACTTCCTCTTATGTTACGCTTGTACGAAAAAGCCAAGATAAAGCCTGACGTGTTTCTGATAGATGGTCAAGGTGTGGCGCATCCTAGAGGATGCGGTATAGCCTCCCACTTTGGCGTAGAAACCGATTCTGTGACTATAGGTGTTGCTAAAACAAAACTGTGGGGGGTATACAGAGAACCGTCTCCTGAAAGGGGAAGCTTCAGTCCTCTCCTCTACAGAGGCAGTGTGATAGGTGTGGCTCTAAGAACAAAAGCCAAAACTGCTCCTGTCTTTGTATCTGTGGGTCACAAGATTAGTCTAAAGACAGCCATAGATATAGTTCTGAAGACATCTGTGTTTCGTATACCCGAACCTATAAGACTCGCCCACAACACTCTGCAACGGGTAAGAAAAGGCTGGTTAGGTTAGAACCTTATGACCATAGCACCCCATGTGAGGCCTCCCCCCATAGCAGCCAGAAGTACTGTGTCACCCCTCCTTAGCCTTCCCTCCGCATAGGCTTCCGACAGGGCTATGGGAATAGATGCGGCGCTGGTGTTACCGTATCTGTCTATGTTGATGTAGATCTTCTCCTTAGGTATAGAGAGTTTTTCCGCCACAGCCTCTATTATCCTCACGTTGGCTTGGTGAGGTACAAAAAGATCTATGTCCTGCGGTTTGAGACCCGCCTTTTCCAGAGCTTCCAGTGATGCCTCCTCTAAACTTCTAACGGCCAACCTAAAGAGCTCTCTCCCTTTCATCTTTATACTACCACATTTCGGAGCGTAAAGAATCTCCCAGAAATTTCCGTCAGATCTAAGGGTGGAAGAAAGGACACCACCCTCTCCCTGGGAGAGTACAACGGCACCAGCACCATCACCGAAAAGGACACAGGTAGATCTGTCCTGCCAGTCCACTATCTGGGAGAGTTTCTCCGCACCTACCAAGAGAACCTTCTTAGCTTTACCAGATGTTATGAGGGCGTCTGCCAACTCAAGACCGTAAAGAAAACCACTGCACGCTGCGGATATGTCAAGAGCGTAAGCTCTCTGTGCTTCTATTCTCTGCTGTAGTAAACAAGCTGCTGCGGGAAAACCCAGAGGGGGTGTTATGGTGGCCACTAGTATGGCATCCAGCTGGTTAGGTTCTACACCTGCCATCTGGAGAGCTTTGACAGAGGCCTTCTGAGCCATGTCCACCAAATCTTCGTCGCGGGCTATTCTTCTCTCCTTTATACCAGTTCTTGTGGTGATCCACTGGTCGGATGTATCTACCATCTTTTCCAGATCAAAGTTGGTTAGCACATGATGAGGCACGTAAAACCCGAGTCCTACTATAGTGGTACCCATCAGGTTTTAACTCCTTGGGGAGAGAACCTTAAGAGATTCTGGGACAATCTTTCGTTGAAACGGTGAGCCAGAAATTCGTTGGCTACCTTTATGGCGTTCTTTATGGCTCGTGCATTGGCTCTTCCGTGTGTTATTATCACCGGTTTTTTGGCACCCAAGAGAGGTATGCCTCCGTATTCGGAAAAGTCAGCCTTTTTCTTAAAATTATTAAGGGCCGGCATCATAAGGAGAGCACCTATCCTGGCTACGATACTCTTCTTTACTTCCTCTTTGATCATCTGTACCACCGCCATGCCGAGACTTTCGCTAGCTTTGAGGATGACGTTTCCCACAAAACCGTCACAGACGATAACGTCAAAGTTTCCCGAGTATATGTCTCTACCCTCCGCATTGCCAAGAAAGTTAAGTCCTGAAGCCTTCAGAAGAGGGTATGTTTCCTTTACCAGTTCGTTACCTTTGCCCTCCTCTTCTCCTATGCTGAGGATACCTACGCGAGGGTTCCTTATGTTGAGGACCTCTTCCGCGTATGTGTGTCCTGCTATGGCAAACTGCAGCAGGTGCTTGGGTTTACAGTCCACGTTAGCACCTACATCCAGGAGTACCGTTTTCCCGTAGGGGTTTGGTAAGGCAACTCCTATGGTGGGTCTTTCCATCTCCTCTATACTACCCACTATGAACTTTCCTACTGTGAGAACAGCTCCCGTATTGCCCGCCGACACAAGACCGTCTGCCTTTCCTTCCCTCACCAAGAGTCCAGCCACGTACAGGGAAGAGTCCTTCCTGCGCAACACAACAGAAGGTGGTTCGTGCATACCTATAGCATCGCCGGCATGGACTATCTGAAGGTGCTCACTCTCTTCCTCTCCCAGAGCTTTGAGGATCTTCCTTATCGCGGTTTCGTCACCCACCAGGTAGGATCGCAGACCCAACTCCCTATAAGCTAAAACACAACCCTTTACTATCTCTTCGGGGGCGTAATCTCCCCCCATACAGTCTACAGCTATGATGGTTTCACTCATTTATCCTGAAGGATCTTTTTACCTCTGTAGTATCCACAGTAAGGACAGACACGGTGAGGCATGCACATCTCACCGCAGTTGGGACAAACCGCCAAGGAACTCACCTTCAGTCTTGCAAAGAAACTTTGTGCCCTTCTCTGATCTCTTCTCCAAACCGATGTCCTTCTCTTCGGTACAGCCATGCCTTCACCGTCTTGTACCGGACAGCACTAAGCCTGTCCGGTGCTGGGGTATTTGTATCCCGCCCTTCACAGGTGTCCACACCCCCAGCAGGCGGCTTTAAGGACACCCTACATTATTATAAGGCTTATATTTTCTTACATGGGGATATTTGCAGAGGATCTCATAAACTTTGGTAATCTTTTGGACGCCCAGATAGAGATAAAGCTACCTGTGGATCTAATAGAGGACCAACTGAAGGATGCCCAGGTGAAGCTAGAGGATGGTCTTATGATCATCGCCTTTTTGAGCAAAGGACTTTTGTGGAAAAAGAAGAGGGAGATGAGACTGGCAGAGGATAGTCTCTCTGTAAAGAACCATCTTGCAGAAGGGAGAAGGGAGATACTCCTAAAGGCCCTCACCCAGAAGGATCTGGAGAAGCTTCCTTCCCTCGGACCTTTTAGAATAGAGGGAGAGACAGTAGCCATGGACGTGTGGGGAGCTATACAGAGAACGGAAGAGTACACAAAAGTACCCAAGCACTTTCGGGACAGGCTGGTGTTGGTTAAATACAAACTGAAACCTCAGTATGTATCCCTTACTGTTAAGGTAAGTAAGGGAGAGGTATAATTTTTAGTGGGTGCCAATACCGCCTGCTGGGGATACAGGCACCCCACAGAAGGCGGGATAGAAGTACCCCAGCCCCGGGCTTCGTAGGAAGGCCGGGACCTTAGGGTATGGAACCTATGGCAAAGGTGTACTATGACGCAGATGCCACCTTAGAACCTCTCATAGGTAAAACAGTCGCCATTCTAGGATACGGTAGCCAAGGACACGCTCACGCCCTTAACCTACGCGACAGCGGTATAAGGGTAGTCATAGGTCTACCTGCCGGCAGTAAGTCCAGAACAAAGGCCTTACAGGACGGTTTCCCTGTTTACGAACCTGCCAGAGCTGTTCAAGAAGCTGATATCGTTATGATGCTTACACCCGATACAGTACAGCCTCAGCTATACAAGGAGAGCGTAGAACCTTACTTGGACTCTTCCAAAAGTCTTGCCTTTGCACACGGTTTTAACATTCACTTCAGACAGATAGTGCCACCACCTTCTGTGGATGTGTTCATGGTGGCACCTAAGGGGCCCGGACACTTAGTGAGGTGGATGTACGAAGAGGGGAAGGGTGTACCTGCCCTCATAGCCATCCATCAGGACGCTACGGGAACATGCAGGGACAAAGCTCTAGCTTATGCCAAGGCCATAGGTGCCACAAGAGCAGGTGTTATAGAGACAACCTTTAAAGAAGAGACTGAGACGGACCTCTTTGGTGAACAGGCCGTCCTCTGCGGTGGAGTGACAGCTCTTATAAAAGCTGGTTTTGAAACTCTAGTGGAGGCGGGATACCAACCGGAGGTAGCTTACTTTGAGTGTCTTCACGAACTTAAGCTGATAGTGGATCTCATATACCAGTACGGTATAAGTGGTATGCGTTACTCCATATCGGACACAGCCAAGTACGGTGATGTAACTCGGGGTAGGAGGATATATGAGGTGGTAAAACCCCTTATGAAGAAGATCTTGGAAGAGATACAGACGGGAGAGTTTGCGCGTGAGTGGGTTCTGGAAAATCAAGCGGGAAGACCTGTTTTCCACGCTCTTCTTGAGAAAGACAAAGAACACACTATAGAGAAGGTAGGTTCACAGCTTAGGAACATGATGCCCTGGTTGGGAGGTAAAGATCTAAAATGAATCTCACCAAGAGGAGAGATATTCTCAAGAACCTCTACACACCCTTTGGTGTTGTTCTGTACAAACTTCACTTTCCACCTAACCTCATCACTTTCCTGTCCCTCATTACAGGAATGCTGTCTGCCTACTTTTTCTGGCATGGTAAGTTGCTTACCGCTGCGAGTTTTCTTATCCTCTCCGGTCTCTTTGATCTTGCAGATGGAACTGTAGCCAGATTGTCGGACAGAGCCTCTCGCTTCGGTGCCGTCTTAGACTGGATGGTGGACAAATGGGTGGATGGTGTGGTGCTAGGTACGGTAGGTTACCTTTACGCTGGGCCGCTCACCGCTGTGGTGGTGGTGACAGCCTCTATGCTTCACTCTTTTATAAAACCCGTGGTGTATGCCGAGATAGGATACCAAGCGAGGATAAAAGGTAAGATACAGGATCCTCTGGAAGGTGTGGGTTTCTTCGGAAGGCCTGAAACTCACATAACCCTTGTGCTTTTCACAATCTTAGAAAGGTTGAGCTTTCCCGTAGGTCTGACGGTGGGGATAAAGATCATAGGTCTTTTGACCCTCCTGTCCTTACTACTCAGGCTCGCCTATCTCTACAAACATTTCGGGAGGGAGTACGAATGAGACCCTACATCATCATAGTGTCAGAGGTTACAGTGGACGGTAAGCTCACCCTTTACAGAGGGGCTTCCAGTAAGGAGCTTATGACACTGATGGATCAAGAGGCTTACAGGTACCTGCACGAAATAAGAGCAAAGGTGGACGGTATAATGGTGGGCTGTGAGACGGTGAGAACCGATAATCCCAGTCTCACGGTGAGGTACGTGGAAGGAAAGAATCCCATAAGGGTGATACCTTGCTCCACCGCTAACGTTCCGTTAGACGCCAACATATTTTCTAAAGACGCACCTACCATTATTGTCACCACCTTACGCGCTCCTGAGGAGAGAATTCAGAGAATAAGGGAATTGGGTGCAGAGGTATGGGTTGTGGGAGAAGATCTTGTGGATTTTGACAAGCTCATGCCTTTACTTTACGAGAGGGGTATAAAGAGTCTTATGGTGGAGGGTGGTGCCTCCATAAACTGGGAGCTTATAAAGAGAGGTTATGTGGACGAGATAAGGCTCATACACCTTCCCGTGGTGGTGGGAGGTGAAAACGTACCTACGCTGGTGGGTGGTGAAGGGTTCAAGAGTCTTAAGAATCTTCTACATCTGAGGCTGAGGGCTCACTTCAGGAGAGGTCACCACCTCATCACCGAATGGGAAGTAGTAAGAAGCTGATGCTAAAAGCTTATGGCATAAAGAAAAGATACGGGAAGAGAGAGGTGCTAAAAGGTGTTGACATACAGGTGGACAGGGGGGAGGTGGTTGGTCTCTTGGGACCCAACGGTGCTGGAAAGACAACTCTCTTCAACTGTCTGGTAGGTTTTGTTAAGGTGGACGAAGGTAAGATAGAGTTGGACGGCGAAGACATAACTCACCTTCCCGCCCACAGGAGAGCCAGATACGGAATATCCTTCCTGCCACAGGAGCATACCCTCTTTGAGGACCTGACTGTTTTAGAAAATCTCCTAATCTTTCTGGAACTTTTCTACGACAGCAAAGAAACTATGATGGTAAAGGCCGAGGAACTTCTCACAGACTTTGGTCTTCATCACCTTAAGGATTTAAAAGCAGGGCAGCTGTCGGGAGGTCAGAAGAGAAGGTTGGAGGTGGCAAGAGCTCTTATCCCAAACCCACGTTACCTATTCTTGGACGAACCCTTTGCGGGCATAGATCCCATACTGGTGGCGGAAATCAGATCCCTTGTGGTGGGTCTAAAGAGGCATCAGATAGGTATACTCATCACCGACCACAACGTGAGGGAGACTATAAAGGTGGTGGACAGAGTTTACATTATCTCAGAAGGTAGAGTGCTGGCTCAGGGGAGACCTCAGGAGATACTTCAGGTGGAGGAAGTCAGGGAGGTTTATTTAGGCAGTGACTTTTCTCTGTGAGGCGATATATTAAAAATAGCCATGCGAACGCTGACGGTGGAGTATCTGCAGGATAAGATACTGGATGGTGAACGCCTGTCTCCCGAAGAGGGGCTTTTTCTTCTGGAAAAGGCTGATCTTACCACTTTGGGTTTCTTAGCAGATCAGATAAGGAGAAAGTTTCACCCCGACAACGTGGTTACCTTTGTGATAGATAGGAACGTCAACTACACCAACGTGTGTGTAGCCGGATGTAAATTCTGCGCCTTTCAGAGAAGTGTGGGCTCTCCAGAAGGGTACGTGTTACCTTTGGAGGAGATTATCCGCAAGGTTCAGGAACTGGTGGATTGGGGAGGTACGACCCTCCTCATGCAGGGAGGTTTAAACCCTAACCTTCGCCTTGGTTTTTACGAGGAGCTCATCGCCACCATAAAGTCCAAGTTCCCTCAGATACAGATTCACTCCTTCTCTGCTCCAGAAATAGTGTATCTGGCCAAGTTAGAGAGGATGAGTGTAAGGGATGTTCTCCTCCGACTGAAGGAGGCAGGTCTGGACTCGCTGCCGGGAGGAGGTGCCGAGATCCTTTCTAACGATGTGCGTGCCTTTTTGAGCCCTGGTAAATGTACCGCAGACCAATGGGAAGAAGTTCACAGGACAGCTCATGAACTGGGAATGACATCCACAGCCACCATGATGTTTGGCCATGTGGAAAGACCTCACCACATACTGGAACATCTTGAGAGGGTAAGGAGGATTCAGGACGATACCGGTGGCTTTACCGCCTTCATACCTTGGACCTTCAAGAAAGGAGGCACTCAGCTGGACCATCTGGAGGAAGTATCTTCCGTATACTACCTTAAAGTTTTGGCTCTCTCCCGTGTGTATCTGGATAACTTCCGTAACATCCAAAGCTCTCACGTGACCCAGTCTATGAAGGTGGGAGTGATAGGGCTTCATTTTGGCGCCAACGATTTAGGTTCTGTGATGATGGAGGAAAACGTGATATCCTCCACGGGTTACAAGGTGAGTATACCCCGTGTGGAGGATATGGTAAAGGCCATAAGGAGTGCTGGTTTCACACCTGCTCAGAGAGACACCTATTACAGAATAGTCAAGACATTTCAGTGAAGAGTTTCCACATGGCTCTGTGAAGGAGGTATGGGTCCTCCACACCCGTACCCTCCAACATCCATGCGTCCCCACCCGTGATAACGGTGAACGCTTCCTTACCGTAGCTATCCATAAACTGTCTCTGCAAACACCTTACGAAGCAAACCATCTCGCGCCTTATGGCACCTAAAACCGCTGTCTGAGTGTCTTTACCTACCGGAACGTCCACCAGCTGAAGTTGAAACTTAGGTATAAGTTCTGCCTTCGAGAGGAGAGCTTCCAAACGGAGCTTTGCCCCGGCGGCTATGAATCCACCCACAAAGACAGAGTCTTTGACAAGATCCAACACGAAAGCGGTGCCACACGAAATCACCAAACCGTCTGTGGAATGAAACTGGATAAAACCATAGATGTTGAGAAGCCTGTCTACACCTACCTTCTCCTTCTGGATATCCTCTGTCTTTATGGGTACATGCTTAGGTTCTATCAAAAATGCCTCTGGGAATAGCTCCAGTACAAGGTGATTAACGGAGGGCTTTACAGAAGAGACCAAAACAGCATCGTAGTTTCCCTTCAGAAGATGAACATCTTGGTGAGGGAACCGGCCTATACGGTAAAAATCCCTACCGTCAAAGACACAGGCGTCTACTGTAGTGTTACCTATGTCCAACGTCAGTATCCTCATGACATCTGGTCCCTTCTCTATCCACTTGCAGCACCATGTACTTGGCTTCAACGCCTGCCTTTTTAAAGGCACGTACCATAGCCTGTCCCACCTTTTCACAGTTTCCCTGACACAGAGAAGCCACGGTGGGACCGGAACCACTTAGAAAAGAGGCCAGAGCTCCGGCTGTGTAAGCTTCCTCCATAACTGTGTACATGGCGGGTACCAACCGGGACCTGTAAGGCTGATGTAATCTGTCTTTCACAGCTTCTTTAAGTAGTGAGTAACGGCGGGTCATAAGACTTGCCAACAGAAGACAGCTTCTCTGGACGTTAAAGACAGCATCCTGTAGGGATACATCTCCTCTGAGGACTCTTCTTGCTTCCTCGGTAGAAACTTCCACGGAAGGTACGCACACCACCACCCTAAGATCCTCAGGAAAGTCCAGCTTTACGAAAGATATGCCTTCCTCACCTTTGGCACACACCACCAGACCACCCACCAGTGCAGGAAGTATGTTATCGGGATGTGGTTCCAGCTCAAGAGCCACCTCCACCTTCTCCTCCACCCTCTTCCTTAGGTTGTGTATCCTCTCGCAGGCTGTTATTCCTCCCACTATGGCAGTGGCAGAAGACCCAAGACCTCTGGCAGTGGGAACACGGTTTATCTGGATAACCTTAAGGGGGACTTCCTCCACTCCCCACCGACTACAGGCCATCCTGTAAGCCATCACCATCAGGTTACCGGTGTCTCTAGGAAGGTGTGTACCCTCACCTATCACACACACTCTGTAAGAGGGGTGTCTCTCCACTAAAAAGATGTTATAAAGTCCAAGGGCAAGACCAAAGGTGTCAAAGCCCGGTCCAAGGTTGCTGGTACTGGCAGGAACCACTATCTTTATCACAGTCTCATCCTCCTGTCGGTTCCTCTGTAGCCTACCCTTTCTTTGATAATGGCAGCAAACTCCCTTATTTCCTTTTGGGCATGGGGACTATCCCTGAGACTGATGAAGTTGTCCAGCGATATACGGGGAACCGTCCAGTAGAAACGGGTTTTCATGGTTTGAGGTAAAACACCCCTCGCCAGCTCCTTGGCTACACCCTTCTCTATCATCTTGTTGTAAAGCTCAACGGTACCCTTCACTATCCTATCCCACTCCTTTAAGAAATGTGCCCACTCAGGCATAGGTATGTCCTCACTGGCCTGTTTGTTATCCTTGGCCTGAGGTCTCAGATACTTAGGTATGTAAAAGGAAGGCTCATAACTTACGTACCTTCTGGATACTTCGTTAAAACTCCCAAAACGGTGCCTCATCCACTGGCGCGCCACAAAGAGGGGACATTCTACCACAAAGGTGTAGTGATCCATACATGTTCCCAGTTCCAGTTTATCCACAAGCCCTATCCATCCCGATGATGTATCCTCCCTCCACATCACTTTTTGCTCATCCACCGTGTAACCTCTTACCTCTGTTCCCTCCACTATGCTGATGGTGGCAGGAAGTGAGGCTCTAAGACCCTCTTTTACTTCCTCCGGTATGAGTTCCCAGATGTTGATGGTGGTCCTGAGGTTCAGCCAAGTGTAACCCTCTGCGTAGTAAACGAGGCAGGTAGGAAGAGTAATCTTCTCCACCCACTGAAAGTATTCTTCTCTGCTGGATGGTAAAGCTATTATGACGTGTTCAAAGGGGCTTGCGTGTTTGTTCTGGTAAAGATACCTAAGTAGTTTTATGTCCCTCTCACGGTCCACCAGATCATCTTTGGCAAAGGATACTCTGGCTGCTCTCACTATACGGTGGTCTGATCCCATCAGGTGAAAGGGTGTCATTCCAGAATCTGAGGTACCACGAAAAAGCCGTTTTCCCTTTGAGGAGCGTTCATGAGAGCTTTCTCTTGGGAAAAACTCCTCCTCGGTTCGTCTTCCCTAAGGGGTGTACTGTTTTCGGTGAGGAGATATTGGTCCACATGAGATGTGTCTACCTCTTCCAACTGACGCACGAAGTTGATGATATCCAAAAGCTGTTTTCCGAGAAGTTCCCTTTCTTCTTCCTTCAGGCTCAGTTTGGCAAGGCTGGCCACCCTGTCCACAATATCCCGGTCCATACTTATCATTCTATCAGAAAAAGTGTTCTGTAAGTAACTGGTTTATTCTGTCGGAAAGTTCTTGTCTTATCTGTTTGCTTAACGCTATACGATGAAGGGTGTGGGTGTCGGCAGTAGCTAAACGCCTCACCACAGATGACAGTTCTTCTCCAAAGGCTTCTTCCTTAAAAAGGCCCATTATCTTCAGCACATCTAATTGAAATCTTATGTAGAAGGTGGAGGGGTTTTTGGGAAAGATGGTGAGGTATCTTTTGGCCAACTCAAAGAGGTTAGGATCATAGAATCTTATCCATCTGTATAGGAAGAACAGTATCTGATACATCCACATACACCTTTCGTAGCTCTGAAGTGACAGGTAAGAGTATGGCTCTACCTTTAGGATATCCACCAGCACCAGAAGGTTGCCTGATTGTCTGAAGTAAAGTCTTATCACATTAAAGGGTTCAAAGATGGGCATATAGCCCGTTTGAGGGAGGGTACCGTCCCTCACCAAGAGGGTAGAGATACCTGTAGTACCGTAAACCCTCACCAGAAGATCTTCCTCCACCGGTATTTTGTAAAGCACCAAAAAATCTCCCACACCCATGTGGTAAGATATTAAACATGTTGGGTTACTGTGTGGTACTCATAACGGTACCACCCGATAGAGCGGATCAGCTGGCCCATCTCATAGTGGAGAAAAAGCTGGGTGCGTGTGTTAACGTGGTTCCCGAGGTGAGATCTCTCTACTGGTGGAAGGGGAATATGGAGAAAGATAGGGAATCTCTCCTTGTGGTGAAAACGTCTTTCTCCCTTTTCCCTCAACTCCTCAAAGAAGTGAAGGAGAATCATCCCTACACCGTTCCGGAGATAATAGCTCTGCCCATAGTGGCTGGTAACCCGGACTATCTCAACTGGATAGACGAGTCTCTTCGGTGATCTTAAGGAAGTTCTTCAGAAGATCGAGGCCCGCCTCTGACATAACTGACTCAGGGTGGAACTGGACACCGAACACAGGATAATCTGTGTGCTGGATGGCCATAACCTCACCATCATCGGATCGTGCTGTTACCTTAAGAAAGGACGGAAGGCTATCCTCCGCTATCACCAATGAGTGGTAACGCACAGCCACAAAAGGATTGGGGAGGCCTTCCAGTATTCCCACACCCTCGTGGTATATGAGGGATGTTTTACCATGCATGAGTCTTTTTGCTCTCACTATGTTGGCACCGAAAGCGTAACCTATAGCCTGGTGTCCTAAACACACACCCAGTATGGGATACTTGGTATAGTAACTCTTTATTACCTCCACCGATATGCCGGCCTCTCTGGGTGTACAGGGACCAGGTGATATAACTATCGCGTCAGGTTCAAAAGAAGGGACATCTTCCACCTTTATCTGGTCGTTTCTCACCACGGTTACCTGTGCGCCCAGTATCTGAAGGTAGTTAACTAAGTTGTAGGTGAAAGAATCGTAGTTGTCTATCATGAGCACCTTCATGATACTAAAAGTCTAAATAGAGGATAGTTAGCTGTCAACAAGTATAATAATGGGTTATGCCTAGAAGATCCAGCACGCGCACCAGAATACTTGATGCATCTCTCAAGCTCTTTTCGGAGAAGGGAATAAAGGAAACTACCATGAGGGATATAGCCAGTGAGGTGGGTATTACTGAAGGGGCCATCTACAGGCATTTCACCAGCAAAGATCAGATAGTGAGGACCCTCTTTGCCTATTGTTCGGAACAGTTTTACCAGGTACTTTCGGAGGCTTATGAAAAAGGTGAAAACGTAAGACAACGTTTTCTTCTGGTGGCTCAGGCTTTTCTAAGATTCTCCTTTAACAACCCTGAAGCCTTTAGGTACATCAATCTCTTCCACTACTTTAGAGGAGAGGAGGTTACCGAATACACCCATCTTCCCAAAGACATCGTTCTAAAGGTTTTGGACGAAGCCATAGGAGAAGGTTTAATAAAAGTCCGGAGAGAGTACGCTTTGGCCGTCTTTGTAGGTACCTTAGAGAGAATCTTTCTACTGGTGGTATCTGGTATTATAGAGAAGGAGGAGGGGATGGAGGAGGAGATATCCCAGCTACTGTGGAGAGCCCTCACTTCCCTATAACTAGTATGGCGCCCGGTCTCTTTATTCTGGGTGCCAGTATTTCCATAACTCGGAAGTGGTGTATCATGTTGGTAGTCTCCACATAAGCTAGGCTTATGTCCATAGCTAGAGCTATGTCCATGTTCTGCGGCCCTGCGGACACCAAAATAGCCTTACCCTCAGGCACAATGGGTGTGTAAAAGACATCCGCTACCAGTTTCTTTATCTGTTCCAGCTCCAGTAGGCCCGTGTTGTGATAAACCCTGTTGAGTTTGAAATACTCCTTAGGATTTAGGAGAAGGTAGTAAGGTCCGAAGAAGCCGCTCTCCGACAGTTTGGATATACCCAACGACACATCGTTGAAGGCGTTACCCATAACATCCCAGTCACTCATGGACATACTCTGTCTGCCCTCCACCGTGAGGAGACCTTCTATACCTAATCTTTCGTTGCCGTGTATGATGAGGGTGTCTTCTGCTACTGCTGTGGCGAAGGCTGCGGCAGAAGCCGCCGATGTGTCTATAGGTAGTTGTAGCTGCCTGAAGTACTCCAGATCTCTCCAACTTATGGCGAAAGGTTTGTATATGGTGGGCAGTGGGATGTTTTTTCTCTTACCTACCCTCACAGGTTCACAGATCTGTGCCTCCTCACCTGGACTCACCTCACAGCTACCTGGTTCCACCCCTAAGAAGACATCGTAGGACACCATCTGGAGCCCTGCTCCCAGAGGACCTACCACCGGCATGAAGCGTCTGCATATGAGGGTCCTTTTGGCCACATCCCAGATAGCTTTTTCTAAGATCTCCCACTCCTCCTGAGTGAGGGGAGAGTTGTCTTTACCCAAAAATTCCATCCTTTTACCCCCTTTATCTAATTATAAGAAGTTGCACACTTCCTAACCACGGGATAATGTATGAAGGGAGAATGGATGTACCTGATGGATTGCGTATAAGAAGAGTACTGGAGGAAGTGTACACGCAGGTGAAAGACACCAATCTAGAGGATTGTGCTAAACTCAACTGCTTTCTGTGCGCTAAGGGCGGTGCAAAAAACTGTCAGAAACTCCACGAAGCTGTTGTACTTCTTCCCTATGAACTGGATGTGCTGTCCAGTTTGGGGGTGAGAGGTTTCCCTGAGATAGAGGTTTGTGGTATGAAAATAGGTTACGTACCTCCTCACACCGACTGTCCCTTCAACGTAGGAGGTTGGTGCGGTATACACGGCAGACATCCCATAGACTGTCGGAGCTTTCCTCTTGTACCTTCCATAAACGAAGCTGGAGATCTAGTCATATCTATAGCAGTGGGGTGTCCGGCGGTACCTACGTGGGAGTTTGTTAAGCTCTGGGTGGAGGTGTGGAAGAAACTGTGGGAGGTTGTACCTGAAAGTTGGTTCAGGTTCTACTCAGGGGTTCCCGGCAGCCCCACAAAGCCCGTCATTCTCATCAAAAGCTTAAAATAATGATCCATGCCCATAGTGAGACCTTACGGAGACAGAACACCCAAGATACACCCTACCGTCTTTCTGGCGGAGAACGCGGTGGTGATAGGTGATGTGGAGATAGGTGAGGACTCCAGTGTGTGGTACGGCGCTGTCATAAGGGGTGATGTGAACTGGATAAGGATAGGTAAGAGAACCAACATACAGGACAACACGGTGGTACACGTGACCCATCAGAGATACCCCACCTGGATAGGGGACTACGTGACGGTAGGACACTCGGTGATCCTTCACGGTTGTAAGATAGGTAACTATGTGCTGGTGGGTATGGGCGCTGTGGTAATGGACGGTGTAGAGGTAGAAGACTACGTGCTGATAGGAGCGGGTGCTCTCCTTACACCCCACAAAAAATTTCCCTCCGGTGTGCTGGTGGCCGGTGTGCCCGCGCGTGTGGTGAGAGACCTCCGTGAGGAAGAAGTGGAGATGATAAAGAACTCTGCAGAAAACTATGTGAGGTACAAAGAAGCCTACCTATCCTCCTACGCTCAGGGCCAGCAAGAGAGATCCTGATAGTATGAGAAGGGAGGAGGGAAGGACCCTCTCTATGGGTTCCCCGAAGAATATCCTCCCGTAGAGGACCGCTATGAGAAGAGAGGTTCTTTCTAAGGCCGCCACGTAAGAGGCAGGTATGTAAAGGTAGGCGTAAAGGTACAGCAGATCACCAGAGGCGAAGAGGAAACCCAGAAGGAAGATCACCGGGTTTCTCCAGACAGTCCTTGCAGAGAGGATGTTTCTCCTTACGAAGAACAGAGTAGCCAGGCTCATACAGAGAGAGTAGTACCATGCAAAGAAGAAAGGGTTGCTCTCGAGAACCACCATTTTCCCTAAGGTTACGTTAAAGCCGAAAAGGGCCGTGGAGATAAGCATATAGAGGCTTCCTATATTTTTTCTGAAAAAATCACCCACAGAAAAACCTGTGAGTATCAAACTCCCAGCCACCAAAAGACATACACCTACAAAACCGACGAAGGTTATGGTTTCTCCCAACACCAGGAAAGAAGATACGGCGGTGAAGAAAGGCATGAAGGAATAAAAAGTCATGGCTACGGAAAGAGGAGCATGTTTTAGACCCTTCATAAAGAAGATGCCTCCCAGGACCTCTATGGGAAGCCAGAGGAAAGTGTAAAGAAAGACGTTCTCCTTAAGATCCCAATAGAGGATTCCTAAGGGTGTCAGGATCAGAGTGGCCACCGGGAACCTTACCCAGAGGACCAGATACTCATCCCAACCTTTCTGTAGGAGCTTCTTGCTGATAAGGTCGTTGGTGGCCCAAAAGAGGGCAGACGCCAGTGCCATCAGGACTCCTATCATGGGTTAAAATAGTTTACCCATGAAAGAACGTCTCTTTACTCCTGGTCCTGTAGAGCTTCCTGACAGGGTGAGAACCGTCCTTCAGCAGCAGATAATACATCACAGAACAGAGGAGTTTCAACAAGCCTTCAGAGAAGTGAGAGATCTCTTTAAAAGACTTCTTGAGTCTCCTTCGGACAACTTTGTCTTCTTTGCCTCTTCAGGAACCGGTGCTATGGAGGCCTCTGTCCTCAACTTTTTCTCAGAAGGCGACAAGGTGTTGGTGGTGAACGGTGGTAAGTTCGGTGAAAGGTGGCTCCTTTTGGCACAACACTGGGGCCTTTCACCTATAGAGTACAAGGTGTCTTGGGGAGAGGCTGCTGATCCGGAGTATGTGAAGGACCTTCTGGAGCGGCATCCCGACTGCAGGGGTGTGCTCATCCAGATTTCGGAAACGTCTACGGGAGTTTACCATCCTGTAAAGGAAATAGGACAGTTATGTAAAGAAAGGGATGTGCTTCTGGTGGCGGACGGCATAACGGCCCTTGGTGTTTACCGTATAAATCCCGATGAGTGGAACATAGATGTTTTGGTAGGAGGATCCCAAAAGGCTCTCATGCTACCCCCGGGTCTCTCTATGCTGTGGTTCTCCGAGAGAGCTGCCGAAAGGCTGCGTAACAGAGCCTTTTACTTTGACATAAAGAGGGAGCTGTCCCAACAACAGAAGGGTCAAACCGCGTGGACACCGGCCATATCCCTCATACTGGCCCTCAGAGAAAGTCTCAGCATCCTGTTGGAAGAGGGTATGGAAAGGGTAGAGAGGCGCCACGCAGCCGTTGCAGAAGGGACACGCAGAGCTGCTCAAGTGATGGGTCTGGAACTTTTCGCTAAGAGGCCTGCCATATCGGTGACGGCCCTATACCACGAAAAGGCTGAGGAGATAAGGAAGAGTCTTCTGAGGTACGGTGTGAGGACAGCAGGTGGTCAGGATCATTGGAAGGGGAAACTGATACGGATATCCCACATGGGAGTAGATCCTAAAGATGGTCTTATGCTGGTGGGTCTTCTGGAGGTGGTCCTTTACAAGATGGGTTACTCTGTCCGTTTAGGAGAAGCTACTAAGGTCTACTCAGAGACCCTCATGGAGTACAGGGTATGGTGAAGCTCTTTGTGGTGCGTCACGCCGAAAGTACTTGGAATCCCGAAGGGCGTTATCAGGGCCTTCTGGATCCTGAGCTCTCACAGAGGGGTTTACAGCAGGCGCGTCTTCTGGCAGAGGCTTTGAGGAATGTACCCTTTGATGTCATATACTCCTCTCCCCTCAGAAGAACGTATCTGACCGCTTTGGAGATAGCAAAGGGAAGAGACGTGCATGTGGTGAAGGACGAAAGGATAAGGGAGATAGATCACGGCGTCTGGTCCGGTCTCACAGTAGAGGAGGTCAAAAGGAGGTTTCCGGAAACTTTCAGAATGTGGATGGAGGAACCCCACAGAACCAGCTTTGAAGGAGGTGAAAGTCTCACCGATGTCTACAGACGTGTGGCGGATTTCGTGGAGGAGATAAAGAGAAAGCACCAGCACCAAACGGTGGCCGTTGTTTCCCACACTGTCCCCATAAGGGCCATGTACTGTTACCTTCTGGGTGTAGATCTTTCTCGTTTTTGGAGCTTTGGGTGTGATAACGCCAGCTATTCGGTTATTCACTTGGAAGAAAACAGAAACGTGATCCAGAAACTCAACATAACTTGTCACTTAGGAGAGTATTATGTGGAGGCTCATAGCGCTCTTTAGTTTTCTGACGGGTATCTTCCTATGGGCCCAGATAAAGAAGGAGTTTGAGCTAAGTGTAGAGTTACGAGCTCAGCAGATAAGGGAAAAACCAAAGCTGGAACCCCCTCCTCTATTACCCATGGGGGAGGGAAAGGTACTGGATCTTAGCTCTCATCTCCTGGAGCCACCAAAAGAGCTGGAGCTGGCGGAGGTATCGCCTCTTAGGGATGACAGTGTGGGTTGTGGTAAACCTGCCGACATGGTAGCTTACAAAAGAGGTGTGGACTACTACCTTATGGGAAGGTGGGAGGATGCTAAGAGGGAACTGAGTAAGGTCATTTCCATGCCTTCTTCTTACAGGCCAATGGCCCTGTATCTTCTCGGTGTTATGAAGGTGAAAGAGGGAGATGATAACTCCGCCCTTGATTACTTCAAAGAGTCATGCACCTTTGGTCACATGTACAGGAAGCCTGCCTGTGAATCTTACTATGCCCTATCCTTCAGGAAGGAGGGAAAACCACCCGCCAACGACGATCCCTTCTGGAAGGTGGTTTACTCCATATCTGTCAAGGGTATAATCTCAACGCCTTCCTGTGAGAATGTTGTCTTCAAAAAATACTGCCACTACGTACAGCTTTTTGTAGCTGGACAGATGAGTAACCACTACCATGACAGTACAGCTCTCAGAAGGGGGGTTGTGCTCTTTTTCTCAGGAAAGTGGGATGAAGCCAAAAAGATCTTTCAGGCCTACTCCAAGCCCCTCAGACCTTACAGGGACATAGCTCTCTACTATCTGGGAGTGATAGCTTACAAAGAAAGGGATGTGTCCAAAGCTTTGGAATACGCAAGTGTTCTTGAAAGTATAAACACCAATCTTTCCAACGCTCTTTATGACCTTGTATCTTCCGAAGACTACTTTCTGGCTCGGATGGTTTACACATTGACCCACAACAGGAAGTACCTGGAAAAGGCAGGCATCATAGCCTACAA
Organism: Thermocrinis albus DSM 14484; assembly: GCF_000025605.1. Lineage (NCBI taxonomy): Bacteria > Pseudomonadati > Aquificota > Aquificia > Aquificales > Aquificaceae > Thermocrinis > Thermocrinis albus. Next base: position 829,923 of record NC_013894.1, on the reverse strand, counting down.
CACGGGAAGATATCAGCTTGCCTACAGCAGCTTTATGGAGGCTGGAGACCTTGAGAAGGCTTCTTACAGTCTTATGAAGATGGGAGATTACGAAAAGGTTTACGACACTCTTCTAGAGCATCAAAGAGAGCTCGACGCTGACCAATACAAGTTGCTTTTGGAGGCTGCCTACTGGGCCGGTAAGCCCATGGAGCCTCTCCTAGAATACGCTGATAAAAAGTTCCCTCAGCTGGCCAGAGAGTACAGAGGTTGGGATCTTTTCCGCCAGAGAAGATGGAAAGAGTCCCTTCAGTATCTGGATGATCCCTACTACAGAGCCCTCGCCTACTTTAACATGAAGAACTACAAAGAGGTTATAACTACGCTGGAGAAAGATGATAGACTTCAAGCACGCCTCTTGAAGGCAGAAGCCTATCTGTTACTGGGAAACCCCGCTAAAGCCAGATCTTACCTTACACCTCAGACAGATAGGGAGCTTTACCTTTTAGGCCTCTCCTACTTTATGGAGGAAGACTACAACAAGGCGGTGGAGTTTTTCTCCCGTGTGCCAGAGAGCAGCCCGCTGAGGCCTCAGGCTCTTCTTAAGATGGGAGATGCCTTTTATAACATGGGTGATCTCTCTAAGGCTCAGGAGACCTACAGGAAGGTTATAGAAGAGTATCCCGATACTCCTTACGCAAGGCAGGCTACCCTGGCCCTTTTGGAAGCTAAGCCCACCAATATGAACATAGAGCAAGAAACGAAGCTGATAGAAGACTATCTCAAGAAAGATCCTGATTCTCCTACCGCTCAGCACCTTAAGTTACAACTGGCCAAGCTTTACATACAGCAGAACAGATTATCAGATGCGCAGAGGCTCCTCTTGGACTTGGTGGGAACCCCTGTAGAGAGCAGAGCGCTCCTCCTGCTGGCAGACATAGAACCCGACGTTAAAAAGAGGTTGGTTCTACTGTACAAAGTTTACAAGGAGGGGCCACCAACGGATGCTCAGCTAGCACGCCAAAAACTGATAGATACTTACCAAAAGCTGGGGGACAAGGACAGTGTGGCTGCCCTCTTGTCGGAAGGCTCCACCGAAGACAAAGCTAAGGCGGTTGGTATCTACGTAAGTATGAAAAACTGGGAAAAGGCTTTACCGTTAGCCAAGGAAGTTATAAGCTCAGGGTATCATAGTAAGGACTTTGACAGATCTCTGATGAATCTTTACCGTGCCAAAAAGGACCCTCAGATATTGGAGTTTCTCCTTCTGAGTCCGGATAAGGAAACAAGTGCCTGGGCTAAGTACACTAAAGCCAAAGAGTACGAGGAAGCAGGAGATTACAGGAAAGCCTTAGAACTCCTTGTAGACATATCCCTCCACTACAGAGGCACACAGGTTTATAATAAAGCGGTGATGGATGGTGTGGACATACTGATGAGGCTCGGCGCTCGTAAGGATGCTTCCTGTTTTCTCAACAGGGTAGATGAGTCTTCCCTCGGAAGGGATGAAAGGATCAAGGTGGAAAGGTGGAGGAGGGCTCTACCTCCTTGTGAGGAAAGTAAAGATGCCTCTCCTTGATCTACTCCAGAAAGGCGGGCTTGCCGTCTACGTGCTTCTCTTCCTATCGGTGATATCGTGGGCCATCGTTATAGAAAGGTTACTGAATCTTAGACCATCTATCTTCTTGTCGCGTTCCTTTAAAGATCTTAAGACATTGCTGGCGGGAGGGGATACCGAGGGTGCTATAAAACTCCTCTCTCTGGACTCTTCGGTAGCTTCTCGTATCCTACTCAGGATACTGGAAGACTATAGGACGGGAAGGATATCTAAGGAAGATCTCATGAGAGCCTTGCAGGAAGAGCTGGATCTTGTGATGCCAAAATTGGAGAAGAACATCCCTCTTCTTTCCGCCATAGCGAGTCTTGCTCCCCTCGTAGGGCTCTTCGGTACCATCACGGGACTCATAAAAGTCTTCTCCGCTTTTTCTATAGAGCAGGGGGAGCAGGCTCTAAGACTTCTCTCCTCAGGCATCGGAGAGGCTCTTGTTTCTGCAGCGGTGGGTCTTGCTGTGGCCATACCTGCCCTTTTCTTTTACTGGGTTTTCAGAATATTGGCCGGTAATATACTGGACAGGCTGGAAGAGGAACTGAGTCAGGTGCTGAGGGTCATCCCTTGAGGCGAAGATTCCGAGAGGAGGAGAGAGCCTACATAGATGTGGTGCCTCTGGTGGATACTCTTTTAGCGGTGTTTCTTTTTCTGGCTGTTTTGGCTTTTCAATCTCCCTTAAGCTTTCTGGCCGTTAAGCTTCCCTTTGCCAAAGAAGGTGAGAGCCAAAAGCAGAGAGCTGTTGTGGTTCAGGTGTATAAGGACGGAAGCTACCTTATGGATGGTAAGAGAGTGAGTCTGGAGGAGATAGACAAGCATCTGGCAGGTGGTGTGCAAACACTGGTTATAGAAGCTGATCAGGATACTCTCCATAAGTACGTGGTGGCTCTGATGGACATAGCCAAGAAGAACAAGGTGGAGAACGTTCTGATAGCTACCAGGAAACAGATGTTCTGATGTTTTTCCTGAAGAAGTTGGTGTCCTTTTGGGTACTGCCTCCGGGAATCTTCATCATCTCTTTTCTTGTTATGGCTGTTTTTCCGGAAAAAACAGAAAGCTCTACATCTTGGGGGTGAGCTCGGCATTAAGTATGTATCTCCTCTCTATAGAACCTGTAAAGGATCTCCTTTACAAACCCCTGGAGGAAGCTTATCCTGTGCCCGGAAGCTTTTCCGCCGATGTGATAGTGGTTTTGGGTGGTGGTGCCTACGGCAGTGGTGTCCTTAAGGAAGATTCGGTGAAGAGACTGCTCACCGCTTACTTACTTCAACGAAAGACAGGTCTACCCATGATCCTCTCCGGGGGAGCCAGTATAAGTAGCATGCCGGAGGCAGAAGCCATGAAGGCTCTCCTTACGGAACTTAAAGCGGACACACGCCGTGTTTATACGGAAACTGAGAGCAGGGATACAGAAGAGAACGCCCTTTATGTGAAAGAGATGTGCGACAGGTTAGGTTACAAAAAGATACTTTTGGTTACGTCGGCGTATCATATGAAACGTGCGGTAAGAGATTTCCAGAAACAAGGCCTGGAAGTCATACCGTATCCTACAGACTTTAAGAGAGAGACAAGATACAACCTTTACAGTCTTTTACCTAAGATGACCGTCTTGGCAGACAGTTACAAGGCACTTAGGGAATATTTAGCGTTGATAAGCGATGTGTTAAGATAAGTATCTATGATGGAAGAGAAGGAAAAACCACAGATAGTGGAGGAGAGTATCTGGATAGCCGGTGAGGCTATAAAAAAAGCACCACGTCTCCAAGGCGTACCTACGGGTGTGGAGGGTCTTGATGATCTTTTCTTTGTAGCTGAACTGGTAGACGGTAAGATTATCAAAAAACCTCTGGGAGGCATACCCGCTTACTCTGTCACCAACATAACAGGTGTGTCAGACACAGGTAAGTCCCTTATGGTGGAACAGTATGCGGTGATGCAGGCTAGCCGAGGAGAAGGAGTGGCCTTCATAACTGTTGAGTCTCCTGCACCTTTCGTAACGGTAGGTCTTAGGGAAAGGGCCAAAGCGATGGGTATAGACTGGGACTCTATTCAGGACAGGATAGTTCTCATAGACGCTGCCTCTCACGGGAGACTGAGGGAGAACCTACCTGATCTGTTTGCCACCCTTGCCTACGCCATAAAGACTTACAAAGTGCGCCACACCATAATAGACTCGGTAACAGGCCTTTACGAAGCTAAGGAGATGATGGCCAGAACTATAGTGAGGCAGCTCTTTAACTTTATGAAAAAGTGGTATCAGACAGCCCTCTTTGTCTCCCAAAAGAGGAGTGGCCACGAGGAGCTAACTGCTGAAGCAGCGGGAGGCTATGCGGTGAGCCACATAGTGGACTGTTCCATCGTTCTCTCAAAAGAGCTCATACTCACTCAAACCCAGGCAAGGATATACAAGAAACAGATAGGAGATGTGGTGAGACTCTTCCGTATAGACGGTTGTAGAATGTGCGGTCACGATACGAGAACCCACTTTATGGAGATAACGGAGTTGGGGTTGGTAAAGATAGGGCCACCCATCACAGGCGGCTGAGAGCTTCTTCCCTTTCCAAGCATTTCACACACTTACCACAGTGGAAAAATTTGTTCCCTTTCCGTATAGGTTTTATGCAGGAGAAGGTGAGGTGTAGGGGAACATGTGGTCCGTACAACTCCACTATCCTCCTTTTGTCCATACCAAAGAGGGGAGCTTCCAGTTTTATATCTTGTCCTGAACCTACCGAAAGAAGTTTTTCCACCTCCTTCAGGTAAGGAAGGTTATTGTCGGGAAAAGGATAAGCTCCAAGACTTCCTATGTTTATTTCATAAGCCTTTCTTCGCAGAGCGTATGTGGCAACGGAGGCCGCTAACCTGAGGTTTCTTAAAGGGATAAACAGCTCACCTTTCCTGGGTGGTACACCGTTCCCTCTGCACACACACAGAGGCATCAGGTTGGTGTACGACTCTTTAAAGTGATGCCACACTTTCTTGGCCCAGAAGAGTTCCGCATGTTCCCAGCTCATACCTTCTCTTACATAGACAGGATACACACAGACCCCTTCCTTCAGCTTTAAGTAAAGTAAGGTACTGCTCTCCACACCCCCACTGAAAAGAACTACTACTTTCTTCACCGAAGCTTCCTCATGTCCCGGTATGCGTTAACAAAACCTGATATAACTCCTATTAGGAAAAAGAACATAAGTCCGTAAGGTTGAGTTCTTACACCGAAAAGATCCTCCATTATCCACCTATCGAAAAGGTAACCCACCAAAAGACCTGCCAGCACACCTCCCACCAGGTTCGTACCAACAGTGAGAGCGAGAAAGTCTTTACCTTTCATAAATAAGCTAATATAAGCTTCACAGGAAGTTTTTCAGGGAGTATCCCTTCAGAAAGTCCTCACCCCTGACCCTTTTCCCTTTAGGTGTTATGAGCTCTTGTATCTCAACGGCGCCTTTTGAACAAGCAACCACTAATCTGTTTCGGGATAGTATCTCTCCAGGTTCACCTGTACCTTCCACCGGCCTTACTTTAAGGATACGTATCCTGTGTCCTTCTGGTGTTAAGGTGTAGGCGTTAGGGTAAAGGCCTCTCACACGGTCCTTTACACTCTCTGAGGTGGCCTTCCAACATATCCTGAATTCTTCCTTCTGTATGGGGGGAGCATAAGTAGGCTCTCCCTTCTGGGGTACAGGCTCTATCTCTCCCCGGAACCATCTTTGGAGAGTCTGCAGGAGAAGATCAGCACCTTTGTGAGATAACTTTTCCGAGAGGGTCTCCAGGTTGTCCTCCTCCTCTATACTGACGGTTTCTTGGGCCAGTATGTCTCCTGTGTCCATTCCTTCGTCCATCAGCATCACCGTGATGCCGGTGTTTTTTTCTCCCGCCATGAGGGCTCTTTGGATGGGTGCTGCTCCTCTGTACTTGGGAAGTAGTGAAGCGTGTAGGTTTACGCATCCGTAAGGTACCGCCGAAAGAATTTTGGAGGAGAGAATCTTGCCGTAGGCAACCACCACCACACACTGAGGTTTTAAACTCAGCACCACATCCTCCAGTTCCCTTGAGGTGGCAGGTTGGTATACCGGTAAGTGCCTTTCTAGGGCAAAGACTTTTGTGGGTGGAGGTTGTGGCCTCATACCCCTACCCGCAGGCCTATCTGGTTGGCAAACGACACCTATCAGTTCAAAGTGCCTGTAGATCTTTTCAAGGCTCGGGAGAGCAAACTTGGGTGTTCCCATAAAGAGGACTCTCATCGCAGTTTTAGAGTGGTGAGGGCTATAACACCCAGCAGGATGGATACGATCCACATACGCACCACTATCTTGGGTTCCGGCAGTCCGGAAAGTTCCAGGTGGTGGTGGAAGGGTGCCATGCGGAACAACCTTTTACCTTTTGTGAGTTTAAAGTAGGCCACCTGTAATATAACGCTGAGGGTCTCAAAGACCAGCACACCACCCGCTATGACCAGGACAAGCTCCGATTTGGCCACGAGGGCTATCACACCCAAGGCGGCACCTAAGGAGAGGGCACCCACGTCTCCCAAAAACAACTGAGCGGGATAGGCGTTGAACCACAGGAAACCTAGGCCGGCCCCCACTATGGCTAGGCAAAGTACAGCCAGATCACCGGCGTAAGGTACATAGGGTATGTTGAGATACTTGGATATACCCGCGTGACCTGTTGCGTAAGCTATCACACCCATGGTGGCAGCCGTAGTCATGACGGGACCTATAGCTAAGCCATCCAGCCCGTCTGTGAGATTGACCGCGTTGGAGGTAGCTACTATCACCAAGGTGGCGAAAGGTATGTACAGTAGACCCAGATCCAGATAAAGGTTCTTTAAGAAGGGAAAGTAAAGCTTGCTACCCACTTCCGTGAAATTGTAGAGTAAGAAAGCGGTTGTTAGAGCGGTTATGGTCTGTGCCGTGAACTTGCTCTTTGCCGATATACCCTTTTTGTTTTTAAGTTTCACAAAATCGTCCCAGAAGCCTATAGCACCAAAACTCACCATACAGAAGGCTATGATCCAGAAATACGCAAGATCCAGGCGCATTAGGAGAAAGGAAGTTATAAGAATACTGAGAAGTACCACCAGCCCACCCATGGTGGGTGTGTATCTCTTTACGGTATGCCCTTCCGGTGTGTATTGGCGCACATAACCCCTGAAGAGCCTCTGCAGAGCTTTCAGTTTCTTCACAAAGATAGGTGTCAGTACCAACACTATGAAGAAGGCCACAAGAAGAGCTAAGAAGGACCTGAAAGTGATGTACTTAAAGACGTTAAGGAAAGATACGTGATCTTTCAGGTAAAGTGCCAGGTGGTAAAGCATCTCAACACCTGTTTCTACTGAGAAGTCTGTCCAGTATTATGGCGGCCGCGTTCCTCACCGAGAGGTGATTCCAGTCTCCTGCACCGTAGATGGGTTCCAGAATGTAGTCAAAAGTGGCCATCAGGTCCGGTGGTATACCGTACCCTGTTCCAAAAACTATCAGAAAGTCCCTTTCCCTCTTTTCTATCTCTTCTCTCAGAAACTGATAACTGACAGTTTTGGGATAAGGGCGGGCATCCGTTCCCACCACCACAGGCTTGGTTCCCCTGTTCTTCTGTATGTCCTCTATGACTTCGTCGTAAGTGTAGAGGAGTTTTACCATACTCACCACCTCGTGACGGGTGGGGTTGGTTTTCCTTCCTTCTTCCGACAGCCAATAGTCTATCTGTTTCTGAATTATGTACCTCTGAGCATCTACAGGCTGGACTATATAAAAGGTGTTTATTTCGTAGGCTCTTGCAGGTCTCGCTATATCATGGAGGTCCATGGTGGTGAAGGAGGTTATGATGATCTTCCCGTCCTTTGCCATGGCAGGATAATGAAGTAGGGCTATGAAAACGTTGTGATTCTTCATGGTGTAACTATTTTAACTCTATACCATACTGTTTTATCTTCCTATAGAGGGTAGAAAGATCAAGACCTGTTATCTGGGCCACCTTCTTTATGTCGTACTGATTCTCCCTCAGCTTTTTGGTAAGGAAGAGTTTTTCAAACATCATCTTTGCCTTTTTAAAGTTCTGTTCCTGTAACAGACCCCTGTAATCCTCATCCTGCACATAGAGGAGAGCTTTTAGGTCTCTGGCGGTGATCCTTTCGCCTGTATGTAGTATGGCTATTCTCTCCATGAGGTTCTTAAGTTCCCTCACGTTACCCTTCCATGAATATCTCATGAGCTCTTCTTTGGCATCCTCCGAAAGAATCTTATCGGGTGCGAACTGTTTTAGAAAATACTCTGCCAGAAGGGGTACGTCCTCCACCCTCTCTCTCAGAGGAGGTAAATGTATCACCACTGTGGAAATTCTGTAGTAAAGATCCTGCCGGAAGCTTCCCTTTTCCACCTCCTGCAGAAGATCTTTGTTGGAGGCACTTATGATCCTAAAATCCGACTCTATCACCTGGTTGCTACCCAGTCGTGTGAACCTTTTGGTCTCTAAGACCCTGAGAAGCTTTGCTTGGGCCCTAAGGCTCATGTCTCCTATCTCATCGAGGAACAAGGTGCCTGAATGGGCCAGTTCCAGTTTTCCCAATTTCCTGGAAGATGCCGATGTGAAAGCACCTTTCTCGTAGCCGAACAACTCCGCCTCCAGAAGGTCGTCGGGTATAGAGGCGCAGTTGATATCCACGAAGGGTCCTCTCTGACGTTGAGACAGATAGTGTATACTTCTGGCCACCAGTTCCTTTCCGGTACCGGACTCGCCTGTTATAAGGACAGGCACGTCGGTGGGGGCTACCTTTCGGATAAGTTCCTTTATCTCCCTTATGGCCTTGCTGTTACCCACTATAGGAAGTTCTTTCTCTTGGATTGCCTCCGGAAAGCTCTCCACCGCTTTCTTGAGGGTCAGCAAAAGTCTCTCCAGGGAGAAGGGTTTTTCTATAAAGTCGAAGGCACCATCCTTTATGGCTCTCACCGCGTCCTGCACGTTTCCATGACCCGTTATAACCACTATCCTGGTACCTGGCAGTATCTCCAAAAGTTCCTTTATGTGATTGAGGCCGTTGGCATCGGGAAGCCACAGATCAAGAAGCACACAGTGAAAGTACTCCTCCTTTGCTCTCTGAAGGGCCTCCCCCATGGTACTTACCGTCTTTACAGCGTACCCTTCACTCTTAAGTAGGCGTTCCAGGGTATCCCTTATGCTTCTTTCGTCATCTACAACGAGAACCTTGGCCTTCATACTTCTCTAAGATGGTCAAATCCTGCAGGCGGTAGAGGCTCCTGTCCCAGATACACACCTTCACCTTCCTCTACCCAACCGATCAAAGTCATATCCAGAAAAGGGTTGTACCTGCTTTCGGGATGTGTAAAAAGCAACTGGTAATCTTCTCCACCATGTAAAGCGTACTGAAGGGGGTCTTTCCCGTGCTTCTGGCAGAAGGTACGTAACTCCCTGGAGATGGGTATGCGATCCGGATCAAGACGGAGTCTAACACCGCTACTTTTAGCCAGTCTGTTGGCATCAGTGGACAGTCCGTCGCTTATGTCCATACAAGCGTTTGCGTACTTGGAGATATGTCCTACGTAATCTATGCGCGCCGTAGGGCGCAGGTGTCTCTCTATAAGTAAAAGCTCAAACTCCTCATACTGTCTTTTTTCCATCAATAGTAGCTCAAGCCCCGCTTTGGCATCTCCCAGCGTCCCGCTTACGTATACACCGTCCTTTGGTTTTGCACCTCTTCTGGCTACGAAACGCTGAGTCTGTCCGAGAAGGAACACATCTATACCCAGCTTGTCGCTTTTGGTGATATTACCACCTACTACCGTGCAAGAGTAAAACTGGCAGGCTTTCTTTATACCTTCGTAAAGTTGGTCTACCACCGATACATCCACATCAGGCAAGGCTAAGGATACAAGAAGGAAGAGAGGTTTTCCACCGCAGGCCACCACGTCACTCACAGATGTGCTAACTGCTTTCCATCCTACCGCCGAGATAGGGAAACTTCTCAGAAAATGAACACCTTCCCGTAGGGCGTCGGTGGTCAAGAGTAAAGGAACCCCTCCCACTTCCACCAGGGCTGTGTCATCTCCTATATAGGTGGAGTCAAGGATACCCTTTATTCTCTCTACGAGAGCGTCTTCTCCAAGACCGCTTACCCTCATTCCGTAAAGATCTGTCCCTCCAAAGGTTGTACCTCTACACCCAGATTCTGAATGAACCGAATGGCTTCTTCTATCTGGCTTTCCTCTCCTTGAAGTTCCACCGTCAGGATACCTGTATCCTTGGTGACCTTAGCGGTTCTTATGTTCAGTACTACGTCAAATCTTTTGCACACCATACATATGACAGGCTCCTTTACCTTATCCTCCGGGTATATGAGCTGAAGCCTGACCAAGTTCATAGACTCATTATAGCACACGCCAGTACTCATCAAAGGCTATCCAGGTGATAGGTATGATCTTCTTAAGATCATCCCAGCTCTTCATGTGAAGTTTTCTTTTGATGGCAGCCCTGTTGATGGATGGACCAAAAACATCTTCCGCCTCTTCCTGAAACTCCTCCGGTTTTCCTTCTGCCAGAGCCTTGCCTGCCATACTGCCCGACATAACAGCGTTGGCTATTCCCCCACCTGTTATAGGGTGACAGAAGCCTCCTGCATCACCCACCAAGAGGACTTTTCCCCTCACCGGCCGGATAAGGCCATCCGCCGGTATCCATCCACCTGTTCTCTTCAGTACTTTTTCTTCCACCACTTTTTCCTTCAAAAGCTCCTTCAGGAAGGTTCTGAGAGCCTCCATCACGTTGATGCCGAAGGCAGGATCTAAACCTACACCTACGTTGGCCACACTTCCCTTGGGAAAGACCCAGCCGTATCCTCCCGGAATGTACTCTCTGAAGTATATGAGGAGATCTTTCAGAGGTACCCTGAGGGGGAGTGTCACCTGTGCGGTGGTGAGAAAGTGAGAGCATCCACCACCTGTCAGCTTAGCTACGCGGGATCTGGGACCATCTGCACCCACTACCATGTCTGCATCTACGGTGAATCTTCTGCGAGTGTCTATCTCTTCTACGAGGCACACACCGTCCTGAAAACCTAAAAAGATACACCTCAGAAACAGTTGCGCACCCTCTTTAACGGCTAGCTGGGCTATATGACTGTCAAACACCTCTCTGTTGAGTACATAACCGGGGGAGGACATCTCCACCACATCACCCCAAGGTGTGAAGTGAATCATCTTCTCCACTCTTTGGGCTATCGCCTTATCGGTGAAGAGTTGAGGAAAACTGTTAAAAAGCTGTGCAGGTACAAACTCAGCACACTGGACAGGAACTCCCACCGCTCTCTTGAAATCTACCAGAATGACTTTGGCACCTCTCTTGGAAAGCTCCCAGGCACATGTGGAACCTGCGGGACCAGCTCCTACCACCAGAACATCAGCCCTGATTTTCTCCATTGATCTTCCTTATCACGTGACGGGAAGGTTTAAAACGTACCGTGTAACTCTCCGCTACGTACATCTCCACACCTGTGCGTGGATTTTTTACAAACCTCCCCCTAATCTTTCCTATCCTAAAAACACCGAAGTTTCTAAGCTCCAGCTTCCTGTGTTGGATAAGTACCTCCACCATACTCTCCACAATGCCCCTCACCAGTTTTCTGGCATCTTCTCTGCTGACCTTAAGCTCTTCACTCACCCTTCTTATTAGGTTTTCCCTGTTCACCTTTTTCCTCCACGTAAAAGGTCCTTACCCTCTGTCCTTTACTTACCGCAACGGCTCTGTCTTCCTTCTTGTAATAAATTATCTCATCCGCCTCCACAAAGTTGGGTCCTTCCTCTACCCTGGCGTTTCCCGTGAGGGTGAGGATCTCCTTCTGAAAGTCGTAGGTGGCCCTGTTGGCTCTTGCTTTCCTTTTGCTGTCATGGTATCTTACGTTACCTTCTGCCTCAGCCCACTTGGCTTTCTTTTTCTCATCCAAGTATATGATCACCTTGTCCGCTGTGAGGACACCATCTCCCCTTACAAACTTCACATGACCCGTGTAGATGATCTTGTTACCTTCGTAAAGAAGAGAGTCTGCTTCTCCCAGTACCGCCTGTTGAGCCAAAGCCATACCAAAGAGGAGAAGTAGTAATAGCGAAAGCATCCTCATTGACCGAACACCTTAGGCTTCTTAATTATAACCCTCAGGGGTCTTAGCTGCACGTAGCATCCTTCTCCTTCCACCCTACGATCCTTCTCCGTTATAAGAACCTTCTTCTCTGTCTGCACCGTACCCTTTCTTAGATCAAAGACAGCCTCGGATCCTTCTATGACAAAGTCTTCTACCTTTACCACCAATCTACCTTCTGCCTTACCCTGACCTGTTTCTCTATCAAGAGTGACCTTTTCTGCTGTTATCTCTTCTTTCTGAGTGTACATACGAGCATCCAGTATGTTTATAACCCTTCCCTCAAGGTTCAGCGTATGTCCCTCCACAGTCCACTCAAGGCCGTTGTCTCCAAAAACCTTTATCTGTACTTTGGTAAGCTCACTCCTGGGGTCTGATTTACTTACAGAATGCTTCATAAGATGCTTTACGTAGCTTTCGGACCAGATGATGGCTGCCAGCATAAGGAGAGAAGTGAGGATTATTCTCCACAAAGGTAGTCCCTCAGCACTTCTTCCAAAACACCCTTCTGAGAGAGGATGAGCTCTATCACCTCCCTCACAGCTCCTCTTCCACCCTCCCTCTTGGTTTCGTAAAGGGCGAACTTCTTCACCAAAAGGGGGGCATCTTTCACAGCTACAGGAAAACCTACCTTTCTCAGCACCGGGATGTCTACGTAGTCATCACCTATGTAAGCCACCTCTTGCAGGGTGACTTGGTACTTCTCTACGATCTCATAAAGAGCTCTCAGCTTATCCTTTTGTCCCAGATGTATCTCCTCTATACCCAGTTCTTCCAGGCGCTTCCTCAAGGCATTGGACACTCTTCCCGATATGACACCGGTTATGATGCCAGCTTTCTGTGCCAGCTTTATGCTTAAGCCGTCTTTCACATCAAACACCTTTATCTCCTCCCCCCTCTCTGTGTAATAGAGCCTTCCGTCGGTAAGAACGCCATCTACATCCATAAGGAGGATACGGATGTGGCGCAGGTCCATAAAGTAAAATAATACTACCTTGAAACACAAGCTCCTCGCCTTTGCCCTTTACGATGCGGGTGAAACTTTCCTCTCCGCTCTTGTTTTCTCCACCCTTTATCCTCTTTATATCAGCCAAAGAGTTGATGTGAGCCTTTACTCTTTCCTTTACGGTCTTTCTTTTTTTATCTCCTTCTTCCTGGCCATCTACCTGGGTAAACTGGCTGACAGGTATGCTTTGCGCAAAAGGTTCTTTGTGCTCTTCACTTTTATGGTTTTCCTATGCGGCGTACTCCTCGGATTGTTTTGGGACAGTCTTGTTCTGACTCTCTCTCTATATATGCTTATGGTTATATCCCATCAACAAGCTTGGGTATTTTACAGCTCCATGCTGGTGGGTTTTGAAAAGATGGGCATAGCCTCCGGGTTCGGTGTAGCTTCGGGATACGTGGCATCCGCCTTTGCCCTTATTCTGGTAGCTCCTCACATGCGTGTACCTTACGCCTTTTGGCAGATTTCTTTGGTGTTTTTACTTCTTAGTGTGCCCTCTCTCCTATTGCTGACAGAACCAGGCCAGCGTGCTCACGTAAGGATAAGGGATCTTCTCTCCGACAAGAAATTTTTACTTCTGTGCGTCTCCATACTCTCCCTTACGGAAGTGGCCAACACGTTGGTGGCCATGATGGGTGTATACCTGAGAGAGGTCTACTCTATGCAAGAGGGGGAGATATATCGGGTGATAGGTCTCTCTGCTTTGGGTGGTGTACTGGGTGGACCTTTGTGGGGCAAGCTGGTGGATCTCTTAGGTGCTAAGCGTGTTTTTCCCGTTGGTTTCTTTCTGTGGCTTTTGTTCTTGGTGTTGTTGTACTTATCTAGCAGGGCTTATGTCCTTGCGGTGGGTCTGTGGGCTGGGCTGTCACTGGCACATCTGTGGACGTCGTCAAGAGTTTTACTGTTAGAAAACTTCCCCAAAGGAGAGTCTTCCGTGAGAATGTCCTTCCTTTCCCTCACCGAGAGGATAGCGTCCAGTGTGGGCCTCTGGGTATGGTCCGGGCTGCTGGTGATGACGGATCACAATTACAGGTTATCCGCGCTCCTTATGGTGGTGTTTCCCCTCCTAGGTTTCCTCCTCTATCTTATCTCCAGGCCTTCCAGATAGATCAACCAGCGAGCAGGCGAAAGAGAGCTGGAGCACCCCAAGGATGAAAGATCGTACACCTTGAAGGCCTTTGGATCAGAAGGTGTATGGACGAAGAAGAAAGTGGTAGCAGAAGGAATGTGCTTGTTGGACTCCTTCCATCCCTTTACGGTCCTTATAAGTTCCATCAGTTTTTCCTTAGTTTTCTCTAAACTGAGCCTTTCTCTCACACCTTCCTGAAGATCTTCGTAAATCCAGGTTTCTTCCTTCATCATCTCAACTATTTCCGCAACTCTGTCTTCGGAGGGTATACCATAAAAACGCATAGGTAATATTTTAGTGTATAATTTTCTCAAAGAAGGCGCGTAGCTCAGTAGGCAGAGCGCCGCCCTTACAAGGCGGAGGTCGGCGGTTCGAGTCCGCCCGTGCCTATTTACCTATGAAGGTAGATTTGTATCGCCAGTAGTTAAAGGAGTTTTAGGAGGTGCTATCAGTTGGGCAGTGGGAACATATATCAAGGAAAAGTTAGGAACTGGGCAGGAGGAGAAGTGAAATGAGAACTGCTATTTTGTTATTCTTGGTATTTTCACTCTTTTCACTTACAAATGCACAGGAGTTAGTATTAAATAATTGTGAATTGAAAATTATAGAAAATCAATATGGTTTATTTTTTCAAAACTCTTGTGAGGCTTATTTAGATGGTAAAAGAGTAGGTGGGTTAATTATACAAGAACACATGTCTCCTCCTCGTTATGGTATGGTAGGGGGATATTTACAAATAGGAAAAGGAAATATCATACATATAGCTAATATCTCTGCAGGAAAATACTTTGCTATATATGAACCTTACCGTAATGGACTTATAATAATAACCGAATGTGGTGCTTCCTATAGTAACTCAAGCAACTTAAAGGAAGTATTTAAGGCTATGTTAGATTGTTTAAAGGAGAAAGAAAAGCAACTCAACTAATCTTTTAAGGAGCAAGAAGAATTGTAAAAAGCAGTGAAGTCATCATCCTATCAGACAGAGTAATCCTGAACATCATCACAGAGAATCCTCATGAGCTTGCAGAGAAGATGAAGAGGTTTTTTGAGGAGAATGGGAATATCTTTCCACTTTCAGGTAGGACTTTGCTGATAACGGAGGAGGAAGGGATCGAGCTTGACAGGAACTTCTTCAAGATACTCTTTCAGATACCACTGCTGACCATTACCATAAGTGATGGGAATTGGGGTGTTGAGCTTGTAAGTATCCAAGCAAATCAGGAGGAGGTGTTTAATCTGATATGATAATCATCATTGAGCACGAGGACCATTTTGAGATAGGTTTTGAGGACTTCATGCCTCAGGGAGAGATAACTTTTTCAATAGCACCTCTTGGAGAGGACTACAGGATTTTGATCTTCAATGACAGACAGATCACACTTCCCTATCAGTTTCTGAAAGAGCTTTACAAAAAACCTCTCATAAAGCTATTCACATACACAAAACTTGAGAGTGGGATGATAGTGGGATATCCCATTGCAGAGATCGTAGTGGACAAAGATGCTGTGTGGAAGGTTCTTTAATCGTCGCGGTGGTATATGTTTTGTATGAGGGCACTATAGGCAGGGTCAAATACGCTCTTTCTAAATTTATCTTCCATAACATTTTCGTATACATAGCCTGTGCTAAGACTTTCTTGGAAGAAGTTGTATTGTAGTGTGTAGTCTCCCACCTTAAACAGCTTTTCAAACCTTTCTACTTTGCCCTTTATCTCTGGAAAGACTTCCCAGATTTTGTCAGGTTTTAGCTCCATGAAACCTTCGGCAGTGAGATAAAGTTTTGCAACCTCTTTCCCATCTTTCAGGATTTTTAGATAACCTATCGTTTCTGTATCTCGCTTTTTCCCCAATGCTACGTTATCTCCTACCTTGATAAAGGCTCTGTAGATTTTTCCCAGATACTTTCCGTTCTTGTATAGACCGGGAGAAGGGTCTGTATCGGCATAGATAACTGCCCACACAAATGCTACCACCAATCCTAATATAGTAGCAGTGTTGAGAGTTATATCGGCATAAAACATACTAAGCCCTATTGATATACTAAGCCCCATTACTACAACTGCAATTACACTTCTAAAGGCGCTTTTTTTCTTCACATCTATCTTCAATTGTTTCATTTCACTTCCCCCTGCTTCTTGGCTAAATACTGCTCTATCTTAGGTTTTATGTCATTGACAAATTCAGTTGCCACCTTCTCAGCCTTCTTTTTGCACTCTGTATGTTTCTGATACAGTTCCTCTTGGTTCATGCTCTCTATCCTCATAGGCATACACATCGCATATGTATATTCAAATCTAGCCCTATAGACAGCCTCTTTTACATCACTGTTTATCGTCCTTGCATAATCAAAAGCCTCATCCCAGCATTTCATAAAACCCTTTGACAATCCTAAAAACTTGTTATGGCAACTTCCATTGTGAAGAGTGTTATCAAATGTTTTTGCCCTCTGCCAGTGAGCATTGCCCCATCCAATACAATCTGAGTAGTCTTTCTTATCAGGTGGATTTTCCATCTCACAGTAAAAAGCTAAGGCTTTTATTGATGCTTGATGCATCGCATTAGCTATTGGAGACAACGCAATGCCAACAAGAGCACCAGCAACAGCACCACCTACAGCTCCCTTTGTGGTCATATCGGTTTGCTTTAAAGTCAGTCTCCCAGCATCTATGCTTTTCTGAGCCGTCTCCGCCACTAAAAAGCAGGAAGTTGGTAAAAAAGCACAGGATACCAGTAATCCCAGCTTCAAAACCCTCATGGTACTAATATTACTCAATATTCACCTCACTGTCAATATTAGTCGCAATTAATTGCAAATAATTGGTCTATAGAAAAACTTGCGGGCTAAAACCTCGTATCTGTGATGCGGGGATACAGCCAGCCCAGAAAGGGTTGACACAAAAACATTGCTGAATTAATTTAATGTTTAATGTATAGCTAATACCCCATCGCTCTCCTGGGTAGGAGAGTTCAACGGCTTTAAGGTGGGGTATAGGTGAAGTAGAAGAGCTAAAAGTAGCTCCGCTATACCACTGTACGGTGGTATAGGCAGGAGTAGGGGCGGTGTGAACCCGCCCGTGGTGGTAAGGGACACGTTAAGTGTCCAGACCCACCACGAAGCTCCGCATCTTTGATGCGGGGTAGTTCACAGAGAAACACTTAGAGCTTTACAGAACTATCTCTCTGACGTCGTCATCCCGCAGGTAGTTACCTGCCTGTACCTCTATGAGCTCGGCAATTATGTGTCCTTCGTTAATGATCTGGTAAGGAACAGCCTTCTTTACGTATACACTGTCACCTTCCGTTATGTAGTTCTGGGTGTCCTTGCTTCTGAAGAGGACAGTTCCCCTCAAAACGGTAAAGCTTCTGGCGCTGTGCATGTGTATGATGGGTCCTATGCTCCGACCGGGATGCACGTACAACTTCCTTATTCTGTAATCACTGCTTTCGTCCAGTAGAAGGGCCCTTCCCCAAGGATGATAGGTTTCCGGGTGTACTTCTGCCTCTCTTCTTCTGTCCTCTTTCAGTTTCTTTACCAGAGTCCTCACCTCTTGGGTCATATCCTTTCTGAGGATGAGAATGGCATCCCTCTCTTCTATAACAAGAAGATCCTTTATTCCCACACCGCATATGAGTCTACTTTTTCCGTAAAGGAGACAGTTTTCTGAATGAAGGGTGAGGGTGTCTCCCACCGTGGCGTTTCCTCTATCATCCTTAGGAAGTACCTCGTACAGCCCGGCAAAGGATCCTACATCACTCCAAAGCACGTCTAAGGGTATGACGGCGCCCTTTTTGAGTTTCTCCATTATCAAATAGTCGAAGGCTATCTCAGGAAGACGGTCATACTGCCTGAAAAATTCTGTGTATCCCTTCGAGGCGATCTGGTACATACTCTCATCCACGCTTCTGAGATTTTCCATAAGGGTCTCTGGAGAGAAGACAAAGTTTCCCGAGTTCCAAAGATATTCTCCACTTTCCAGGAAGGCTTTTGCTATTTCAGGCGAAGGTTTCTCCACAAACCTATCCATCCGGTAAGCTATCCTACCTTCCTCCTGTAGAAGTACATGGCCGTACTTTATGTAACCAAAGTTGGGGTCCGGGCCTTTGGGTGGTACACCGAAGGCCACCGTGTAACCTTCACTGGCCACCCGCACACCGAACCTCACCAACTCAAGAAATCTCTCTTCGGGATACACGTAGTGATCTGAAGCAAAAACCACCACAGGTTCTTTCTCCTTCAGATCAAGATGCTCCAAGGCGTAAAGGACAGACAGAATTATGGCGGGGCCTGTGTTGCGTCTTTTTGGCTCAAGGATTAAGGTGTAATCTCCATGAGGGTAAAGGTCGTTCTTAATGTGGTGGGTGTATTCTTCCACGCTCACCACCATTATGTCCCTCTCATAGGTGAGTTGACAGGCCCTCTCAAAAGTCTTTCTGAGAAGGGATTTTTCTCCATCTAGCTTAAGAAACTGTTTAGGATAGCGCTCTCTTGATAGAGGCCACAGTCTTGTGCCACTCCCACCCGCCAGTATTATCACTTTCATACTTCTTATTATAAAGGAATATCTTTTTTTCTTATGCTGGATAGGTACAGTTTACTCAAGGATTATAGAGGACCTTTGGACCTTAAGTACATGGATTACTCTCAGCTGGCACAGCTGGCTGATGAGGTAAGGGACTACATAATAGAGGTCACCGCAAAGAACGGAGGGCACGTAGCACCCGGCTTAGGTGTGGTGGAACTTACCATAGCCTTACTGAGGGTGTTTGATCCTCCCAAAGATGTTATAGTGTGGGATATAGGTCATCAGGCTTACCCTTGGAAGATCTTAACGGACAGAAAGGAACAGTTTCCCACTCTGAGACAGTACGGCGGTATATCGGGTTTCCTCAGGAGGGACGAAAGTCCTTACGACGCTTTCGGTGCTGGTCACAGCTCCACTTCTATATCCGCCGCTCTTGGTTTCAGAGTGGCCAAGGATCTTATGGAAAAGGAAGGCTATGTGGTGGCCGTCATCGGTGACGGCGCTATGACAGCGGGTATGGCCTTTGAAGCTCTCAACAACGCCGGTCATATAAGGCCCAACAAGTTTATAGTGATACTTAACGACAACGAGATGTCTATATCCCCCAACGTGGGCGCCATATCCACTTACCTAAGCAGGATCATAAGCGGTAGTTTTGTTCAAGAGACGAGACAGAAGATTAAGAAGCTTTTGGAACATTTAGGGACACCTGCTCTCAGGGTAGTTAAGCTCACCGAGGAGTTTCTTAAGGGTCTTATATCTCCCGGTGTTCTCTTTGAGGAACTGGGATTTAACTACATAGGTCCGGTTAACGGTCATGACCTTGTCTCCTTAGAAAGAACTTTGGAGAACGTGAAGGCTATAGAGGGTCCTGTACTGTTGCACGTGTATACCAAAAAGGGTAAGGGATACCATCCTGCCGAAAATGATCCCGTCACGTGGCACGGTGTTGCTCCCTACAAGCGTGAGTCGGGTGAGTTTGTAAAGAAACCATCTCCTCCTACATGGACATCGGTGTTCGGTAAGGCCATTGTAGAGCTGGCAGAGATGGATCCTAAGGTGGTGGTCATAACGCCCGCCATGAAGGAAGGGTCCGGACTTGTGGAGTTTGCCAAAAGATTTCCCCAAAGGTTCTTTGATGTGGGTATAGCAGAACAGCACGCCTGTACCTTTGCGGGAGGACTTGCAGCGGAGGGTATGAAACCTGTTGCCTGCTATTACTCCACCTTCTTACAACGTGCCTACGATCAGGTGATTCACGACATAGCTCTTCAGAAACTTCACGTAGTGTTTGCCATAGACAGAGCCGGTCTTGTAGGTGATGACGGACCCACCCATCACGGTGTGTTTGACCTGTCTTATCTGAGATGTGTTCCCAACATGGTGGTGTGTGCTCCTAAGGACGAGCAGGAGCTGAGGGATCTACTCTACACAGGTCTCCAGTACAACGGGCCTTTTGCTGTCAGATATCCCCGTGGACCTGCCTACGGCGTACCCACTGAAGGTTTCAGAAACATCCCCATAGGTAGTTGGGAGATACTGGTGGAAGGAGAGGACTGTGTGATACTGGCGGTAGGTTATACCGTCTATCAGGCTGTTAAGGCCTCTGAAGAGCTGAGGAAAGAAGGCGTAAGGGCTTGTGTGGTAAACGCACGCTTTGTGAAACCTATGGACCACACACTCCTTTTACAGCTGGCCAGACAGTATGACCTTTTTATCACCGTAGAGGATAACACGGTGGTGGGTGGTTTTGGATCGGGTGTTCTTGAGTTCTTTGCCCAACATGGTATAACTAAACGCGTGGTCCTTCTCGGTGTTCCCGATACCTTTGTGGAACATGGAAACCAGAACCTCCTGAGAGATCTGGTAGGTATATCTGCGGAAGGTATAAAGAGGGGAGTGCTTTCCGCCCTAAGGAGAGTGGTATAATCATAGCCACTCATGGAGAGCAGAAACCTAAAAGAAGAGGACATTCTAAAGGTCCTTAAGGACAGACCTCTTCACTTTGAGAAGATAGTAAGCTCTTTAGGTCTTTCTAAAAGTGAGAGGAAACAACTCAAGAAGATACTTAAAAAACTCAAACAGGAAGGCAAGATAACGGTGGAGAAGGGTAAGTATAAGCTGATGCAGGAAACCGTTGTGGTGGGTAAAGTGTTGGCTCACCCTTCTGGCTTCGGTTTTTTGGAGGTAGGTCAGGGTCAAAAGGACATATACATACCACCCTTTGAGATGCTGCGTCTCTTTCACGGTGATGTAGTCAGGGCAAAGGTGGTGGAGTACAAAGGAAAAAAGGAGATAAGGGTTTTAAAAGTCCTTGAGAGATCCAAAAAGTCCTTGGTGTGTAAGATAAAGAAGGAAGATGGTGTTTGCTATGCTCAGCCTCTGGACGAGAATGCCTTTCACCGTGTTCTCCTTCCTAAGGACAGTTGTAAGTCTCTTGAGGAGGACACGGTGGTGGTGGTGGACATAAAGAAGTACCCTACCCCCACATCTCCCCCTCAGGGGAAAATAAGGGAGGTCCTTGGGCATCCCCAGAAGGGAGGTGGTACCTTCATCATAGAGGTCCTCATCAGGAAGTACGATCTTCCTACTCAGTACCCACCGGAAGTGCTCAAAGAGGTAGAGGAGTTGGAGTTGGGTGTGGAAAAGGAGTTGGGAAAAAGGAGAGATCTAAGGCAGCAGGTGTGTTTTACCATAGATCCAGAGAGGGCAAGGGATTTTGACGACGCTGTAGCCATAGAGAGGACGCCTGAAGGTTACTACAGGCTATGGGTTCACATAGCGGATGTCTCTTACTACGTAAGAGAGGGTTCTGCTATAGACAGGGAAGCTTTCCGAAGAGGGTTCACCTTCTATCTTCCCGACAGAGCCATCCACATGCTTCCCGAAAAGCTATCAGCTGATCTGTGTAGTCTTAAACCTAACGAGGACAGACTGGCCTTCACCTGTGAGATGCTGTTTTCTCCGAAAGGAGATTTGATAAGTTATGACATTTACGAGAGCGTCATAAGAAGTAAGGCAAGGCTCACCTACGACGAGGCTCTGAGGCTCATAGTGGGAGATCCAGCCCTTGAGAACAAGTATCCTCATCTGACAGAACCTCTACGTACAATGGAGGATCTTTACCGTATCCTCTCAAGGAGAAGATGGGAGAGAGGAAGTATAGACTTTGATCTGCCTGAAACAGAACTTCTACTAAGTGAACAGGGAGAACCCATAGCCATTAACCCCTACGAGAGACACGTAGCTCACAGGATAATAGAACATTTCATGATAAGTGCCAACGAGACGGTGGCCCTTCACCTCCAGAACGCGGGATATCCGTGCCTCTACCGAGTTCACGAAAGACCCGATCCCAAAAAGGTGGAGAACCTCTTGGAGATACTGGCGGGTTTGGGCTACACGGTAAAGAAACCTTCCTTGGAACCTAAGTTCTTCCAGAAGATCATAGAGGACTTTGAGGGTAGACCTGAGGAGCATCTTGTGAGGTTTCTCACTTTAAGGGCTATGATGAGGGCTCATTACTCCCCCCATAACGTGGGCCACTTCGGTCTTGCCTCCCAACACTACACCCATTTCACATCTCCCATAAGAAGATACGCAGATCTGGTGGTTCACCGCCTTCTCAAGAAGGCTCTCAGAGGGGAGCCTGTGGACTACGAAAGAACGGTAGAGTATTTGGAGATGGTGGGAGAACATTTATCGCGACAGGAAGAGTTAGCTGATGATGTGGAGAGAGAAGCGGTGGACAAACTCAAAGTGAGGCTGATGAGGGCTCATCTGGGAGAGGAGTTTGATGGCCTCATCACCGGTGTTGTTTCCTTCGGACTCTTTGTGGAGCTGAGAGATTACCTGGTGGAAGGTTTGGTGAGTATAAGTACCATGGATGATGATCAGTATCTCTACGACGAGCAGGCACACCGCCTTGTGGGGGTACGTACCGGAAAGATCTTTAGGTTAGGTGATCTGGTTAGAGTTAAGATAGTAGGCGTGGACGAGGAGAGGGGTAAACTGAACTTGGTGTTGGTTCAGAAAAAGAGTTAAAATTATTTATTCAGAGGAGAGGTGGCCGAGTGGCCGAAGGCGCAGCACTGGAAATGCTGTGTACGGGTAACCCCCGTACCGCGGGTTCGAATCCCGCCCTCTCCGCCATAGGGATATGAAGAGAGCTATACTGGCGTTGGAGGATGGAACTTACTTCGTAGGATACTCCTTCGGTGCGGAAGGAGAAACCACGGGGGAGGTGGTTTTCAACACCTCTATGACGGGTTATCAGGAGGTGCTAACGGATCCCTCCTACCGTGGTCAGATAGTGGTGATGACCTACACCCAGATGGGTAACTACGGTATCAACGATGAAGATTTAGAGTCCGACAGGGTTCAGGTCAACGGTTTTGTGGTGAAGGAACTTTCGGGAGTATACTCCAACTGGAGGGCCAAAAAGAGCCTGGACCAGTATCTGAAGGAACACGGCGTGGTAGGTATATGGGGAATAGATACACGTGCCCTTGTTAAGAGGATAAGGGAGAGGGGAACTGTTAAGGGGGTGATCTCCAGCGTGGATCTGGATCCTAAGAGCCTGGTTCAGAAAGCTAAGTCCTCTAAGGACATATCGGAGCTCAATCTGGTGGAGGAGGTGGCATGCAAGGAAACCTATGTCTGGCGGGAGGGAGACTGGAGTTTAGGAAAAGGCTACAGTCAGGTAGACACAGAGGGACCCCTCATCGCGGTAGTGGATTTTGGTGTTAAGAGAAACATCTTGAGGAGACTCGTGTCAGAAGGTGCCCGTGTGGTGGTAATACCTCCCTATGACACCATCAAAAGGGTGAGAGAACTCAATCCTGACGGTGTGCTGCTCTCCAACGGTCCCGGAGATCCCCAGAGGGTGGTGGAAGGCATAAGGTTGGTGAGGACTTTTTTAGGTGAGATACCTATAATGGGTATATGTTTGGGACATCAGATCATAGGTCTAGCATTGGGTGGAAGGACCTACAAGCTTAAGTTTGGACATCACGGCAGTAACCATCCTGTCAAGGATCTGAGAACAGGCCGTATAGAGATAACCGCCCAGAATCATAACTTTGCCGTTGATCCCGACAGTTTGAAGGATGTGGAGATAACCCACATCAACCTCCTGGATGGCACGTTGGAAGGTTTCCGACACACAAAGGCTCCCGTCTACTGTGTTCAGTACCACCCCGAAGCTTCTCCGGGCCCCCATGACTCTTACAGTATCTTTAAAGAGTTCGTAGACATGGCCCGTCGTTATGTCACCCGCTAAGATCAAGCTAGTGACCTTCTTTCTCCTCTTAGGTTTTTCTGTAATACTGTTCCGTGCCGCCTACCTTCAGTTGATAGGAAGGTTAGATTATGTGGAGAGGATAGCGGAGAAGTTTCCCAAAACGGTGGTAGTGCGCATACCTGTTTACAGGGGTAGTATAAAGGACAGAGCCGGTAGAGATCTCGCCCTCAGTTATCCCACTATATCCATATACGCCTTTCCAAAGGTTGTGCGCAACAAAGAGGACCTTGCCAGAAGACTCTCCGCCATACTCAACGAAAAGGAAGATGTTCTTATAAGTAAGCTCAATGAAGATAAGAAGTTTGTGTGGCTAGCAAGGAACGTAGACAGGAGCTACAAAAACTACGTGAGAGAAGTTATAAAGGACACAGGAAACAGCCCCGCCGTAGGTATAGAGGAAGGCTTTACGCGCGTCTACCCTCACGGACATCTTGCCAGTAACCTCATGGGGTTTGTAGGTGGGGATGGAAGAGGTCTTGAGGGTCTGGAGTATGCTTTAGACAGCGTACTGTACTCAAAGCCCATAAAGAGAATCTTTGTAAGCGCCTCAAAGGGTTACACCCTTGCTTTGGACACAGATGACTCTCCCTTAAATCTGAAGACCAGCGACGTTTACACCACCCTGGATCTTGGTATCCAAGGGATAGCGGAGGACGTAAGAGACCAAATAGTGAAAGATTGGAATCCCCGAAGGGTGGCCATATTGGTGATGGATGTGCGTACGGGTGATATATTGGCTCTGGCCACTTATCCTTACTATGATCCTAACCACTACAGAGATTATCCCCCTCAGAGCAGACGCAACTACGCAGTTACTGATCTTTTTGAACCAGGCTCCGTCATGAAGCCTTTCTTTATAGGGACAGCCCTGGACAAAGGTTATATACCCTACAACTATACCTTGTACGCGGAAATGGGTAAAATGGAGATATTTGGTCGTATCGTGAGAGACGTCCATCCTTACGGTACGTTAACACTGGATCAGGTCCTTATCAAGTCTTCCAACATAGGTACCATAAAGGTAGCCAGGTTCCTGTCTAAGAAGGATGTTCAGGAACTTTTCCGGAAGCTTTACTTCTACGACGAGTTTCATGTTCTACCTGGAGAGGTAAGACCCCGTATACCGGACCTTCAGTATCCTGCCAACATTCTGTATGCCAGCATAGGACAAGGTATTGCTCTAAACCTCTTACATCTATGTGCTGCCTTTGGTGTGCTGGCCACGAACCAGTTGGTTAAACCCAGAATCCTCCTGACAAACGACCCTCCCCAGATTCTTACATCAGGAGTTTTCTCCGAAAGGACATTAAGATGGTTACAGAAGAACCTTATGAGGGTTGTGGAAGAGGGTACGGCTAAGCTGGCAAGATCCCAGTTCTTCACCATAGCAGGTAAAACGGGAACATCCCAAAAGTTCGACTTTGCTATAAGAAGGTACTCTCGTGAGAAAGTGGTAGCCTACTTTGTGGGTTATTTCCCCGCTACGAATCCTCTCTTCGTGGCAGGAATAATGGTGGATGAACCCAAGGGACCAAACCCTTATGGAGGTACCGCAGCAGCCCCATACTTTAAGGAATTAGTGGAAAGGGTGGCCTTCTTGAAAGGTCTAAAACCCGATAAGACTGGCCAGTGATCTTCTCAGGTGTGGTGGCAGTTCTCCACCTTCCGTGTAAGGTAGGCAGAGAGGCTTTATACCTGTGAGTTCTTCCACTATCTGGGGATTGGTCCTTTCAGATACATCCTTACCAGAGAACCCGTTCATGATAATTCCCAGCAGGTTTATTCCCTGAGTCTTCATGTAGAACCACGATAGATATGTGTGGTTTATGGTACCTAACCCGGCCCTTGCCACCAGTAAAACTGGAAGGTTCCATTCCTTTGCCAGTCTTGCGTAATCGTAGCCTTTCTTTATGGGAACTGCTATGCCACCTGCACCTTCCACTATCAGGAACTCGTACTTTTTTAGGAGGCTCTGCATATGTTGGTATAGTTCCTCCAGAGAAAAATCTCCACCTTCCTCCAGAAGAGCAGCGTAAGGTGACAAAGGTAGACGAAAACGTACAGGCACAGCCTCTTCCACTTCTTGCCCTGTCACACTACACACCATAGCTCCGTCAGAGGGAACGTCCCTTACGTCTGTCTCTATAGGCTTAAAGTATCCTACCTTCACACCCATTTCCCTGAGGGTGAGGGCGAGGTTGTAGGAGACAAAGGTTTTACCCACACCCGTGTCCGTTGCAGTTACAAAAACGGCGCGCATGTAGCGTAGACCTCCTTTAAAATATTTTAAAATATTCAAATTATTCTGGTTCTGGAGGGAAGAGCCATGGAACTCTGGGCCAGAGTAGACGGACAGAAGGTGAAGTTCCAAGGCTCCTTTAAAAAGGTTATGGAAGACCTTCTTTTGACAGGTAAAGGTAAGTCGGTTCAGCTCATGTCAGTTCACTCTTCCCAGAAAGAGCTCAGACGCTTCAAGCGTGAACTAAGACGGTGCAACAAAGACCTCCTTATGACAGCCCGTAGGATAGTAGAGTGGTACTACAGATCAGAGATGAGGAAGATAAGGCGTACCATAAAGGAACTCAGAAAAAGGACCCGTTATCTTTCAAAGGGTCAGATCTTTTACTGTAAAAACCTTCTGGAAAGGATAGAGAGGGAAGAAAAGAGACTAGCGGAGCTCGATAAAAGGTTGTGTGACTTAGTCACTGAACACCTCCCTGCGGGAACCTAAACTAAGAAGTGGTCAGCAAAGAGAAGGGTATTTAGAGCTGGGGAGAGGTTACGTCAGGATACTGAGGCTTCCAGATTGATAAAAGTCATTGGGTACAAGAAGACAGCTGGTTAAAATAAGAAGCATGGCTAAGGTGAAGATCAACGGCAAAGTTTTTGAAATACCACCAGGCGTTCGTTTCGGTGAACTTCATCATGAGATAGAAAAAGCCGGTGTGGAGTTTGGTTGTACCGACGGTCAGTGCGGTGTGTGCGTATGCACCGTCAAGAAAGGTCTCGAATGCCTTGCTGAGCCTTCAGAAACAGAAGAAGAAACCCTGTGGCGTATAGGGGAGTACGAAGAAAACAGGAGACTAACCTGCCAGCTCGTCATAGAAAAGGAAGATTGTGAGATAGAACTGGAAACAGACTGAAAACGGAGAGGGCGGGATTCGAACCCGCGGTAGGGCTGTTAACCCTACAACTGCTTAGCAAGCAGCCGCCTTCGGCCGCTCGGCCACCTCTCCAAGACTGTATATAAATATTATAACATGAGCCTCCTTAGGAAAGTGGTGTTCCTTCAAAGAAAACTTCAGCTTATACCCCCAGGATCCTCTCTTCTGGTGGCCTTCTCGGGGGGAGCCGATTCGGTGGCTCTCGTCTTAGCTCTTCTGGAGCTTAAGGGCTTCATAGGGTGGAAGAGGATTCTACTGATGCACGTCAATCATATGATAAGGGGGGGAGAGGCAGAGAGGGATGAGCTTTTTTGTAGGGAGTTTGCCCAAAGGCACCAGCTACCTCTTCTGGTAGAGAGGATTGATATCCCATCCATAGCAGAGAAGAAAAAGGAGAATCTGGAAAGTATAGCGCGGGAAGAGAGGTACAGGCTTCTGAGGGAGGTGAAAGATAGGGAGGGCCTTGATCTCATAGTGACCGCCCATCATCTTAACGATCTTGTAGAAACGGTACTACTTTGGCTGGTAAGAGGATGTGGTACCGAGGGTCTTATGGGATTCGATGAGAGAGAAGGCGATGTAGTAAGGCCACTGTTTCTGGTGAAGAAGGAGGAGATCGTTGCCTTCGTAAAGGGTAAGGGGGAGAGCTGGGTTGAGGACTCTACCAACATGGATGTTGGCTATGCCCGTAACAGGATAAGGCACAGGGTTATTCCTGAACTGAAGAAGATAAACCCTTCTTTTGAGGAAAACTTTCTGCGCTTACGCGCCCTTCTGAAGGATGAGGACAGTTATCTGAGAGAAAAAACGAAAGAAGCCTTAGCACTGGTTCAGCAGGAAGGCAGGAAGGCTTTTCTGAAACTGCACCCGGCTCTTCAGAGGCGTGTGGTTATGGAGATTTACGGAGTGAGAAACTTCCGTCTCGTAGAACAGATAATAAACAGCATCAAGAAAGGTGAGGAGTTGAAAACAGCACAGTACAGAATATCTTAAAAAACCGTGTGGGGTGTGGGTGTCCAAATGCCGCCTGCCGGGTTTGTGGACACCCGTACGTGGCGGGATACAAGTAGCCCGGCACCGAGGAAGGAATCATCTCCTCGGTATACAGGTAAAGTATGCAGTGGTTTAAGAACATCTTTGTTTGGTTGTTCATAATAGGGTTTATGGTTTTAGCCTTTAATATGTTTGAATCGGGAAGTAAATCCGGTGCTGTACGAACACCCATCAACACAGTTTTGCAACTTGCTGACGAAGGTAAGCTACGTGAGGTAAAGATAAGAGATAACACCTTGGTGGGTGTAACTACTGACGGCCAAAGGATAGAAACGGGTATACCCCCTGGTTCTGATCTCGTGGATCGCCTGATAGAGAAAGGTGTGAACGTAGAGGTTCAGACACAGGATCACGGTGGGTGGTGGATGACTTTTCTGGTCTCCTGGCTTCCTATCCTCGTCTTTATAGGCATATGGATCTACATGATGAGGCAGGTAAGTTCAGGTGGAGGAAACGCACGCGCCTTCAGTTTCGGCAAAAGCAGAGCCAAGATATACATAGACGAGAAACCTAAGGTGAAGCTGGAAGATGTGGCTGGTATGGATGAGGTGAAGGAGGAGGTAAAGGAGATAATAGAGTACCTAAGGGATCCTCTGCGCTTTCAACGCCTGGGAGGAAGACCTCCGAAAGGTGTTCTCCTGTACGGAGAGCCTGGTGTTGGTAAAACACTTCTGGCAAGAGCCATAGCAGGTGAGGCTCATGTTCCCTTCATATCTGTGTCAGGATCCGATTTTGTGGAGATGTTTGTGGGTGTAGGTGCTGCCCGTGTGAGGGATCTCTTTGAGACAGCCAAGAGACATGCACCCTGTATCATTTTCATAGATGAGATAGACGCGGTAGGCAGATCCCGGGGTGTCATCAACTTGGGAGGGGGACACGACGAGAGAGAACAGACCCTCAACCAGCTACTGGTGGAGATGGATGGTTTTGACACCTCAGACGGCATCATAGTGATAGCGGCCACCAACAGGCCCGACATACTAGATCCCGCCCTCCTTAGACCCGGAAGATTTGACAGGCAGATCTTTATACCCAGACCTGATGTGAGAGGAAGATACGAGATCCTCAAGGTGCATGCCAGGAACAAGAAGCTGGCACCCGATGTAGATCTGGAGGTGGTAGCTAGAGCTACACCTGGTTTCACCGGTGCAGATCTGGAAAACCTCCTTAACGAAGCTGCACTTCTGGCAGCCAGGAAAGGTAAAGAGTACATACAGATGGAGGACATAGAAGAGGCTATAGACAGGGTGACCATGGGCTTGGAACGCAAGGGTATGGTAATATCTTCCAAGGAGAAGGAGAAGATAGCTTATCACGAAGCAGGGCATGCCATCATGAGCCTTATGGTGCCTGGATCTGATGCTCTTCATAAGGTGTCCATCATACCAAGAGGGATGGCTTTAGGTGTAACCCAACAACTTCCCATAGATGACAAGCATATGTATGACAGGCAGGACCTTATGGGTAGACTCATGATCCTCATGGGAGGAAGGGCAGCGGAGGAGGTCTTTTACGGCAAAGAAGGTATTACCACAGGGGCAGAAAATGACCTTCAGAGGGCCACAGAGCTGGCTTACAGAATGGTCTCCATGTGGGGTATGAGTGATAGACTAGGACCTGTGGCCGTAAGGCGCGTGGCTAATCCTTTCCTAGGAGGTATGACCACTTCCATAGATATAAGTGAGGAACTGCGCAAGGAGATAGACGAAGAGGTCAGACGTCTCCTTTCCGAAGCTTACGAAGAAGCTAAGAGGATCATAGAGACTCACAGGGAACCCCTTAGGGCTGTGGTGAAGAAACTTTTAGAGAAAGAAACCATAACGTGCGAGGAGTTTGTGGAGGTCTTAAGATTGTACGATGTAGAAGTTAAAAACCAATGTAAGAAAGAAGAACACAAAACAGAAGAAAAAACTGTGGAGGTTTGAAGATGGGTATGACCATAACGGAGAAGATAATTGCAAAACATGCAGGCAAGAAAGAGGTATACCCAGGCGAGTTGGTCACCGCCAAGGTGGATCTGGTGATGGCCAACGATGTAACCGCACCTTTAGCTATAAAGGTGCTGGAAAAATACGGCATAGATAGAGTCTTTGATCCTGAAAGGATAGCTCTAGTGCTGTCTCACTTTGTACCTGCCAAGGACATAAAGTCTGCAGAACAGGCCAAGATAGTGAGGGAGTTTGTGAAAAAACACGGCATTAAGTGGTTCTTCCAGGAAGGTGAGGGTATAGAGCACGCCCTTCTTCCGGAGGAAGGTCTTGTGGTGCCTGGGGATCTTGTAGTAGGTGCTGACTCCCACACATGCACCTACGGTGCCTTAGGAGCCTTCTCCACAGGGATGGGATCCACCGACATAGCCTACGCTATCGCCACAGGAGAAACCTGGTTAAAGGTTCCGGAAAGTATGAAGTTCATATTTTACGGAAAGCCTAAGCGATGGGTAATGGGGAAGGACTTCATCCTCTACACCATAGGTCAGATAGGTGTGGATGGTGCCCTTTACAGAGCTATGGAGTTTGAAGGTGAGGCCATAAGAGCCCTTTCCATGGATCAGCGCTTCACCATTACCAACATGGCGGTGGAGGCAGGTGCCAAAAACGGTATCATTGCACCGGACGAAAAAACCATAGAGTACGTTTCTCAGAGAGCGAAGAAAGAGTGGGAGGTGTACACATCGGATCCAGATGCCCATTACGTGGAGATATACGAGTGGGATGCAGGTAAGATAGAACCTGTGGTGGCGTGGCCCTTCTTACCTTCCAACGTTCATCCTGTCACCGAGTCCACCCATATCACCATAGACCAAGCCTTTATAGGATCTTGTACTAATGGAAGACTGGAGGATCTCAGGATAGCAGCCGCTGTGCTGAAGGGTAAGAAGGTACACCCCTACGTCAGGTGTATAGTGATACCTGCTTCTAAGAAAGTTTACATGCAGGCTCTTAAGGAAGGTTTGATAGATATCTTCATGGAGGCCGGATGCGTAGTATCTGTTTCCACATGTGGTCCGTGTTTGGGTGGACACATGGGTATACTGGCCGAAGGAGAGAGATGCATATCCACCTCCAACAGAAACTTCCCCGGCAGGATGGGACACCCTAAGAGTGAAGCCTATCTGGCCAATCCTGCTGTGGTGGCTGCGAGCGCTGTTTTGGGAAGGATAGCGCATCCGGAAGAGGTGGTGAAAGCTTCTGAGCTGGAGGAGGTCTTAGCGTGATATCCTATCAAGAAGCTCTCCGTATCCTTCTGGAGAACACACAACCTCTGGGTACCGAAAGGGTCTTTCTGAAGGATGCGGTAGGAAGAGTTCTTGCATCCTCAGTGGTTTCTCCCGAAGACAGACCCTCTTTTGACAACTCCGCCATGGACGGTTACGCGGTGATAAGTGAGGATACGGAGGGTGCTTCAGAAGATAGTCCTGTACTCCTTAAACTGGTGGGGGAGGTGCCTGCAGGTGTATGGCCATCCTGTAAGGTGGAGAAAAAAACAGCTGTTAAGATCTTCACAGGAGCTCCACTCCCGGAGGGTGCAGACGCCGTCGTGCCTGTAGAGTACACGCAGGAGAAGGATGGCTATGTAGTGGTAAAGAAAAGGGTCCCTGCAGGTGCTAACGTGAGACGGAAGGGAGAAGAGTTTAGGAGAGGGGAGATTCTCTTAGAAGAGGGGACAACCCTAAGACATTACGAGATAGCCCTCTTGGCTTCCATAAACGTGGTTCAAGTGGAGGTCTACAGAAGGCCGAGGGTGGGGATTCTATCCACAGGTGATGAACTGGTGGATCTGGGAGAGGAGATAACCAGTCCGTCTCAGATAAGGACCTCTAACAACTACGGCCTGCTGGCCGGTGTGATCTTGGCAGGAGGGGAACCGCACCTGTTGGGTATAGTGGGTGATGAACCGGTAAAGCTAGGAAAACTCATGAAAAGTATAGAAGAGTATGATGTTTTTATAACTACAGGTGGTGTTTCGGTAGGTGAGAGGGATCTTGTGAAGGTTTTGGTAGAGGAGTACGGAGTGGATGTAAAGTTTCATAAGGTAAGGATAAAACCTGCAAAACCCGTCCTGTTTGGTTTGAAAGGTAAGACTCTCTTCTTTGGTCTACCCGGAAATCCCGTGTCCACCATGATAGCCTTTGATCTGTTGGTAAAACCTGCACTTTTAAAACTGCAGGGTGTAAGAAACCACGTGCCCCAGATTCAAAAGGCTACTCTCGTTAGGGATTTCTCCCGCAAAGATTCAGAAAGACTTGAGTTTGTGAGAGCCCGTGTATGGTGGGAGGGTGATACTTTTCTCTGTGACTATTCGCCAAAAACCCAGTCCCATATGCTTACCTCCTATGTGGGTATGAACGCTTACATGATAGTCCCGGAAGGCGTCAATACTCTCAGAGAAGGCGACAGGGTGGATGTGATACTTCTGTGAACTACCCCGCATCAAAGATGCGGAGCTTCGTGGTAGGTTTGAACGCTTAACGCGTTCCTTACCACCACGGGCGGGTTCACACCGCCCCTACTCCTGCCCATACCACAATACAGCGGTATAGCGGAGCTACTTCCCTTTAGCTTGTAAAATACCCTCAGCCTCACAGGTCTTCCCAAAGCGGTTTCAAGGTCAAACTTTCCGAGCTTCTTAAGATAGTTCCTCACAGCATTAACATCAGCATTCAAAAGTCCAAGAGAGGTTCTGAAAAGTCCTCTCTTTATCCTTCCTTCAGGGGTGTAGTTTTCTTTGCTAACTCCACAAAAGAGCGTGGAGTCTACCCCTGAAGTGTAGCTCTCATCTATGTAATCCACACTTATACCGTATTCCAGAGCTTTATACTCCAGATACTTTTTCACTTTACCGTGTGGAAGCAGGCTCCATATCTGGTCCGCCACCGAGTTCAGTTTGCTTTCTTTGTTCTTATTCTTCACCGCATCTCCTATGTAGATTTCTTTCACTCCGTGCTTGATTGCAAGCTCAAGTATCAGATTTGATACCGTATGAGCGTAGTATCTTAAAAGCCTCTTTATCTTCACCCAGAGCTTGCTTATCCTCTCCTCCACCCTGTGGTAGGGAAGTCCCTTGTTCTTGAGATTGTCTTTTAAGCTCTGAAGCTTTGCTATCTTCTTTAAATACTTCCTTAGCAGGCTTTTCAATCCTTTTCCGTCTATTATGTAAGGAGTCTTTATCCCTTCTATCCCCACCACCATGAAGTTTCCTGAGTTTGGGTCTATTACCATTACCTTGTTTCCTGAATACTCCCTGTTTTCTATTTTATGCTCGTAGATTATGTGAAGCTCATATCCAGTCCCTTTCGGAACAATCTGAATATTCTTCACGAGCTCCTCTCTCAGTTCAAGCCCTGTTTCTATCCAGAGGTATTTGACGTGTATATCGTGCTTTTCTCTGAGCCACCTTCTTAGCTCCTTAGAGAGACTGAGCCTCACTTTAGTGCCTATCACCTTAAAGCCTGTCCTGTCGTAAGTTAAGGTTCTGTGAGGATTTCTCTTTGACTTGAATTTTGGAGGTTTTATCTGAAACTCAAACCAGTTTTTGTAGGCTCTCACAAGCTCATCTAAGACTATCTGAGCTGTTCTTGACTGGAGGGCTTTGAGGTGGATTGAGGAGTTTAGCTTATTGTAGAGGTCAAACATATTAACCTTGGCGAGTTTGTTTTTGAGAAGGTAGAGAGCCTGGTTGTAGAGCTTGCCCGAGTGGTAGGTAAGATATCCGAGGACAATCCTGTACTCTTTGGGAAGGTCGTTTAAGGATATGGTGATACATCTTAGAGATTTTGGCATTCCTCAATATACCTCCTGATGATCTAAATCGTATCACAGATACGGGGTTTTAGCCCGCAAGTTTTTCTATAAGTATTTCTTATTCCTGCTATAAGATAGCGTTATAATCCTATAAGAAACTTAAAAGTATCCGTGCCAGTTGTGGATTTATCTTAAGTATCTGCAGGAGGTTTCCCATGGACATAGGAGGAAGCTTTTACGACAGAAAAGCTTACAGCACCTGCTACATGTGTGCTTGTAGATGCGGCATAGAAGTTTATGTAAGAAACGGAAAAGTTACCTACATAAAGGGCAACGATCTTCATCCTACCAACAGGGGCGTTCTGTGCGCCAAGGGGTCCTCTGGCATAATGAAGGAGTACAGTCCTGCCAGGTTGAGAAAACCTCTACTGAGGGTAGGTCCAAGAGGTTCCGGGCAGTTTAAGGAAATAGAGTGGGAGGAAGCTCTTGAGATAGCCACCAAGTGGTTGGAAGAAGCTCGCAGAAAGGGACCTCACCGAATAGCTTTCTTCACAGGAAGGGATCAGATGCAAGCCATCAACAGCTGGTTTGCAGGTCAACTGGGCACCATCAACTGGGCAGCACACGGAGGTTTCTGTTCGGTAAACATAGCAGCGTCAGGCCTTTACTCTATAGGTGGTTCCTTCTGGGAGTTTGGTGAGGCAGATTTTGAGAACACCAAGTACTTTATGCTGATAGGTGTAGCAGAGGACCACTCCTCCAATCCCTTCAAGTTGGGTATCCAAGAGATGAAGAGGAAGGGGGGCAAATTCGTAGTGGTCAACCCGGTAAGGTGGGGATACGGTGCTGTGGCAGACGAGTGGGTACCCATAAAACCCGGTACAGACGGTGCCTTTTTCTTGGGTATAATGCACGTGCTTTTTAAGTACAACCTCGTTAACTGGGAGTTTCTTAAGGAGTACACCAACGCTCCTTGGCTGGTAATCTGTGCTCCAGGTACTTCTGTAGATGGGTTGTTTTACAGAAATGCTGAAGGAAAACCTATGGTCTTTGACAGAAAATCTGGCACCTTCAAACCTGCAGACAGAATTGTTCCAGAGAACTTAGATCCTGCTTTTATAGGAGAGTTCGTTACGCCGGAAGGTCTAAAGGTAAGACCGGCCTTTGACATATTTGCAGAAAGACTGGTAAGAGACTACAGCCCTGAGAAAGTGGAGAAGATAACGGGTATACCTGCCAAGGATATAGAAAGGATAGCTAAGGAGATGGGAACAATAGCTCTGTATCATCCCATAGAGATACCTTGCGAATGGACCGACGTATGGGGTAGAAAACATACTAAGTTTGTGGGCAGACCTGTTTCCTTCCACATGATGAGGGGCGTAGCGTCCCACTCCAACGGATTCCAAACCGCCAGAACCGTTTTTCTCCTCATGATGATGTTGGGAGTGGTGGATGTTCCCGGAGGATTCCTCAACAAACCCCCCTATCCTAAGCACATAGAGGATCTTCCCAAGCCCTATAAAATAAACAGTCTGGATGACATCAAGTACGGCGATGTTTATCCAGGACCCCACCTTGGGTATCCTCAAAACCCCGACGATCTTTTGGTGGATGAAAAGGGAAACCCCCTTAGGATAGACTGGGCTTACAGTTGGTGGTTTCCCCTTGCCGCACACGGCTGCATACAGAACGTTATACCTGCAGCCTACCAGAAGAACCCTTACGAAATAGACGTGCTTATGATCTATATGGCCAACATGGCTTGGAACTCTTCCCAAAACATACCTTATATACTGGAGGCGCTCACCGCTACCGACCCATCAGGTAATTACGTTATACCTAAGATAATAACCATAGACGCCTTCTACAGCGAGCAGGTAGCTTACTCCGACCTTGTGCTTCCTGATGCCACATACCTGGAGCAGTGGTTTGCCCTCTCCCTTCTTGATAGACCTCCCTCCGCCGTGGACGGACCTGTGGATGCCATAAGACAGCCTATAGTGGATCCTAAGCAGATGGGATACGATGTAAAACCGTGGGGGGAGGTTATGGTGGAGTTAGGTTGGAGACTGAAACTACCTGGCTTTGTGAATCCAGATGGCTCGCGTAAGTACCAAGACTGGAAAGATTTTCTCATCAACTGGCAACCGAGACCGGGTGTAGGTGCTCTGGCAGGTTGGAGAGGTAAAAAGGGTGACAAGCATTTCGTAGGCGAGCCTAACCCCAACCAGTTAGAGATGTACGTCAAAAACAAAGGGTTCTTCTATTACCGTCTCCCTCTCAACATGCGCTTTTATAGACACGCCAACAAAGATTATCAGGAATGGGCAGTGAGTGTGGGTTTTCTCAAGAAAGTGGCTCCTATAATCTTCAACTTCTATCTGGAAACACTGCAGACCTTCCGTCTTGCAGGTATGGGACTATGGAACGGTAAGAACCAACCACCCAACGATCCTATACTGAGAGAGAGGCTGGTAAAGTACTTTGATCCCTTGCCCTTCTGGTATCCTCCCTTCGAAGAGGAGGTGTCGGGTGATCAGTATCCTCTCTACGCCTTCACCCAAAGACCTCAGTGGATGTATCACTCCTGGGATTCTCAGAACGCATGGCTAAGGCAGATATCTACCCGTAACTACCTTTACATGAATCCCAAGACCGCAGAGAAACTGGGTATAAAGCATCTGGACTGGGTATGGGTAGAGTCCAGGATAGGAAAGGTTAAGTGTCAGGTTTTCTTGACGGAAACCACAGAACCAAACTCTGTATGGACTTGGAACGCCATAGGTAAGATGCAGGGTACATGGGGTCTCAAACCTGAAGCAGAGGAGGGCCACGAAGGTTTTCTCCTCAACCACGTTATTCCCCACAGCATACGTATAGGAGGAAAGGAGATTTACTACGGTGATCCTATAACGGGACACTTGGCTTGGTTCGACACCAAGGTACGTGTCTACAAAGCGGAAGACCAGACACCCGAAACCTATCCCCAGTTTAAGGTGGAACCCTTGCCCTACATAAAGGAGAGGTGGGTGGAGGTCTTAAGGTACAAACCATGATGGAGGAGTAAAGATGGCACAGTTTGCTTTGGTGATAGACTTAAACACCTGTGTTGGTTGCCATGCTTGTGCCACCAACTGTAAGGAGTGGAACACCCAAGCATCCTTCGGTCCGCTGTCCGACTTTGATCCCTACGGAAGAGAGCCGGAGGGTGTTTGGTACAACAGGATAATGACCTACGAAATGGGAGAGTTTCCCAACACTCAGGTGTTTCACCTACCTAAATCCTGCCTTCACTGTCAGGATGCCCCATGTGTTCCCGTGTGTCCCACAGGAGCTAGTTACAAAAGGGAACAGGATGGTATAGTGCTGGTCAACTACGACGATTGTATAGGTTGTAAGTTGTGTTCGTGGTCCTGTCCTTACGGGTGTAGGGAGTTTGACGAAGCAGACAAAGTTATGAAGAAGTGCACCCTGTGTATAGACAGAATATACGACGAGTCCTTACCCCCCGAGCAAAGGAAACCTGCTTGTGTGCTCACATGCCCGGCACGTGCCAGGTTCTTTGGAGATATAGAGGATCCTAACAGTGAAGCCTACAGAATGATAAAGGAGAGGAATGGTTTCGTGTTGTTCCCCGATATGGGTACAAACCCTGCCAATCACTACCTACCGAGGACAGAAACCAAGATCCATATAGATGAGCACCTTCTTAGAGCTGACAACCCCCTCTTCTTGGAGGTAGTCAGGAGACATCATGTGGGACTTTGAAGTTAACGGGAGGGTGTCCAAATGGCGCCTGCCGGGTCTCTGGACACCCATAAAGGGCGCGTTACAAGTAGCCCGGCCCCAGACACCGAGATGTCTGGGTAAAAGAGACTGACATGCATCCACCCTTATCTCTGATATGGTTCTTCCTAACTGCCGGAACCTCCATAGGCCTTTTCACCTTCACTTACTTTATGGAGTTCCTCACCTTGTGGGGAAAGAACACAGCACTACCCAAACATATGGTGGTTTTCTCATCTTTGCTGTCTTTAGTTTTGATAGGTCTCGGTGCTGTAGGTGCCAGTTTTCACTTGGGACACAAACTGAGGGCTTGGAAAGCCATAAGAAGGTTCAGAACGTCCTGGCTATCTCGTGAGGCTGTCTTCAGCGGTGCTTACGGTTTGTCTCTCCTTATATTCCTTGCTTTGAGGTACTACGATGTAACGGGTTTTCTTTACCATGCGGTGGGAATACTTACCTTCCTACTGGGTTGGTTGGGGGCTTTCTCCACAGCCATGATATACGCCTCCAACAAGTTCGTTTTAGAGTGGAACACATCTCTCACAGTTCTTTACTTTCTGGACATGTACCTCATGCTGGGAAGCTCTGCTTTTCTTGCCATGACGTATCATTACGATCCTAGATGGGTGGGAACCTACGTGTTTTTGACCTTCCTTTTCGTGACTCTGGGACTTTTCTTTAGATTGGCCTTCAACATTCGCCAGGCCTTTCTAAAGAGACCCACCCTCAACGAGGCTCTGAACCTCCCCCACAACAGACCCATACGTGTCCTGGATACGGGTACCACCACCACCAATTACTGTACCGAGGAGTTTTATTACAGGAAAGGTAAAGAGCTGCTTCCTATAACCATACCCATAGCTTACATTCTCACCTTCGTGGTGCCTATCTTCTTACTTCTCTATGTATGGATAAGCGGGAAGAACCAGTACGCTTTCTACGCCGTCACTTTTGCTTCTTTGCTGGTTGGTAGCTTGCTAGAACGCTGGAGCTTCTTCGTGGAAGGCAACCATGTGCAGAACCTTTTCTACGGTCTGTATCCCGAAGAAGGTTATAAGTTGAGGAAAGGGTTCATGGAATGGAAGAAGACCAAGATAACCTATCGTTGACCTGCGAGCCACCTGCTGACGAGATCTATCTCCATGTCGGAGAGTCCCTTACCCCAAGGGCATCTCCTGGCAAGGGCCTTTACCTCCTCAGCCTTTCCTTTGTACTTTTCCATGAGATACCTAAGGGGTTTGCTGGAGTTCTCCGTATGACACCTCAGGCAGGCATTTTCAAAGATAACGCGTCCGTCTTCCTTAGAGTATGCTAACATAAAACTGAGCACCACTAAGATCCACACCCTTTCCATGCCTTTAAAATCTATGGTATGCTGTTGGGGGTGTTACTGACCTTTCTCATGCTGATATCCGCCTGCGCACCACCTCTGTCCACATCCTACCTTACAGCCAGCTGTCCCAACGTGGTGGAGACAAGAGGGTATTACTGTGATGGAGATAGAGCTTACACCAACCTGGTACCTTCCGGTAGCAGGGTGAGGATACGAAGCCTAGATACAGGTAAATCTATAACGATAGCTACCTACAGAAGAGATGGAACGGAGGGAGTATGTGTGCCGAGTAGATTCAAAAATCTCCTCGGTGAAGAACCTTTTAGGGCAAGACTAGAGTTGGAGCGCTGTGGTTTTGACGGTAAAACCATCTGTCCTGAGGTGATAAGGGGGCTTGCCAGTTGGTATGGTGACCCCTACCATGGTAGAGATACACCGTATGGTGTAAGATACGACATGGAAGGAATGTACGCCGCCAGCAGAGATTTGCCTCTCGGTAGTCTTCTCCGTGTTAAGAATTTGAAGAACGGTAGGGAAGTTACCGTAAAGGTGATAGACAGGGGACCACAGAGGCCGGGGCGAGTTTTAGATCTTTCCTATGGAGCGGCCAAAAGACTGGACATGCTGAGGGATGGGGTGGTGGAGGTAGAAGCGAAGGTCATAAGGTGTGGGGAATAGGTATATTATATCCTCATGGGGGACTTTACAAAGGCGGGAACCGACAGAGGTGATTTAGAGAAGGAGGTGGAGAACCTTCTTATCTCCTGCAAGATGATTTTGCGCATGTACACAGCCACTGTGGAAGATCTAACAAAGGAGGAACTGGAGAACGATCTTGCTGAGTACAAACTCCAGTGGGAGAAACATATCCTTCCCCTTGTGGATAGAGCCAAAAGGACAAAGCGGAAGGATGTGGTAAAGATGGCAGAAGAACTGCAAGAGACTTTTCAAAAACTCTTAACCCTTATAGAAGAGAAACTTCATTCCTGAGGTTCTCTCCATCTTCTGAATAGGTGGTGTTCTATCCTCAGGGCGTCCAGTATCTTGCCTACCACAAAGTCCACCATATCTTCAATACTCTTAGGTTTGTGATAAAAACCGGGACTTGCAGGCATGACAACGGCACCGGCTTTTACTACTCTCAGCATGTTTTCCAGATGTATCAGGGAGTAGGGCATCTCCCTCACCAAAAGCACCAGAGGGACTCTCTCCTTCAGGGCCACCTCACACACCCTATGTATCAGATTGTTGTTGATGCCTGCCGATATGCAGGCCAGAGTACTCATAGAGCAAGGTGCTATAATCACTCCCCTGTAGTGAATCAACCTTGATCCGCTGGCTACGGGATCAGTCAGATCCTTTTCCTTCACCCATCTTACCTGAGGGAACTTTTTGCGAAGATCTTCCCACGTGAGACCAAGCTCCTCTTTTATCACCAAAAGGCCTGAGGAGGAGATGATGAGATCAACGTCAAAACCAAGCTGGAGAAGCACCTCCGTAAGCCTTATACCGTATATAGATCCACTGGCACCCGTTATGCTCACCACCAACCTTTCTTGCATATTCATGAATATACCTATAATTAATAGCATGGACATTCCTCAACTGCTCCTTATCCTCCTCGTGGCCCTGTTGGTGTTGGGTCCGGAAAAGACCATAGAACTTGCAGGACAGCTGGGTGAACTTCTCAGAAAGATAAGGGAAACGTGGGATGAGTTAAGATATCAGCTTTACGTGGAGGAAATAAACAGGAAGATTATGCAAGAGGAGCAGGAAACAAACCAAGAGGTGAAGGAAGATGCAACAGGAACTTCCCAAGATGCCCCTCACGGAACATCTGAGGGAACTACGTCAAAGACTGATTAAATCTATACTGGCCTTCTTAGTAGGTACAGGCGTCGCTTTCTACTTTGCTCCCCAAGTTTTTGAGCTGTTAAAGCAACCGGTAGTCCGTTCTTACCCTCAGGTGCAACTTGTAACCCTTTCCCCCACCGAGCCTCTGTTTATCCTCATAAAAATATCCGTGGTGGTAGGCCTTATACTGGCCTCTCCCGTAATCCTTTACCAGATGTGGCGGTTTGTAGAACCAGCCCTGTACCCTGATGAGAAGAGGCTCGTCCTTCCCCTCAGTCTCTTCTCTTTTATCTTGCTGTTAATGGGGGGAGCCTTTGCCTATTTCCTAGTGCTTCCGGTAGCTCTCAAGTTCCTCATAGGTATAGGTTTCTCCCAACTACAGGCCACACCTTTCCTGTCTGTGGATCTTTACATGTCTTTCCTTCTTAAGATGATTCTTGGGTTTGGTGTTGCCTTCCAGCTACCCATAGTACTTTTCCTACTTCAGAGAGCGGGCATAATAACAGAGGAACATCTTAAGAAGTTCAGAAGATACTTTATTGTAATAGCTTTCGTGGTGGGAGCCCTCATAGCTCCCGATGTGGCCACGCAGGTACTTATGGCGGTGCCGCTTCTTGTCCTTTACGAGATATCCCTCCTTCTGGGTAAACTGGCCAGGAAGAAGGAGAAGAGTATAGTCACAGCTGATTGAAGGGAGCCGTAGTGAGGTATTTTTCACCACTGTCAGGAAAGATGACCACTATGACACCTTCTTCCAACTCTTTAGCCACCTGTAAGGCGGCCCAAAGAGCAGCACCACTGGACTGACCGGCGAGAATGCCTTCTTCCAAGGCCAGTCTACGTGTCATCTCATAGGCGTGTTCTGTCTCCACGAACACAGTTCTGTCGAGGAGGGTCTCGTCAAAGATACCAGGTTTTATAGAACTCTCCATATGTTTGAGGCCCTCTATCCCGTGAAAGGGATAGGCTGGCTGAACACCTATCAGCTGAACAGAAGGGTTAAAGACACGCAACCTCCTACCCGTTCCCATGATGGTTCCACCTGTACCTACACCCGCTACCAGATGCGTTACCCTACCACCCGTCTGATGCCATATCTCTATACCCGTTGAGTAAAAATGAGCTCTCCAGTTGGCGGGATTGTTGTACTGGTCCAGATAAACGTATCTATCAGGTTCCTTACTCACCTTTTCCCTCACGAAAAGGATAGCACCGTCAGTGCCTTCCAGAGGATCCGTCAGATAAAGTTTAGCTCCGTACGCCTTTATTATCTTCTTCCTCTCCTCGCTAACGTTGGCGGGCATGGCCAACTCCACAGGTATACCTAGAACGGCTCCCACCATAGCAAGGGCTATACCCGTGTTGCCTGAAGTGGCATCTATCACCACTTTTCCTTCCTTTATCAAACCTCTCCTGATAGCGTCCAGAAACATGGACAGTGCAGGTCTATCTTTAACAGAACCACCGGGGTTGAAGCCTTCCAGTTTGGCATATATCTCCACCTTAGGCGAAAGATCCTGAGGTACCACCTTCCTTATCCTCACGAGGGGTGTGTTTCCTACAAGGTGTAGAACGGAGTTTCTTACCTTTCTGTAAGGTTCGTCATGCTCTCCTAGAACCCACATGCAGTTTTCATATTATAAGGGAGGGTGGTATAATATTTATATAGGTAGCCGGAGTGGCGGAATTGGCAGACGCGCTGTCTTGAGGGGGCAGTGCCCGAAAGGGCGTGCGGGTTCGACTCCCGCCTCCGGCATTAATTAAGTGGTGTACTCAGAGTTTATCCTCACATACTCACAGGAAAGATCACAGGTGTAGTAGGTCCACGAACTTTTTCCTTCCCGAAGATCCACTATGATCTCTATCACACTGTTTTCCTCCATATACTTTCTGGCAGCCTCCACCGCTTTAGAGTGTACCTTTCCGTCGTAAAGGAGATGGTTACCTATGTAGACCCTGATACTGTTCTGATCAATAGGGAAGGGTGTAGAGCCTAACGCAGCCACTATCCTTCCCCAGTTGGGATCTCTGCCGTGTACCGCTGTCTTTACCAAAAGACTGGTGGCCACTTTCTCTGCCAGCATGCGGGCCTTCAGTTCTATGGAAGCGTTCTTCACCACCACCTTTATAACCTTGGTGGCTCCCTCTCCATCCTCCACTATCTTGGTGGCCAAACTGAGCGATACCTCCTCCACAGCTTTTCTTACTTTTTGTAGATCCTCGCGCACCACTCCCAAACTTATAAGGCCAAAACTGTCATTGGTACTGGTACATCCATCCACCGTTATAGAATTAAAGGTCCTATCGCACACCTCTCTGTGTAACTCATGGAGGACATCCTCCTCCAGCAGGGCGTTGGTAAAAAGGAAAGCTAACATGGTTCCCATCTGAGGATGTATCATACCGGCACCTTTGGCGAAACCGTAAACCTCCAACTTTCCATCTTTAACAAAGTCGTACTTGGGATATCTGTCGGTGGTGGATATGACCTCGCTGGCTCTCTTGAGATCCAGAGGCTCCAATAGCTTACAGGCATCCTCTATAGCCTGCAGTACTCTATCTATGGGCAGTGGTTTCCCTATAACGCCTGTGGAGAAGACCAGCACTTCCTCTGGATCTATATCCAAGAGGGCGGCCGCCTTTTCCGCCATCATCTCGGCATGGAGTACCGCCTCCGGACCTACACCACAGTTGGCGTTACCACTGTTGATAACAAGAGCCCTAACAGTCCCCCGTTTTCTAAAAACCTTTTCTGAATATATGACGCTACCGGATCTAAAATGGTTGGTGGTGAAAAGGAAAGAAGCATTGCAGCTTTGGGGTAGAAGCACGACCAGAATATCGGGTTTGTTACTACTTTTAAGTCCTGCCTTTCCTACGCCCATCAATGGTTCCATGCCTTAAATGATAACACAACCTTGCTTGTATAATAAATGAGCTATGGTGAAGGAATACAACCCTTACTTGGAGTATGTGAAGGACGAACTTTTCTTAGAAGGTGTTTCTCTGAGGGAACTGGCCGAAAAGTACGGCACGCCCCTCTACGTTTACAGCGCTTCCTACATAAGAGACAGGCTAAGGGAATACAGAGAATCCTTTCCAGGTGCTCTTATCTGCTACGCCGTAAAGGCCAACTTTAACCCTCACATCGTATCTCTCATGGCAGGTGAAGGCGCGGGTGCGGATATAGTCTCCGGTGGTGAGCTTTACGTGGCCCTTATGGCAGGTGTTAACCCGTCGCGTATAGTTTACGCAGGTGTAGGTAAAACGGTGAAGGAGTTGGTAGAAGCCATAAAGGCCGATATTCTAATGTTTAACGTAGAATCCCGTATGGAGTTGGAGATCCTCAACCAGTTAGGTGAACAGTTGGGTAAAAAGGTCAGGATATCTATAAGGGTAAACCCTCACGTGGATCCCAAAACACACCCCTACATAGCCACAGGTATGAAGAAAAGTAAGTTCGGTATAGACATAGACAGGGCGGAGGAGGAGTACAGGTACGCTCTAAGTATGAAAAACATACAGGTAGTAGGTGTTCACTGTCACATAGGTTCCCAGATACTGGACACATCCCCTTACGTAGAGGCGGTGA
The DNA here is from genome assembly GCF_000025605.1 of Thermocrinis albus DSM 14484. Taxonomy (NCBI): domain Bacteria; kingdom Pseudomonadati; phylum Aquificota; class Aquificia; order Aquificales; family Aquificaceae; genus Thermocrinis; species Thermocrinis albus. Next base: position 785,700 of record NC_013894.1, on the reverse strand, counting down.
GTAAGGTAGTTGACCTCTACAGATCCTTGGAGGATCAGGGCATAGAGCTACAGTATTTAGACATAGGTGGAGGTTTAGGTATAAAGTACAAACCTGAAGACAGGGCTCTGACACCTATGGAACTGTCTTCGGCTCTCTCTCCTATCCTGCAGAAGGTAAAGGCCACTGTAGTTCTGGAACCTGGCAGATCATTAGTGGGCAACGCAGGTGTTCTTATCACCCAGGTGCAGTTTGTGAAGGATAAAGGAGAGAAGCATTTTGTTATCGTAGACGCAGGTATGAACGACCTCATAAGGCCTGCCATATACGACGCTTACCACCACATACTACCGGTGGTTAAAAGGGGAAGACCTAGCATAGTTACCGACGTTGTGGGACCAATATGCGAAACTGGTGACTTTTTAGCAAAAGACCGACAGCTGGAGGAAGTAGGTAGAGGCGATTATCTTGCGGTACTGTCGGCGGGGGCTTACGGCTTTGCCATGTCCTCTCACTATAACGTGAGGCCACGTGCATGCGAGGTGTTGGTAGACAGAGGATACGTGCGCGTCATACGTGAGAGGGAAGATTATCAGTACATACTATCCAAAAGCTCTTAAAATTATTAACTATGATGGAAGAAAAGATGGAGAAACAGCAAGAGGAACTGCAGGGGGAAATAAAGGAGGAAGAGAATAGACTCCAAGAGTTGGAAGATAAAGTGAGAAAACTGGAACAGATAGCGAGGGCTGTCAACGAAAGGTATATGAATCTGCAGCGTGAGTATGAGCTCCTCAAAGAACGTTATCGCAAAGATATGGAGGAGTTTGTTCGCTATGGTTACGATCGCTTTGCGCTGGATCTTTTGGAGGTGGTAGATAATCTTGAGAGGGCTCTTGAAACCCAGGTGCAGGATGTGGATGTTTTAAGACAGGGTGTACAGATGGTTTATCGCCAGCTTATGAACGTCCTTGAAAAATACGGTATAAAACCTATGGAGCTGGAAGGTTCTGTATTTGATCCTACGTTGGCGGAAGCTGTGGAGAAGGAGTTTAATCCCGACCTTCCCCCTTACACAATCCTCAGGGTGGTAAGGAAAGGGTACTTTCTACACGAGAGAGTGTTGAGGCCAGCGCGGGTGGTAGTTTCTTACTCAGAGGAGGAGATAACATGAGAAAAATCAAGGTATTTCTAACAGCGTTACTGATAACAGGACACATGACTTTGGCACAGCAGGAGAACACATATCTGGTACCGGAGAGGGTAAACCCGCGTATAGATACGGTGGTGCAGGTAGCCAAAGAACTGAAGGAACGAGGATACAACAGGATAGCGGTGGTATACATGGCCCAATCGGATCTGTGTGCTTTGACGGCGGCCTCTTTAGTGGCTTCCTTGAAAACCCTCGGTCTTCAGGCTTACTACCTTAAGGGTAACGATCCCCAGTTGGTACAGAAGATACGTCAACTCTCTCCTCAATGGATATACATAGCTTACTACGGTGAGAGGCCTCATCAGGAAGTGCAGTCAGCCCTCAATGAGGATCTGAAACGCTTGGCGGAGGGCATGGACAGAGCCAACATCATCGTACATCCCAGTACCCTCACCCTCGGTTTTCTACAAGGCACCCTGGTGGACGAAAAGGTGGCCCAGTTTTTGGAAAGATCCACTATAAAGGGGTTTTATATAGAGGATAAGAAGCCTGTTTTCTCCAGTGTGGTGGTCAAGGATCTGACCATATCCATACAACCCGAAAAGATGCCTGCTGTGAAAAAGCGTAAGAGATGAGTCAGAAGATAGCCTTTAAGGATTTTCACAGAAAGATGGTACCCTTCAAAGAACAGACTCTGGAGGACCTTATCAGGGATCAGGTCAACGAGTGGATAAGACTAAACAAGGTTAAAATCCTATCGGTGGAGACTCTGTGGGAGAGGAACTCTCACGTGAGTGTGGGGGTCAGGGTCTGGTATCTTCAAGAAGACTGAATGCTACAGAGATACATACTACGCTTGTATATAAAAGCCTTTGGTCTCTCCAGTGCTGTTCTTTTGGGAACAGGTGTTCTTTATCTTACCTTTGAAACGCTTTTAGTCTTCCGGCAGAAGAGCTTGGAGATTTTCTTTCAGTACATACTTCTGTCCCTACCTGTGGCCTTCTTGTATCTATCACCTATCGTAAGCTGGATAGCCCTCACTATGCTGATACGTTTCTTTATACAGAGGCAACTGGACAGGCTCATTGTGTCCTTCGGTGTACCTCCTATCCACCTGGTGAGGCCTGTGATCTTCTTCTCCCTTGTACTGAGTATATTACACATCTACATGTCTTTCCAGATATACCCATCCTTTCAGAGGAGTTTGTACACTATAGAAAAAGAGTACAAAAAGGGTAAAAAGGACACCCTCCTCATTAAGGATCAGTGGTTTGCCCTTAAGGATGGCGAAAAGGTGGTGTACTCTCACATAGGTTTAGCAGACGTATCTAAGGGAACGGCTTACGACGTGTTCCTGCTCTACACAAAGGAAGGTAGCATAGAGGCTACCCTCAGGGCATCTAAGGCTTTCTGGAAGGGAAACAGCCTTTTTATACCTGATGCCTATTACGAAGACTTGGAGAAAGGAGGTAAGTTTTATGGACCTATGGAAGTAAGTTTCCTTTCCTTGAGTAACATAAGGCCCTTGGCTTCCAAACTGGAACACATAACTTTCACAGAACTGATCAGCGTTTACGGTATGGCGGAAAGACTGGGTATAAACAGATATGCCTATCTGGCAGAGATACTAAGGCGCCTTCAGTTATCCCTTATGCCCTTGCTTATGGTCACGATAGTGGCCAGAGCTCTCCTTAAGAGGAGGAGTCTTGTGGAGGGATCCCTTTATGGAGGCTTTTCTCTGGCTCTCCACATGCTCTCTCTAAACCTTATAAAGATAACGGCAGAGGAGATAGGGGTAAACCCCCTTTGGGGCCTGTTACCCTCCTTCTTCCTGTTGATGATGGTTCTCAGAAGCCTGTATGATCTGGAAAAAGGATTCGGGGTCTAAACTGGCTGTACCCACCAAAAGACCATCTACGTCCGGCATCCTCAGAAAATCACCTGCGTTGGAAGTGTTCACGCTACCACCGTACAGTACTCTCACAGGTCCCACCAGATCCTTTATGAATCTGTGAACCAGCTGGGCATCCTCCGGTGTAGCGGGGTTACCTGTACCGATAGCCCAGACAGGTTCGTAAGCTATGTCTATTTTAGAAACAAAAGCATCCAACCCGCTTAGAGCCAGTTTTATCTGCGTCTCTATAACTTTAAAGGTCATCCCTGCCTCTCTGTCCTCCCACCTTTCACCTACACAGAGAATAGGTCTGAGACCCTCCTCCAAACAGGCCACGATTTTCTTGTGGATAATTTCATCAGACTCACCAAAGATCCAACGCCTTTCGGAATGCCCCACTATTACGTACTCCACACCTAGATCCTTGAGCATGACGGTAGATATCTCTCCCGTAAAGGCTCCCTTTTTTTCGGAATGGCAGTTCTGAGCACCCAGTTTTACGTTAGATCCTTCCAGCATTTGAGAGACTTTACAGAGAGATGTGAAGGGAGGGCAGAGGAGTATCTCTGTTTTGGTGACATCTTTCACCAAAGGTAAGAACTTACTTACGTACTCCTCCGCCTCCCGTTGTGTTTTGTTCATCTTCCAGTTGGCAGCTATCAACTTCATAAGTAAGAGATTTTAAACCATCTTGTCACCTACCCGTGTAGTACTTGTTGAGGTACTCTAGTATCTTTTTCTGGTCCTCGGGACTGACGGGCGCCTTAAAGACGTTCACCATCTTCTTAACGGTTGCCTCCCATCCTTGAGGTGTCAAAGGAGCCACCATCTCTATGTAATCCAAGCTGTGACATAAAACGCAGTTCTGCTCTACCAGCTTTCTCTCTTCAGGAGAACCCTTAAGGGTTTTGGCAGAAGCGTAGCCTGCCACAAGAGCGCATAGGATTATCAAGGATCTTTTCATGACACTACCTCCTCAAACGTAAAGGTTAAAGCTCTGTACCACGTTATGGTGATATCCCGCGGGGTTCCATATGAGTTCAAAGGTCTGGGTCTGACCCACTCTGTTGGTGGCTTTGGCCATAACGGTGTATACACCCCTCTTTTCCACCTTGAAGGTATGCTCCCAGTGGACCCAGGAGAACCTACCGTCAGATTTAGTTATGCGAGCCTCTCTCCACGTTCTGCCACCGTCTACAGACACCTCCACGGTTTTTATACCATAGCCACCGTCGTAAGCTATTCCCATGACTGTTATGTAATTTCCGGGTTTTGCGAAGTTTCTTATGTCCTTAATTTGAGTGTTGTCAAGTTCGTAAGGGTATAGGGTCTTCTTAGTGTTTTCGTTGACAAACTTCACCACCAACGAGTTAACCATAATCTCCGTTATGGGCATGTTGGGTGCAGATGGGTCCATATCCCAGGACTCCACCTGTGGGAACTTACCTTTAGGGATCCTGTAGGCGGTGTTGTACCAGAAGTTGGGAGGAAAGTCATAAACTACGTCTATGTCGGTGATGGCCTTTATCCAGTAAGTGGCCGTCCAACCGGGGACCACCAACCTAAGGGGATAACCGTTCTCTGGATGCATCTCCTCTCCGTTCATGAGAAAAGCTAAAAGTACGTTTTCGTCCATAGCTTTCCAAAGAGGAAGGGGCTTTTCAAACCTTGGTTGACCTTCCACCACGGGAGGGTTATAAGTGGAATAAACTACAATACCCTTTGCTTTTGGGTCTACGCCTACGTAATCCAAAAGGTCCTTGAGTCTTACACCCACCCACCGCGCGTTACCCATGGCACCGTAACGCCACTCCACACCGGGAACTCTCGGAACAAACAGCCCTCTCCTGTTTCCGGAACACTGACACAGAGCGGTGAGTTCATAGGTTCTAAAGTTCTTCTTTAGCTCATCTAAGGTTAAAGAAGCTTGTTTTTTGGCAGCTGGTCCCTTTATCTTCAGTGTATAGTCCTTGAAATCCTCTTTCCTCTCCGCATAGCCTGGTTGATGCCACCTTACGAAGAAGGCATCGTTGGGCGTGTAGAACTGTTCAAAGACGTACACAGGAGTTTCGTAGTTTCTGGGTCTTGACGTACGCACTATCAGAGGGTACCGAGGTGACTTAAGAGCCTGTGTGGTCCCCGTCACTATCTCCAGGATATCTTGGGAGAAGGCGGAGCGTGAGAGTAAGAGCCCACCCGTGGTCACCAAAAGACCACCTTTCAAAAAGCTTCTCCTGTCCATATTAGCACCTCCCTAGGATAAGTATATAATCTTCTTCTGGGGAAGCGTAATAAGAGTTTGTTATACAAGCTATAAGAAGGTGATGGAAAGCTATGGTTCTGATGTGTATGGTATGGGGAAAGGAGGAAGAGGGGGGCTTTATGCCTTACAAGCTCCTGTGGCTACTTGACAGTCCACATCCTCACTGGGTGGAAACCACCAAGGATAACCTAAAGCTGGACTTTAGGGAGAGCGGTTTCCGACAGTTTGTCTCTTTAAACTCCCGCTACATAATCACTGACGCTATGCTTATGTTCGGTCTTGAGTACTCTTTAAACCGAGAAGAACTGATAGAGGTTCTCAACCCTATACGCCTCATGGTAAAGGTGAAACCGGGCAGTTACCTAAGCATAAGTCACCACTTTCTGGGAGCTCCCTTTGAGGTGGAAGGTGACGATGTTCTGAAAGAGTTTCTGTTCTCTGCCAGAAAACTGCTTGAGAAAGGAGGCTTTTCCTTGGACGTGTTGGTGGTGTCCCATAATCCCTATCTGGAGGACTTGGTTCTGGAGAACCTAAACAGAATAGAGGGATTAAATTACAGATTCTACGGTGCAAGGCCATGAAGGGTTATAGAGGTGTGTTCAGCAAGATGGGTGAGAACCTCCTGGAAAGGTACGTGGAGGATCTGCTGAAGGAGTTGCAGGAGAAACCCAACGATGTGGATCTTATGATGAAGCTGGGTGTGGCATACGTTAGATTGAAAAAGATAGAAGAAGCCAGAAATATCTACAAAAAGCTTAAAGAATTGGATCCTCATAAGGCTAAAGAGCTTCTGGACATGATTTACGAGCTTTAATATAATTCTTTCTGGATGCGCATTGTGATGGTATCATCAGAAAGTGCACCCTATGTGAAAACAGGGGGATTGGGAGATGTGGTGCATTCCTTAGCGAAAGCTCTTGTGAAGTTAGGTAACCAAGTGTGGATCATCATGCCTTTCTACAAGAAGATAAAAGCCTCCCTTCAGAAGGTTAAAGAATCCCTCAGTATCACCTTCGATGGCTCTCCCAAAAAATTTGATCTTTACACCGACATTAAGGACGGAGTTACCTACTATTTTATAGGATACGATCCTTATTATAACCGTGACTACGTCTATGCGGATCCGCGAGGTTGCTACGAGGACAACCACCTGAGATTTGGTTTTTTAAGTTTAGCAGCTCTGGAGGTGGTAAGACAGCAGAAGATAGAATCTGATGTTTTTCACATACACGACTGGCACACATCTCTGTTGCCTCTTTACAAAAAGCTGTACTATCAGGAGCTGGAGAGGGTTCCCACAGTGCTCACCCTACATAACGCTATGCACCAAGGTATATTTGACAGCCATGTCCTGAACTCTCTCCACATACCCTGGGAGTTTTTTAGACCCTTTGACGGAATAGAGTTCTACGGAAAGGTGAACTTCCTAAAGGCAGGGATAGTGTACTGTGATGTTCTCACAACGGTGAGTCCCACCCATGCGGAGGAACTAAAAGAGTATGCCTTTGGACTGGAAGGTGTCATAAGACAGAAAAAGTACTTTGTGGGTATCCTTAACGGTATAGACTACGAGGTGTGGAATCCTGAAGAGGATCCTTATCTAAAGTGGCATTACGGTAAGAAAAACTTCAGGAAAGGCAAGAGAGCCAACAAGAAGGATATAAAGGATGTCTTTGGGTTGAACACCCCGCTGACAAGACCTCTGGTGGGTATGGTGTCAAGACTCACCGCTCAGAAAGGTTTTGATCTCCTTTTAAAAGCGACGGATGAGTTGGTAAAGGAAGGGTTCGATTTCATAGTGTTGGGTTCAGGAGAGGAGTATTACCAGAACAACTTGCTGGATCTTATGCGCAGACACCCCAATCACTTCAGGGTGCGTATAGATTACAGTGAGGAACTGGCCCACAGAATTTTTGCAGGAGCCGATATCCTGCTCATGCCTTCCCTCTTTGAGCCATGTGGAGTGTCACAGATGATAGCGATGCGGTACGGCACAGTACCGGTAGTGAGAGGCGTGGGAGGTCTTAGGGACACTGTAAAGGACGTGGTGGAAGATCCACAAACGGGCAACGGTTTTGTGTTTTACGATTTCTCTCCCAAAGAGATGGTATACGCTCTTTTGAGGGCACGAGCTATATACGACATGTCAGTGTGTGATGGTGATCTTACCTGGTTTGAGATAATAAAGAGGTGTATGAAGAAAGATTTTTCGTGGGAAAAAGGAGCAAGGGAGTACGAGAGGGTATACGCTACAGCCTTGATGGTGAGAAGATATGATAGTTAGTTTGGATGAACTCCAGAGAATTTTAGAGAGGGAGAGAAAAGGCAAGAGGGTAGTTTTCACCAACGGATGTTTCGACATACTACACGCAGGGCACGCGGACTATCTTGCTAAAGCGAAAGCCATGGGTGACATACTGGTGGTAGGTATTAACTCAGACGAATCTGTGAGGAGGATAAAGGGCGATAGGAGGCCTATAGTTCCCCAGGACATGAGGGCAAAGTTGGTAGACTCTCTTAAACCCGTTGACTATGTACTCATCTTCGAGGAAGACACTCCACTGAACCTAATAAAAGCCATTAAACCTGATGTTCTTGTAAAGGGAGAGGACTGGCCCTTAGAGGAGATAGTGGGTGCAGATATAGTGCTGTCGTACGGTGGAACGGTAGAGAGAATACCCTTTAGCTATACAGTTTCCACCACCCAGATAATAGAGAGGATTCTTCAGAGGTATAAGGATGGAGTCTAAAAAATTAAAAATCTTCGCCATTTTAGAACACGTAGTGGATATCAAGACGGGGGAGTTACACGGTTACCGTGTTCTTTCCAGACTGGTGAGCAAGGAAGAGGAGATAAGCTTTGAAGACATACCCAGTAAGGAGACAAAAGCTAACGCAGAAAAGAGCGTTCTTAACGCGGTGTGTAGAAGAGAGCCCGATAAACCTCTGTTTATAAACATGCCTTTCAGCTTATCCATAGAGGATCTGCCCATTTACGGGGTGAATCTCGTAGTATGCATACCTATAAGCCTAAGCCTTGTACAGATTAGTAAGACCATGTCCCTTTTAAAAGGACTTGGTCTTAAGGTGGCACTGGATGACTTTACCACTGTAGGATACCAGCTTAAAGAACTCAGATTGGGAAGTTTTGATTACGTCTTTGTGGACGATGAGTTTTACACCAACGCGGGTAGTAAAGAGATACAGAGGGTCGTTGCTTTTCTGAAAGGCTTTGGATCTAAGGTATGTTTCAAAAGGATAGATTCAACAAAAAAGCTGGAGATAGCACTACAGGCAGGAGCAGATTTAGGACACGGCTACTTCTTTGGTAGTGAAACATTTCAAGTAGGTGTGCTGGAATGAGGCTTTTGGTAATGCTACTTTTGGTGACATCCTGTGCCAAGATAGTGGTTTTAGAGGATCCTTTGAGTGTTTCTGAACATCTGGATCTAGGCTATCTTTATGAAAAACAAGGAAGCTTAGATTTAGCAGAGAAAGAGTATAAAAAAGCTCTGAAAAAAGATCCCAAAAACTTCTTGGCTCTCTTTAATTTAGGTAACGTGTACGCAAAAAAGGGAGACTACACTGTGGCGGAGAAGTTTTATAGAGAAGCTTTAGCTGTAAAAGAGGATCCGGATGTTCTCAACAACCTCGCCTATGTTCTGTACAAGCAAGGTAGGAGGGAGGAAGCCCTCATCTTCATAAAGAGAGCCCTTCAGATGAAGAACTCAGAGACCTACCGACAGACTTTGAGGGAGATAGAAGGTCATTAAAACTTAAAGGGAATGCGCGGTATACCGAGGGGTCCCTTTGCGTTCTTGAGTTTTCTGATAAGCTTACGGGCTTCTTCGTACTCCTTTAAGAGTTTGTTGACTTCGGACACCGTGGTACCACTCCCTCTGGCGATTCTTTGTTTCCTACTGAGGTTTATGATGGCAGGATTCTTGCGTTCCTCCTTGGTCATGGAGAGAATTATGGCCTCTTTTCTCTTGAGGAGTTTCTCATCCAACTTGAGATGTTTGGCATACTGACCCAAACCTGGTAACATACCAATTATTTTGTCCAAAGGTCCCATATTGAGAACAAACCTTATCTGTTTCAGCATGTCCTCTAGATCAAACTCTCCCTTCATGATCCTAACGGCCAGAGCCTGGGCTTCGTCTTCTGGAATCACCTGCTGGGCTCTCTCCACGAGACTCTGTATATCACCAAGACCCAGTATCCTCTGAGCCACCCTGTCAGGATAGAAGGGTTCTATGTCCTCTAACTTCTCACCCACACCCATGAACTTGATGGGAACACCCAGTGCCTCCCGTACTGACAGAGCAACACCACCTCTCGCATCACCGTCCATTTTGGTGAGAACAACCCCCGTGAGACCAACCGTCTCGTGGAAGGTTTTTGCAGCCCTTAGAGCCTCCTGACCCTGCATGGCATCAGCTACGTAGAGGATCTCAGAAGGGTTCACAGTCTCCTTTATCCTTCTGAGTTCCTCCATAAGTTCCTCGTCTATATGAAGGCGCCCTGCGGTATCAAGGAGTAGGTAATCTACACCTTCATCTTTTGCTCTTTTTACAGCTATCTGCGCTATCTTTACAGGGTCCTCCTCTCCCTCCGCAGAATAATATGGTACCTCTACACGCTCCGCCAGGCGCTGGAGCTGGAGTATAGCTGCCGGTCTCCTCACATCGGTAGATGTAAGGGCTACCTTGAACCCCTTACCTTTCAGATAGTAGGCCAGCTTTCCTACAGTGGTGGTCTTACCTGTTCCTTGGAGTCCCACAAAGAGGACGGTTCCCTTCTTGAGATCTTCCTTTGTCTCTCCCAGTATCTTAACTAGTTCTTCGTAGACGGTGAGAAGCACACTCTCTGCAGGAGAGAGGTTGTTCTTTAGATCCTCTGTGAGAGCCCTCTCGCGTATCCTCTTGAGGAAAGTTTTCACCACATCGTAGTCTACGTCCGCTTCCAGAAGAGCCATCCTTATGTCACGGAGTATGTCGTTGAGCTGTTTCTCCGTTAGTTTTCTGGTGTTTCTCAATCTTTCGAGAGCCTTACTGAACCTATCTGTGAGAAGTTCCAGCATGGTATTAAAATTATACCCGTGCTGAGCCCTGAACTGGTAAAGGAAGCCCTCAGAAAAAACAAAGTGAAGGGTGAAAACTACAGGGGTCTTGAGTACTTGCGTTTCACCGACGACTTTAAAGACATACCGAGAGGTACCATTCTTTTCAAGGAGAGCGTGATCTGGGGATACCCACACATAGGTAGGATATTTCAGTTGTCTTCGGGTCTAAGAGAACAGTTCAATGCTCCCTTCTTTGTAGAGGAGAAAGTGGATGGATACAACGTGCGTATCTTCTATCACGAAGGGCAAGTGTTGGCTGTTACGAGAGGCGGTTTTGTGTGCCCCTTCACCACAGATAGGGTAGAGGAATTTATAGATGCAGATTTCTTTAAGGAGAACCCTCACCTTGTACTGTGTGCAGAGGTGGCAGGTCCAGAGAACCCTTACGTAGATGAAAGTCCTCCCTACATACGTGAGGATATAAGGTTCTTCGTCTTTGACGTTATGGTAAAGGGAGAGCAGAGGTTCTTACCTTATAGGCAGAAGTTACAGCTCATAGAGAAGTATCGGCTTCCCTCTGTGGAAAGGTATGGTCTTTACGATGTTTCCAAAATCGGAGAGTTAAAAGCTCTTCTCAGAAGGCTGAATGAAGAGGGTCGTGAGGGTGTTGTTTTCAAGGAAGATTCGGAAAGGGACAAACGTGTCAAGTACATCACCAGCTATGCCAACCTGCAGGATATAAGGATCACCTCTCTCAATCTGATGGGTTTGCCTGCTGATTACTACACCAACCGGCTCCTGAGATTAGCTCTTTTTATGGAAGAGGAAGGACTTCAGCTGGAGGAAGACCTGCTAAAGGAACTAGGTTCCGCCTTTTTGGAGGGGATCTTTGAGGCTATAAGACAGTCCAAAGAGGAGGGGAGGGTTTACAGAACTTTCAGGTGCAGGTTCAGGAAGAAAGAGAGCGCTTTACTGTTTATGGAACAGATACAACATTCTTCCAGTCAGGTACAGATAATAGAGAGGGGCTTAAAACAGGAGGGATCTTACTGGATTTTGGAGTTTGACAGAGTCTATCTCAACATGACGGGGTTTTTGGGTCACGTGTTGGGGGGAGGTTCTGTCTTTGATTAAGGGCGTAGCTTGACGAGATTTTCCAAGATGTACCTGAAACTTTTGGGATCGATGAGCTTTATCCCCACCCTGTCTGCCCACCTACGTAAGCCCTCGTCCCCTGTGACCAGTATGCCATCCAGTTCGTAAGCCAGAAGAAGTACATCTACGTCCTCCTTACTGTCTATGATGCCGGTTCTGAGAGCTTCTCGGTACTTCTCCCTCAGGCGGTTGATGAGTTTTCCCACCTCTTCCTCCGTTAACCTACCTGCTTCCCGTGTGTGCTCCTCTGCTATCCTTAGGCCTTTGTTGATGCGAGAGCGCACGTCCTCTATGAACTCGTACAGAAATTCCGCAGGTACAGTTAGGTTGTACCTTCTGGGTGATCTTATTCTCACCACCAACTCAAAACGTGGCTTTAGATGACCCAGATCCACCATCTTACAGAGTTCATCGTAGATGGATGTAGGCATGAAAAAAGTAGCACCCGTGTGGGGTGCCAGACTCAAGAAATCCTCTATGGCACCCAACTGATCCTTCTCAAACTGGGAGTAGACGTCCGGGTTTGTAAAGACACTGGTATCCAGTACAAAGACCTCCATGGGGAGAAAATTATAGAGGATCCTTCAGTTTTTCCTCCACCAGCTTAACATCATCCCATGTGTCCACACCGTGGTAGTAGTTTTGGGTTATTAAAACTCCTATCTTTACTCCCTTTTCAAGAAGGCGCAGTTGCTCCAAGGACTCCAGTTTTTCCAGAGTAGTCTGTTTCCACGAAGTGAACTTTAGAAGGGTGTCCCTTCTGTAGGCGTATACCCCTACATGCTTGAGGGGATAAAAGGAAGAAGGATCCCACCTATGGGGAATAGGACTTCTTGAAAAGTAAAGGGCTTCTCCTTCTTGGGATACGACTACCTTCACCGCAGATGGATCATGATGAGCTTGTGGATCTGTCACGGCTAGTGTGGCCACTTCCCACCTTTCTAAGGCGGAGAACAATCTCTGTACATCCTCCTTGTAAACGAAGGGCTCGTCTCCCTGATAGTTGATAACTAGATCCAGATGGGTGTTTTTGACTACCCAAGCCACACGGTCGCTACCGGAAGGTAAAGAAGAGGGTGTAAATACTATCTCCACGGGAAGGTCCTCTACACACCGGGCTACTTCCTCACTATCGGTGGCGAGAAACACCATCTCTCCGGTAGCTAAACAACCTTCCACCACCCAACGTATGAGAGGTTTGTCCAAGATAGGTACGAGAGGCTTTTTAGGAAGACGGGTGGATCCGATACGGGCAGGTATCACTATAGCTCTGTTCATGATCTCAGAAAGTCCAACAGTATTTTCTTGTGGTCAAAGACTAACCTATCAAAAGGCAAACTCTCCAGAGGGAAGACACTTACACCCTTAGCATCGTCTCCCGCCTTTGGCTCACCCTCAGCATCCACAATAAACACCACCGACACCACATGGAAACGCGGGTCCCTATGAGGGTCCGAGTAAACACCCAAAAGCCTGACTATAGAACCCTCCAAGCCTGTTTCCTCTTTCACCTCTCGCAAACAAGCCTCTTCCACCCGTTCACCTACCTCTACGAAACCACCTGGTAGAGCAAAGCCTTTCGGCTCATACCTTCTCTCTATGAGAACAAGTCCCTTCAGATGATCCTTCTCCCACAACCTCACTACCGCATCCGTTGCCAAAAGAGGTGTTTCAGGCTTCCTCATAGTCGTATCTCACTGTTACTCCCCTTTCCTTCAGATACCTCTTAAGATCCGGAATAAGAACCTCACCAAAATGAAAGAGAGAGGCGGCAAGGGCTGCACTAACGTGGGTCATAGAAAAGACCTGGTAGAAGTGTTCCATTCTACCGGCGCCACCGGATGCTATAACGGGTATCTTGACCGCGTTGGCCACAGCTTTACACAGCTCTATATCGTATCCTCTCTTTGTACCGTCAGTATCCATAGAGGTAAGGAGTATCTCACCCGCTCCCAGCTCCTCCACCCTCCTAGCCCACTCCACCGCATCTATACCGGTGGGGGTTCTACCCCCGTGAATGTAAACCTCCCAGCTGTTTCCCTTTCTCTTGGCATCTATGGCTACCACCACACACTGAGAACCGAATCTCCTGGCAGCCTCATAGACCAGCTGAGGGTTTTTCACAGCCGCTGTGTTGATGGACACCTTATCGGCCCCCGCCGAGAGGAGAAGTCTTATATCCTCCAGGGTGGACACACCACCACCCACCGTGAAAGGCATAAAAACCGTCTGAGCCACCTCCCTCACTACCTCTATCATTGTTTTCCTGTTTTCGGCAGAGGCTGTTATATCCAAAAAAACCAACTCATCGGCACCCTGTCTCTCATACTCGGCAGCTATCTGTACAGGGTCACCTGCGTCTACCAAATTCTGAAAACGGACCCCCTTCACCACTCTACCTTTATCCACATCGAGACAAGGTATGATACGCTTTGCCAACATACGGTGTTATATTTTAAACCCATGATAAGGATCGTAGACATGCTCCTGTGGGGAGGGCAAAGAGAAACGATTCAGTTAACTAACGAAGAGTCTTTCTTTCAGATTCTCGAGGAATGTATTCTTTCTCAAAGAGAAATCCCTGAAGAAGAGTCACGGAAAAAGATAACATATCTACCTTTACCGCCGCCCCATCAGGTCAGTTATTTAGAGCTTCTCCCCTTCCAAACCCTTCAGGAGGCTTATCTTCCCAGCCAAGAGGAACATGATCCATCGGTTCCTTCACCTTTTCTATCAAAGGCATTAGAGATCTTCCCTTTTCAAAACCCTCAGGAGGAAGAGCATCGGGTGACATCTCTATCTCCATCACCAAAGACAAACCGCCAAGAAGTGGTTTTTCCTTTCCAGGATCTCAAAGAAGTTCCTTACCTGAGCCAGAAGGGACGTCATCCAATAACACCTTCCCCTCCACTCTCAGAGGCAAATCACCAGGAGACCTTTGTTCTCCAAGATCCTAAAAGATATCCCCCATCTTCTGAGGTAAACGCATTCCTCTCTTTTCCCAAGGATGGGTCAGAGATTACGGAAAACATCAAGGAAGCTGCCACCCCTTCTTTACCCCTCCAAGAGTCAAAAGAGGATGTGAGAAAGCATCGGGTGACATCTCTATCTCCATCACCAAAGGCAAACCACCAAGAAGTGGTTTTCCCTTTCCAAGATCTCAAAGAAGTTCCTTACCTGAGCCAGAAGGGACGCCATCCAATAACACCTTCCCCTCCACTCTCAGAGGCAAATCACCAAGAGACCTTTGTTCTCCAAGATTCTAAAAGATATCCCCCATCTTCTGAGGTAAACGCATTCCTCTCTCTTCCCAAGGATGGATCAGAGATTACGGAGAACGTTAAGGAAGCTACCTCCCCATCTTTGCCCCTCCAAGAATCAAAGATGGTGAAAACCATCAACGTGAGAATGGAGGATGTAGATCTGAAGATAAGATTTGTTAGGGATACTATAAGCGTGAGGGCAGATTTTGGGAGTAATAACCCATTACATATAAGAGAATTGGAATTGGGGAGATTGGTGAACAGTCTTGAGGGTCTCGGCTTTCGGGTAGAGCATATCAGTGTACGACACGCCGGTGGAAGTTTAGAGTTCAGACAGGACGAGAGAAGAAGAGATAGAGACAAAGACAAGGTACATTATATCTTGAAGAGTTTAAGTTTGTAGAGGACTTCCAAGAAGTACTTGGCAAAGTAAACGTTGGACACAAAAGAAGCTATGGTTCCTACGGTGAGGGTGGTGGCAAAACCCTTCACAGGGCCGCTGCCGAACTGGAACAGTATCAGGGAAGCCACCAGTAGGGTCACGTGGGTGTCCCACACGGTGTTCCAGGTCCTCCTGTAGCCCAGCTCTATAGCCTTTCTCACACTATTACCTAACCTGAGTTCTTCACGTACCCTCTCAAAGATAAGTACGTTGGAGTCCACCGCTATACCCATGTTGAGCACTATTCCAGCTATACCCGGCAATGTAAGAGTGGCACCTAAAAGACTCATAAGAGCAAAGAGCATGAGAGTATTGAGAAGTATGGAGAGGTTGGCGGTCACACCTGCCGTCTTATAACGCCCTACCAGAAGGAGTACCAGCAACAGAAAGCCTACTATACCTGACTTGAAACCCTGTTCCACAGCATCCTTTCCCAGATAAGGACCTACTACTGTTTCTTGGAGAAAGAGAACGTTGGTGGGAAGAGCACCTGCTCTGAGCACTATGGCCAGGTTTTGGGCCTCCTCTAAGGTAAAACCTCCCGATATCTGCCCCCTGTCCGATATCCTGCTACGTATGACGGGGGCCGATACCACCTTACCATCCAGCACTATGGCCAGTCTACGCCCTATGTTTTTCTCGGTGGCTTCCGCGAAAACCTTAGAACCCCTGTCGGTGAGCTCAAAGGTGACAGCGGGGCTTCCCATATCGTCGGTGCTGGTGTAAGCGGTCTTCAGGTCAGCTCCTGTTATAACAGGCTTTCTCTCTAAGAGGAACCACTCGTCACCCTTTAAGGAAGGTAATAGCTCCGTATCTTTGGTGAGTTCTGTGATCAGTTTCTCCTTGGGTCCTGTGTCCACCACCAGTTTTAGTTCCAAAAGAGCTGTTCTGCCTATTACCTTCTTGGCCCTCTCTATGTCGGTGACTCCGGGAAGTTCTACCAATATCCTGTTTTCTCCAAGGCGTGTTATCACTGGCTGAACAACCCCCAGTTCATCTATCCTCTTTCTGATGACGTCAAGCGTTTGTTCCAGTATGCCGAGCTGTAGTTTTTTTATTTCCTCCTCCTTCAGTTTCAGGTACAAACCTCCTCTTTCCTCGGTAAAAGTCTCAAAAGAGGGGAACTTTTCCTTTATGAGTTGCCCCACTTTTTGGGAGTCCTGAGGTTGTAGGAGTTCCACCTTTAGACCCTTTTCGGACGGAATCACATCCAACACCTGAATACCCTTATCTCTTAGCTGTGCGTACACTTCAGAGGAGTACCGTTCGTACTCCTGTCGTAGAGCATAGGCCAAGTCTGGTTCCAACACCATGGAAACACCGCCCTTCAGGTCAAGACCCAAGTTGGGAGGTCTGTAATAGAGAATGGCGAGACAAGACAGTACTATGACCAGCAGTAGTATGAGATTGGCGTAAAAACCCCTCATTTTACCAAAACTATTTTACTCAAAAATCCAGATCGTAATCTTCTTCCGAAAACTCCTCCTCCGGTTGGTAAGGTTCCACAGAGGTGGGAATGCCCGAAGCTATAGGTTTGAAAGCGGTGGTGTCCTTTATAAAAGCTACCTTCACTATACCTGTAGGACCTTGTCGCTGCTTGGCCACTATTATCTCTGCTATACCTTGCTCTTCGGGAGATGGGTTTTTCTTATAGTACTCAGGTCTATGTATGAAGAGGATAAGATCAGCATCCTGTTCTATCTGGCCAGACTCTCTTAGGTCGGCCAGCTGAGGTCTTTTGTCGGATCTATGTTCTACCTGTCTTGAAAGCTGTGCGAGAGCTATAACGGGAAGCTCTAACTCCTTAGCTAAGGCCTTCAGGTTCCTGGATATCTCTGCTACCTCCTCCTGACGGGAACTTCTCCTATGGGGAGGTCTCAGAAGCTGAAGGTAGTCTACGAAAACGGCCCCCACGTTCCTCTCTTTTTTAAGCTTTCTACTTCTTATACGCAGGTCCACCGTGGAGAGGTTAGGCGTGTCATCTATGATGATGTCTGCCTTTGCCAACTCTAATGCGGCAGCCATGAGCTTTCTATCCTCTTCCTCTCCCACAAAACCTTTTCTAAGGTTCTGAAGAGGAACGCCCGAGGTCATTGAGAGGAGTCTCAGTACCAACTGCTCTTTTGTCATCTCTAAGGAGTATATGACCACAGGAACTCTCTCCTCCACAGCTATATGAAGGGCTATGGAAAGCATAAAGCTGCTTTTGCCCATTCCCGGACGCGCCGCCACTATCACCAGATCGGAGGGATGGAAACCTGTGGTCATAAGGTCCAGTTCCATAAAGCCTGTAGGTAGTCCGGTTATTATTCTGTCCTCCCTCTTACGCCTGTTTATTATCTCCAGCACTTCCCTTACCACATCCTTGATATGAAAGTACTGAGTGGTGGTGTGCTTTTCCGATATTTCGTAAACGCGCTGGGTTATGGCCTCTACTATCCTGGCAAAGTCAGGCTCTTCCTTTATCTCCTTTATGGTGTTAAGGGATAGTTCTAAAAGCTGTCGCAAACCCGATTTCTCCTTTACTATTCTGACAGCTTCTTCTAAAAGGGCTCCCTCTGCTGCTTCTTCTGCCAACTGGTAAACCAGATCCATGCTCAAGCGCTCTAATAGACCCGCCTTCCTTAGGTACTCTCTCAGCACTATGTCGTCCCAGTCTTTTCCTTTCTCCTCCCAAATTTTGGAAAGAACGGAGAAGAGGAGTCTGTGATCTTCTACGTAAAAGTCCTCCTCCCTCAAACTTTCCAGCACTAAGGGTATACTCTCTGGATCCTTTATCATAGCACCCAGAATAGCCCTCTCCGCCGTGTCGTCGTGAGGATAGCTTAGATCTTCCAGCATCTTCAAAGTTTGATAGCTGTCACCTCTATCTCTACAAGGGCGTTGAGGGGGAGCTGCTCAACACCCACCGTAGTTCTCGCAGGCTTCACATCCACTTCTTTAAAAAACTCGGTGTATACCTCGTTAAACTCCCCAAAGAGGGATAAATCCCTTAGATAGACCACCACCCGCACAACATCCTGCTTTTGGTACCCACAGGAGACGAGTATACTCTCCACGTTCTTGAGAGCCTGCCTCACCTGCCCTCTGAAATCCTCCAGTAGTTTGCCGGTGGTGGGATCTATCCCTAACTGCCCGGACAGAAAGAGAAATGGCCCGGCCTTCACCGCCTGAGAGTAAGGACCTAAAGGTAAGGGAGCCAGATCCGTCCTGACTTCTTCTTTCATAGTACTTTCTGCATAATGTGTTCGGGAATGTCAAAGTTGGCTATAACCTCCTTAACGTCATCCAGCTCTTCGAGGGCTTCGAGAAGTTTGAAGAGTTTCTGGGCAGTTTCTGCATCCTCTATGGGAACAGTGGTGTTGGGTCTGTAGGTCACCTCAGCTCTCTGTATCTGCACAGAGGCTTTCTCCAGACTCTCCTTAACCGCGTAAAGATCCTCGGGACGGGTGTATACGGTGTAAAAGGCCTCACCCGTCTGTATATCTTCCGCACCAGCTTCTATGGCCTTCTCGTAGAGTTCATCCTCAGATATGGACTCTCTCGGAACCTCTATAATCCCTACCCTGTCAAACATAAAGGATACACAACCGGATGTACCTAAGTTTCCGCCGTGCTTACTGAGAACGTGCCTTATTTCTGCGGTGGTTCTGTTTCTGTTATCGGTGGTGGTTAGAATCATCAGAGCTACACCACCTGGCCCGTAGCCTTCGTAAAGGACCTCCTCGTAGTTCTCGCCTCCCAGTTCCCCTGACCCCTTCTTTATGGCTCTCTCTATAGTCTCCCATGGCATGTTAAACCTCTTGGCGTTTTCGATGGCACTGCGTAGCCGCGGGTTAGTCTCGGGATTTGGCCCCCCTTCCCTTACAGCCACCGTAATCTCTCTGATGAGTTTGTTAAATATCCTGCCTCTCTGAGCATCCACTTTAGCCTTCTTGTGTTTTATCTGGGCCCAGTGACTGTGTCCCGCCATAGGAGATATTATATATCTTTCTGAGGCTGAAGTATAATTTATAAACTTATAAACTCTGTAGTATATCACAAGGAGGTGCGCTATGAGTAAACACGTGGTCATACTGGGTGGTGGAATAGGTGGGATAGCCACCGCTTACAACCTCCGCCGTATGGATTCCAGCTTAAAGATAACCATAGTGTCAGGCAGGCCTTACTTTGGATTTACGCCTGCTTATCCTCACCTGGCTTTAGGTTGGAGAAAGTTTGAAGACATCACCATACCTCTGGCCAACCTTCTTCCCAAGTTCAACATAGATTATGTTCCCGAGAACGGAGAGTCAATAGATCCAGATAACAACAAGATAAGGACAACGTCAGGAAAGGAGATAGAGTACGATTATCTGGTTATAGCAACTGGTCCTAAGCTGGTGTTTGGTGCAGAAGGGCAAGAGCAGTACTCCACTTCTGTATGTACTGCGGAACACGCCCTAGAACTCCAGAAAAAACTGGAGGAGTTTTACGCAGATCCTGGTCCCGTGGTGGTGGGTGCTATACCAGGTGTGAGCTGTTTCGGCCCGGCCTACGAGTTTGCCTTCATGCTCCATCATGAACTGAAGAAGAGGGGTCTGCGCCATAGGGTACGTATAACTTACATAACCTCTGAACCTTACGTAGGACACTTAGGTCTCGGTGGTGTTGGGCCCTCCCGTAGGTTGATGGAAGATCTCTTTGCTGAGAGAAGCATAAACTGGATAGCCAACGTAAAGATAACCAAGGTGGAGCCCGACAAGGTAATATACGAAGATCTGGAAGGTAAACAGTATGAGGTTCCCTGCAAGCTCTCTATGCTCATGCCCAGGTTCATGGGACCTGAGGTGGTGGCCTCTGCAGGAGATAAAGTGGCGAATCCCGCCAACAAGATGGTGATTGTCAACAGATGCTTCCAGAACCCCACCTACAAGAACATATACGGAGTAGGTGTAGTTACCGCCATACCTCCTGTAGAACAGACACCAATACCGACGGGAGCTCCAAAAACAGGTATGATGATAGAACAGATGGCCCTTGCGGTGGCCAAGAACATTGTGAACGATATAAAGAACTCCGCCGATAGATACGCGCCCGAACTTTCCGCCGTATGTATAGCAGATATGGGAGGCGACGCAGCAGGCTTCTTCGCACACCCTGTCTTACCACCCAGAGCAACGGTCAAGCACAAAAAGGCTGTTTGGATGCACTGGTTCAAGTCCGCCTTTGAGAAGTACTTCCTGTGGAAGGTCAAAAGCGGTAACATCTCTCCCTTCTTTGAGGAGAAGGCACTGGAGCTATTACTGGGTGTGCACGGTGTAAGACTCTGCAAGGACTGCTCTGGTTCTCCTGGAACCTGCTAACCCTTCTCCAAATACACTATGGAAACTCCTCCACCCCCCTCGCGGGGGTATCCTTCTCTATGAAAAACCACCAAAGAAGATGAAGCTAAAAGTTCCTGTACCGTTTTCTTGAGCTGACCCGTACCGTGGATAACCTTCACCACCTTTACACCGGACCTTTTTGCCTCTTGAAGAAACATCTCCAATCGGTATAAGGCTTCCTCCACAGTGAGGCCAGTGAGATTTATCTCTCCTAGATCCCTCTTTACGTGAAAGATCACCGACTCTTGAGAGGGAGGTGGTGGTTCACCTCTCCTCACATCAGATGCTCTCACCCACGCCTTTATCCCGTTGATGACCACCTGTAGGCGATCTCCCTTCACCTCTATAACTCTACCCACGGATCCCATGAACTCCACCCAGTCACCTACCTTAAAGCTATCCTCCTTTACCTTCTGTCGGAGTTCTTCCGATTTCTCCTTCAGAAACTCCCTCACCCGCTGTCTTTCCTTTGCAGTCTTTATCAGTTCCCGATACTCTGCCTCCAGCTTTTTGAGGTACTCCATAGCTTCCTGCATGGCCTTTCTCTGTATCTCTTCCTTCTCTCTTTCCAACTGACTCAGAAGAACCTCCTGTTGAGCTCTAAGACGCTCCAGTTCCATCTTGGTATCCTCAAGTTCTTTGAGGCGTTTTTCGTACTCCCTTACATACTCTTCCAAATTTTCCCTAGCTTGCATGTAGCTTTCAAAACCTTCCGGTAGGTTCTGCTTGGCTCTGTCTATAACCTCCTGAGGTATGCCACACCTTAGAGCTATCTCCATGGCCATACTTCCACCTACCGCATCGTAGAGGATGCTGTACAGGGGCATAAGACTATCTTTGTCAAAGGCCACAGTGGCAGGTCTGTAGTAATCGGAACTCAACGCGTAAACCTTTATAGGTGTGTGGTGGGTGTTGGCAAAAACATAAGCTTTCCTACTTTTTAAGTACTCCAAAAGACCTATACCTATGGCGGACCCCTCCACAGGATCAGTACCGGCACCTAGTTCATCCAAAAGCACGAGGGTTCTTTCGTTAACCTTCGGTAAGAACTGGGCTATGTTAACCATATGACTTGAGAAGGTGGAGAGGTTCTGTTCTATGCTCTGTTCGTCACCTATATCGGTGAAGATGTTTTCAAAGATGGGAAGTTCACCCTCCTCTATGGGTATTGGTAAGGCACACTGGAACATGAGAGCACATAGCCCCAGCGTTTTCAATGCCACTGTCTTTCCACCTGTGTTGGGGCCTGTCAGCAGAAGACCTCTCCTTTCTTCCAACACTATATCTACCGGAAATACCTTCTCCTTAATGAAGGCTAAGATAGGGTGTCTTGCGCCCACCAGTCTTACCTTGCTTCCCAGTCTGGGAAACTTAGCCCCCACTTTGGTGGAAAATAAATACACAGCCTTCAGATAGTCTACCTTCATGAGAGTCCAGAAGGCTTCTAACAGCCTGTGGGCCTGCTCTCCTATATAGGAAGTTATCCTTCTCAGGACCCTTTTTACCTCCTCCTGTTCTTCGTCCTTTAAAACTACCAGCTGGTTGTTAAGATCCACAATGCTGTAAGGCTCCACGTAAGTGGTATAACCTGAGGCGGAACTTCCGTGTACTATACCCATTATCTTCTTAAGTTCTGTGGTTCTTACGGGAAGGACATATCTGCCGTTCCTTATGGTTATTATCTTATCGGTAAAAATTTTAGAAGCATCTTGTCTGGCAAGAAGATTCTCAAGGCGGTTCATAATCTCCTTCTCCACAGCTCTTATCTTCTGGCGAACGGTGGCCAGTTCGTGGCTGGCAGAGTCTTTTACAAAACCTCTCTGATCTATGTTGGAATCTATCACACTCTCCAGTTGAGAGAAAGTGTGAAGGCCCTTAAGGAGATTCTGAAGATGTTTAAACTGCTGAAGATGAGTGCCTATATGGCGTCTTACCTCTTTTACCAACTTTATCACCTTAAGGATAGCCAGAATCTCCTCTAAGCTTAGCACAGCGTCCTTGATGCTAGCCTTCTTGATACTCTCTTCTACATCTTCGAAAGGGTAGAGAGGTACCTTGTCCGCTATCTGCATAAACTCCTCTACAAGAGCTATCTCCTCCCTGAGCTTAACTTCGTCCCTGATAGGTTCTACGTTACTGAGATACTTCTCCGATACTTTGGATGTCAGATACTCTTTCAGAATACCGAGAAGTTTATCCCACTCTAAGTGTTTGAGATCTATCTCCCTCATAGGTCTCTCAGAGCTTCCTCCCTCTGTATACAGGTGGGGCACTCACCACAGGGAGGTTCGGTTCCTCTGTAACAGGAGTAGGTTTTCTCAAAGGGGACACCCAACTCTTTACCTAGAAGGGCTATCTGTCTTTTGGTCATACCTAAGAAGGGGGCAAACACGTGAACCCTCGTCTTTTTGGTGGCCGTTTGAACAGAAGCTGCGTTGATGGCAGCTTCTGCCGCCGTTATGAACTCAGGTCTACAGTCAGGATAAGGTGTGTCTAAGGCGTGAACACCTATACCTACGTGATCTATCTCAAGAGCGTCCGCAAAGGAGGAGGCTATAGCCAAGAAGACCAAGTTCCTCATAGGTACTGTGGTAATAGGTGGTGCATGGGTAGGATACTCTCCGGTAGGCACTTCCACCCTTGTATCAATAAGAGCTGAACCTTTTATGTAACGATAGGAAGGTACCTCCACCAGTATATGCTCTTTTACACCCGCCAACTGGGCAAGTATTTTGGCATACTTAAGCTCCACACTGTGCCTTTGGCCGTAGTCAAAAGATATGGCATACACCTCTTCAAACTCCCTTTTGGCCAACCATAGTAGCACCGCGCTGTCCATTCCTCCCGAGAGAAGAACCAATATACGTCGCATAGTATTTAAGTTTATACTGATGAAGCGGGAGATGTGGATTAAGGATATAATAATATTCTTATAGAGGGGTGCCATGAAGAGAGTTCTGTCTCTTTTGCTGGTGGTGAGCAGTACGTGGGCTACAGAGTATACGGCAAAGGACCTGGTAGAGATGGCTCTACAAAACAACAGAGAAATACGGGCTTCTCAGAGGGAAGTGGAAGCTTCGCGACTGGAGCTACGGGCAGCCAGAGGAGCTTATTTTCCACGCCTGAAACTGGAGGAAACCTACACGCGCACCGATCTTCCTGTATACGCCTTCATGATGAGATTACAGCAGGAGCGCTTAGGTCCTCAGGATCTGGCTAACATCAACAACCCACCCACCACCAGTAACTTTGAAACCAAGTTCACCTTGGAAATACCTATATGGTTGGGGGGTAAGGTGCAAGCAGGTGTAAGCCTGGCAGAGAAAAACTATAAGGCCAGTCTGTTGGAAAGCGAACGCCTGCGTCAGGACGTAGTTCTAAAAACCTACGAAGCTTACATAGATGCCTCTGTTGCTAAGGAGTCCATAAAGGTGGCTCAGCAAGCGGTGAAGGACGCGAAAGAACATGTGAGATTGGCCAAACAGATGAACCAGGTTGGTGTTGCACTCTTCTCCGATGTGCTGAGGGCACAGGTGTACCTTTCCTCCGCCCTTCAAAAGGAGGAGGAAGCGAAAAATGCCTACAAGGTGGCTAAAAAGGGTATAGAGCTGGTGGTAGGTAAGCCCTTAGGTGAGTTTGATGTCAAGGGTGTAGAAGGATGTCCTACAGTACAGATAGAGGATCTCAAAAAGGAGGCCCTTGTACGCAGGAAGGATTTAAAAGCTTTGGAAGAGAGGATAAACATGATGAGATCCATGTATTACTATGTTCTTTCCGACAACCTTCCGCAGATTTATGCCTTTGGCAGCTATATCCTCAGCTCTAAGGACAGACCTTTTGGTAGCGGTGGATCTGGATACCTGATAGGTGTGGGACTAAGCTGGACCTTTGATACAGGCCTGACTACCTTTCACAAGGCTCAATCTCAGTTAGAGAGAGAGAGATCCTTAAGGGAAAAACTCAAGCTGATGCAGGAGAAGGTGCTGTTTGATCTGGATAAAAACTATGCAGACTACGTAAACGCCCTTAACGCTTACACGTCCGCTCAGGACAGGGTTAAAGCCAGTGAGGAGGTAGTTAGGGTGATGGAAACACGCTACAGAAATGGTCTTGCCCGTATGGTGGATCTTCTGGATGCCCAGACAGAGCTGGACAAGGCTCGCTTTGATCTGGTGAAAGCTACCGGTGAGTGTAACAAAGCTTACGTTAGACTACTTCACACCGCAGGTGTTTTAGGGGAGGTTTTACCATGAAGATGTGGAAATGGCTCGGTTTTGCACTGGTTATGCTTCTCACCATTCTGTGGCTTGCCGGTGTGTTCTCACACCGACTGTCTTCCCAAGAGGTCAAAAAAGAGCAGAAGGTGGTAACGGGACTGAAGACAGAAACAGTTCAGATCTCTGACATTAGCTATGCCTCTTACACAGGTAACGTAGTGGCCAGTACCACCGCGGAAATATCCAGCCGTGTTATGGGTAGGGTACTGGCTGTCAACGTGAAGGAAGGGGACTGTGTGAAGGCAGGTACACTGCTGGTAAAGATAGATGCCTCCGATGTTGCTTCTCAAGTACAGGCATTAGATAGGCAGATAGAACAGGCAAAACAGGCTTACAAAGCAGCACAGGCTCAGTTAGATCTTGCCCAAAGGACCTACGAACGCTATCAAAAGCTCCTACAGGAAGGGGCTGTAACTCAGCAGGAGTTTGACCAAGTAAAGGCGCAGTACGATTCTGCCAAAGCACAGGTACAGCAAGCTCTGGCCGGTATAGAAGCTCTACGCTTCCAAAAGCAAAGTGTAGCTTCCAACTTCAGTTATACAGATCTCCGTGCTCCCTTTTCGGGATGTGTCAGCAACAAGAGGGTAGATGTGGGAGATATTGCTGCTCCGGGACAACCCCTCTTGACTTTGGAAAAGGCCCCCTATCAGGTGGAGGTATTCCTTCCTGAGAAGTACGTGGGTAATATTAAGGTGGGACAGACCCTGAAGGTTTATGTGGAAGCACTAGGTAAGGAGCTGGAGGGTAAGGTGGTGGAGCTTTCGTCAGCCCTGGATCCCATCACGAGAAGTTTTAAGGTAAAGCTAGACATACCCTACCAAGAAGGTCTCAGGAGTGGCATGTATGCCAAGGTACTCATTCCTGAAAAGGCCAACGTCATCTTAGTGCCTCAGAAGGCCATATACACGAAGGGTGACTTTACAGGTGTATGGGTTGTAAAACCTGACGGAACTCTACAGCTTAGGTTTGTGAGATTAGGTGAGAGGAGAGGAGACAAAGTGGAGGTACTATCGGGTCTCCAACAGGGTGAAAGAGTGGTGGTAGAAGGCATAGAGAAAGCTTGTGAAGGCTGCAAGCTAGGAGGATGAACATGTACGGTATTGCGGGAAGGCTGGCCAACTACTTTATAGACTCCAAGTTGACCCCCATACTGGTAATCGTTTCTCTTGCTCTCGGACTGTTTGCCATAGTTACCACACCTAAGGAAGAAGAACCTCAGATAGTAGTACCTATGATAGACATAATGATATCCTATCCCGGTGCCACCCCTGAGGAGATAGAAAAGAGGGTAGTCTTCCCGCTGGAGAAAAAACTTTGGGAACTTAAGGACATAGAGTACATATACTCCGCCTCCATGGAAGGGCAGGCCATAGTAACGGCTCGCTTCTATGTAGGCACGGATCCTGTAAAAGCGCTGGTGGATCTCAACACCAAAATGATGTCTGCCTTGGACCTTGCTCCACCTGGTGTGATACTACCTCCCCTCGTCAAGCCTAAGTCTATAGACGACGTTCCCATCCTCACCCTTACCCTATGGGGCAAAAACTACGACTGGTACAGTCTCAGGAGAGTGGCTGCTACCCTAGAGAACGAGATTAAAAAGGTTAGCAACGTGGCCGACGTGTTCATAGTAGGTGGAAGGCCACGGGAGATGCGTGTTATCTTAGATCCACAACGTCTTGAAGCCTACCGTATATCCCCCCTTTACGTAGCACAGGTGCTCAAAAGTGCCAATGCTCAGATGTTGAGCGGAGATCTCCTGCGTGCCGATAAGGTGTTTTTACTGAGGACAGGCAACTTTCTTCAGTCCAAAGAGGATGTAGAAAACATCATCCTAGGTATCTTTAACGGGAGGCCTCTGTATCTGAAGGATGTAGCCACCGTAGAGTATGGTCCTTCCGAAATAAAAGATTACGTACTGATAGGTTTTGGTCCTTCAGCGGAGGAAAAAGGTATAAAGGATGTAAAACCCGGTGAGCTTTATCCTGCTGTCACCTTAGCCATCTCCAAGCGGAAAGGTACCAACGCTGTAGATGTTGCCAACGAGGTCCTTAAGCTGGTAGATCACCTTAAGGGAAAGGTTATACCCTCTGATCTTAACGTGACGGTTACCCGTAACTACGGTGAGACCGCCAAAGAGAAAGCAGACGAGCTGTTGGAACACCTCTTTATAGCCACCTTCTCCGTCATACTTCTCATAGCTGTGGCCCTCGGTGTTAGAGAGGCGGTCGTGGTGGGAATAGCGGTACCCGTTACACTGGCCATCGCACTCTTCCTAAGCGAGATGTATGGTTTTACCCTCAACAGGGTTACCCTCTTTGCCCTCATATTCGCCATAGGTATACTGGTGGATGACGCTATAGTAGTGGTGGAGAACATTCACCGTTGGTTTGAGTTGAAACTGGCAAAAACACCCAGAGAGGCCATAGTGAGAGCTACAGATGAGGTAGGTAACCCTACCATACTGGCCACATTTACCGTGATCGCAGCTCTGATGCCTATGGCTTTCGTATCTGGTCTCATGGGTCCTTACATGAGGCCTATACCCATCAACGCTTCAGTGGCCATGTTCTTCTCCTTGCTGGTGGCCTTCATAATAACACCTTGGGCTTCTTACATGTTACTTTCCAAAGAGTTTGATAAAAAACACCACCAAGAAATTAACATAAAGGAAACCCTTTTTTGGAAGCTTTACGCCCGTCTGATGGTACCTCTTCTTACCAGTAAGAAAAAACGCTACGCCTTTTATGCCTTCACCTTGGGCCTTATGGGGCTCTCTGTAATGCTCCTTGTCACAAAAGTGGTGGTAGTGAAGATGCTCCCTTACGACAACAAGAGTGAGTTACAGATAGTGATGGATATGCCTGAAGGCACACCCAAAGAAAAAACATTGGAAGTGGCTAAAGCTATAGCCGACTACATAGCACGTCAGAACATAGTTACCGACTATGAGATATACGTAGGGACTTCATCACCCTTCAACTTCAACGGACTGGTGAGACATTACTACCTCCGACAAGCTCCCCACATGGCCGACATACAGGTAAATCTTGTGGACAAACATCATAGGAAAGAACAGTCCCACGACTTTGCTAAAAGAATAAGGCCTGTGGTACACCAGATAGCTCAGAAATACGGTGTCAAGTACGTTGCGGTGGTGGAAGTGCCACCCGGCCCTCCCGTACTGTCTCCTATAGTGGCCGAAGTCTACGGCCCAGATTTGAAAGTGCAAGAACAGGTAGCTCGCCAGATCCTAAAGATCTTCAAAGACTCACCCTCCATAACCGACGAAGGTATATATCTGGAAGATCCACACCCCATGATAACTCTTGTAGCCAAGGAAGACAAGCTGAAACAAGCAGGTATATCTAAGGAAGAGCTGGTACTTACCATGAGAGCCTTGATAGGGGGTTACCAAGCAGGTATAATCCAAAACACAGATACGGAGCACGTCCCCATAGTGATCAGGTTGGATGAAAAGTATAGAAATCCTGATATTCTCAAAACCCTTAAGATACCTACAAAGGATGGAAGGTTGGTGCCTCTGTCGGAGCTGGTGGATATCCAAGAAACTCCGGCACCTACCACCATATACCACAAGAACCTCAGAAGGGTGATCTACGTGATAGGTGATGTAGCAGGAAGGGAGGAGGCACCCTTCTACGGCATACTGGACGTAAGGGACAAGGTTCTCAGTATCCCCAATCCTTACGGAAAGATAGGAGAACTTTGGATGTCCCTGCCCCTTCTGGAAGACAGAGTTTACGTAAAGTGGGATGGAGAAATGCACATAACCCTGGAAGTGTTCAGGGATCTGGGTATAGCCTTTGCCGTTGCCCTCTTTGTAATGTATGTACTCATATTAGGCTGGTTCAAAGATTTTCGTATACCAGGTATCATAATGGCACCCATACCCCTCACCTTAGTAGGTATAATACCGGGACACCTAATACTGAACTCCTTCTTCACGGCTACATCCATGATAGGTTTTATCGCCCTCGCGGGAATAATAGTGCGTAACTCTATCCTATTGGTGGACTTTGCAGAGGAGAGGATAAAGGACGGTGTACCTCCTCACCTGGCAGTGGTGGAAGCTGGTGTGATAAGGACAAGACCCATACTCCTCACCGCCATAGCGGTTGTTGTGGGAGCCTTTGTGATCCTCTTTGACCCCATCTTCAACGGTCTTGCCATATCCCTCATATTCGGTACCATAGGCTCCACCACTCTAACTCTGGTACTTATCCCCGTTCTCTACTATGCCTCTAAGGTGAAAAAGCTCACTGTTTTGCCCTCCCCCGAAGAGGTGCAGAGGGATATACTTAAGTAACATGAGAAAATGGATACTGACCCTCATGCTGCTAGTGCTTACTGCTTGTTCCAAGAGAGAAACTGTAAGCTATCAGGAGAAGAACCTGGTTCCATCTTCTTCTTACGCGATGCTTATAGTGGAGAGCGAAAGCTGTATATACTGCAAGCAGTTAGATAAGGATTTAAAAACGGATCCCCTCCTCACCAAATCCTTACAAGGCATAGATGTGTTCAAGGTAACTGCGGAGAGTAACGCTCCTGTTGTTTACAAGCTGAGCGGTAAGGAGGGTAAAACTACGGAGGAGGATCTGGTAAGGGCGTTGGGAGTGAGAGCTTTCCCTTACATAGTCTTCTATAACAGAGAGGGGGATATTCTTCTTCAGCTGCCTGGGTATGTACCACCCAAGACTCTTGCATGCGTAGTGGAGTACATTAAGGAAGGTGAGTATAGAAAGACGGACGTTAATCGTTATCTGCGTCAGAGGAACTGTCTCTCGTAATATACTTTTTCGTCTTACGGGGTGTAGCGCAGGTGGAAGCGCGCCGGCTTCGGGAGCCGGAGGTCGCGGGTTCAAGTCCCGTCGCCCCGACAGTGCCCGTAGCTCAGCGGGAAAGAGCGTGGGTCTCCGAAGCCCAAGGTCGGGGGTTCGAATCCCCCCGGGCACGTTAAAGGAAAAACCATGGAAGTATATCTGATACTCTCGGGTGGTGCCATCAGGGGTGTTGCCCACATAGGCGTTCTGAAGGCTTTACAGGAACTAGGTTTTCGGATAAAAGGTGTGAGTGGTGTAAGTGCAGGGGCATTGGTGGGAGCTTACCACTGTGCAGGATACTCTCCTAAAGAGATGCTAAAACTGATAAAGGACAGAGAGTGGGTGAGTTACATACGTCCTCACATACCAAGGTACGGCCTCTTTTCCCTTAGGAAAGCGGAAGTTTTCTTAAGGAAAACCCTTGGGGTAGATACCTTTGAGGCTCTCTCCACACCCTTGGTGGTGTGTGCCCTTGATATAAACACAGGTAGTACCCTTTACTTCTCTTCGGGAGAACTCATACCTCCCCTTTTGGGAAGCTGCGCTTTACCCGGTATCTTCGAGCCTATGAGGTATCGCCACTACTATTTGGTGGACGGTGGTATCACCAACAACCTACCAGTAGAACCTTTTGTAGGAAAAGGTACACTGGTGGCTGTGGATGTAAACCCCCTGAAGTTCTCCGGAAAGCCCAGGAACGTGATACAGATTCTCTTAAGAAGTTTCTTTCTTTCGGTACGTTCCAACACCGACAAACGTAAAGAAGTGTGTCATATAGTGATAGAGCCAGATCTTCAGGGATACCCCCTTTACGATATAAGAAAAGTGGACGAGATATACATGCTGGGTTATACCAAAGCTATGGAGAAACTTAAGGATTATGCGAGCTGAGCTTTTGGTAGATCCTCAGGAAGGACGTAAGGAGGTCCTCAAAAAAATCCTACGCCTCTCTCTGCCTGTAGTGTTGTCCAATCTGCTGTACGTAGTAGAGACCACCTTCTCCATATTCTTGGTATCTGGTATATCTACAACAGCCGTGGCAGGTGTAGGATATGCGGCCAGTATGCTTTGGTTCGTGTACTCTCTCATGGCTCTTGCTTACACAGGCACATCAGTGCTGGTGGCCCAGAGGGTAGGAGCTGGTAAAGATCCATCACCACCCCTCCTGTGGGGTTTGGTGATATCCACCTTGGTAGCCTTCCCTCTTACCATCTGGGGAGCTAAGTGGGTGTCGCTTCTCATGAAACTCTTAGGAGCTTCACCTCAGGTAGCCCACGTTGCCCGCATCTATCTCGAACCTATATTCCTGTTGATATCGGTAGGCTTTGCCACCAACACCATCTATGCTGCTTACAACGGCTACGGCGATACTAAAACACCCTTAAGGGTAGCCCTCATTATGAACATAGTTAACATCACCCTCTCTTACCTTCTCATATACGGTAAGGCTGGGTTTCCATCCTTGGGAGTGGCCGGAGCAGGATGGGGGGTAGCTATCTCCGAGCTGGTGGGTTTGGCAGTTTACCTCTTTCTGTATGTAAGGTACAGAAAGCCTTTTCCCATAAGGTGGTGTTGGGACAAAAGCGTGCTCCTAAGTTTCCTTCGGATAGGTTTCCCCACAGCGGTGGAGCGTGCGGTGAGCAGTTTCTCCTTCAACGTCTTTGTGGGGATGTTAGCTCACTTAGGTGATAAAGTTCTCGCCGCTCACCAGATAGGTCTAAGGGTGGAGAGTCTATCCTTCATGTTGGGTTTTGGTTTCATGGTGGGTACCGTCACCATAGCAGGGCAAAACTGGGGAGCCAGAAACTACGCTGGTCTACACTACGCTGTTAGCACAACCGCTCATCTTACGGCTGGCCTTATGGCAACTGCAGGACTTTTTCTGGTGATCTTTTCCAAGATGCTGGCCGGTTTCTTCACTAAGGATGGAGAAGTTCTTAGGTTAGCGGTGTACTACCTTACTCTGGTTGCCTTCTCCCAACCACAGATGGCCTATGCTAGTGTTTACTCCGGTGCCCTTAAGGGAATGGGGAAAACCCACGTTCCTCTGTGGGTGAACCTGAGCTCTTTCTGGCTCTTCCGTATAATACCCTCTTACCTTCTGTTGCAGAAAGTCCCATCTCCTTTGGTACCCTGGTTCTTTATGAGCTTTGAGACCACCGCAAGGGCGCTTATCTTTTACCTCAGCTACAGAAGTATTATGAGAAAATATGCTTGACAGTTCAGGTTATCGTCATATCTTTATAACTCCCCTTTGAACTAACTTACGGAGGAGGCTGTGGAATGTACTATGTGGCGGAGGTGATAAACGACGAATGCAGTAAGTACAACTGCAAGCAGTGTACCCTATTTTGCCCTGAGCCCAACACCCTCATGTACACCGATGAGGAACATCACGCCTACGTGGTCCAAGAGAGGTGTAAGGGTTGCGCTCTGTGTGTTTACGTGTGTTCAGACCTCCTGAAGAGGAACGCCATCCACATGATTATGCCTGAAGTACACGCCAGTAAGTGAAAGGAGGTAAGATATGGCTACACTTGGACCATCCGGATTTTCACCTTATCCGGTAGCCGTTTATGAGGGTGTCCTTAACCCTCCGCCAGGAAAGGCCCTTATGTTCAACGAGATAGTGGATGAAGAGATAGCTATGCGAGAAGCGGCTAAGGCGATGCTCACACTTCCCAACGCCACCATATTCCCAGGTCCTCAGGTGTTG
This sequence comes from Thermocrinis albus DSM 14484, assembly GCF_000025605.1. NCBI lineage: Bacteria > Pseudomonadati > Aquificota > Aquificia > Aquificales > Aquificaceae > Thermocrinis > Thermocrinis albus. The sequence continues at coordinate 753,283 of NC_013894.1, read as the reverse complement.
TACGCATGGAACGAAGAGGCAAAGCAGAAAGCCAAGTTGGTAAAGAAGATGGCTGAAGTCCTGAATGCCAAGATAATTCCCATGTATGATTATAGACCTAAGTATCCCAAAATAAACCCGGAGATAGAGATAAATCCCAACCATCCTAACCTCACCATATGGCACAACAAGATAAAAGCCTGTATATTTGTGGGTGTTCACTGTCACTATGCCAACGTGGCCCTCAAGATAATAAGAGCAGAAACAGACTGCTTTACCATAGCCATGTGTGGTATGGCGGGTCACGAGGACGCCATGATTACCTTAAGGGACCAGCATGTGGAAGAAATGGAGAAATTCATAAGGATAGCCCAAGAGGTAAGAAGAGAGTTAGGGAAGTGATGAGGAGTTATATTTAAAAACTACCAAGGAGGTGGTGTTATGCAAACAACAGAGCAGATCCAATACAACAGAGCAGGACAGAGGGTGGTATCACCCGACTATCTTCTCTTTGAAGCACCTAGAACAAAGCATTTTATGACGGGTTCCGAGGCGGTTAAGGAAGCCGTCAAAAGAGCCTCGGTGGACGCTTCCGTGTCTTATCCTATAACTCCTCAGTCGGAGGCGGCTCACCTTATCGGTGAACTGTGGGTGGAAGGCTACGTGGGTGTGTATTTCAGAGGTGAGTCAGAGTTCGGTGTCATGTCAGCCATAGCGGGATGCGCAATGGCAGGTGCACGTACCATAACCACCACTTCCGGACCGGGAACCCTGAGAGCTTTCGAAAACTTTCCCATGTGGGCTGGTACCAGAATACCTGTACAGTTGGTACTTATGGCCAGAGGTGTGAACTCTCCCCTTAGCATACAACCCGATAATCTGGAAGTAGGCTTTCTTCTAGATACAGGCTGCATGATATGGTATGCAGAAAACGCTCAGGACCTCTTTGACATGATCTTGGCAGGTTTCGTGGTGGCCGAACAGCCTGACGTTCACGTACCTCTCATAACGGTGGTGGATGGCTTCTTTGTATCCCACACCAGGGAAGCGGTTATGTTACCACCCGACGACATAGCTCTCCCACCCTATAACCCTTACAGAGCTCCCATGCCGGTGATAGACGCGGAGGTTCCTCCGGGTAGGTTCCTGAGGGACCCATTCGTTATGAAGTCCAACTACATATCCTATGCCACCCACGCCAGCTGGCAGTGGGAGGTAAGAGCTGCCATAGAGAGGTCCAGACCTTACGCCAAGCACTATCTGAGAGGGCTCATAGAGGAGTTCGGAGATCCTGAGGCTGATATCGTCTTTGTGGCCTGCGGTACGGCTGCAGCACAAGCAAAGGAAGCTGTCAGAATACTCCAGGACGAGGAAGGTATAAAAGCGAGGGTGGTAAAGCTCAAGACCATAAGACCTTTCCCCATAGAGGAGCTCAGACAAGCGGTTAAGAACGCCCGCTATATCTTCGTACCTGAGTTCAACGTGGTTGGCTGGTTGGAAAGAGAGGTAAGAAGATACCTTTACAAACATTCCGATGCGGAGATAATAGGTGCTCCAAGAGTGGCCGGTGGTATGACCATGCCTCCTGAGTTTGTGGTGAAGGAAGTGCTCAGATTTCTGGGTAAGGAAGTGATAATAAAGTAAGGAGGTAGTGGTATGTCTTTTAAAGTGTATGAGATAAACGAAGAGTTCTTGGATGTTATGCCCCAAGAGATAAAAGACCTGCAGTTTAAAGCTACGTGGGGCAACCCTAAGAGGGGTGTTATGGATCTTCCGTACGCCAAGGAGCTCATAGAAGAACACTCTCTCTGTGCGGGTTGTCCGGAATCTGCAGCTCTCCGTTACATACTGGCATCCTTACCAAATCCGGAGGACACCATCATAGTGAACTCTACTGGATGCACATCTCTGGTATTCCCCCACATAGCTCTCCACACGGTGCACTCCCTCTTTGGCAACCAAAACGCGGTAGCTTCCGGTATAAAGCGGGTGCTGGAGTGGAGGTTCCCTGACAAGGTCAAAGATGTGGTGGTACTGGCCGGTGACGGAGCTACCATAGACATAGGTCTTGACTGTACCCTTCAGTCCTTCTTCCGTCAAGAGAAGATCACCACCATATGTTTTGATAACGAGGTCTATGCCAATACAGGAGGTCAGGAGAGCGGTTCTACCGTGAAGGGCCACGTCTTTAAGATGGCGCCCAAAGGAAAGCAGTGGGACAAAGTGCCCATGTGGCAGTTGGCCATAGACTCAGGATGCCACTATGTGGCACGTCTCACCGTCTCTTCTCCCAAGAGGGTGGAACAGGTTATAAAGAAGGCCATCTACGTGGCCAGAGAGGTGGGACCCACCTATGTACACCTTTACACGCCCTGTATACTGGAGATAGGTCTCAACTCCGACGACGGTCTTGAGGAGATGAGAGCAAGGGATAAGGAGCGCTTTGCCTTCTTCGAGTACATGACACCTCAGGCGGAAGAGGTCATAAACAGGAAGAAAGAGGAGGGTCTGATATGATGAGGAAGCGTCTCAACATACGTATGCCAGCTTTGGGTGGACAGGGAGCGGTTACCGCAGCCCATATAATAGCCACGGCTGCTGATTACGAAGGTTACTACGCCGTTTCAAACCCTTTCTTTGGTGCTGAGAAAAGAATGGCACCTGCCGAAAGTTATGCCCGTATAGGGGTTGAGCCTATCTTTGACAGAGGTGAGGTGGTGTATCCCGACATCATAATGGTGTTCCACCCTCAGGTCATCACTATGGGCAAGTCTTACACCATGCCTTTCTACTCAGGAATAAAGAAGAACGGTCTTATTATCATAAACTCCGACGAGGATCTACTCACTGACGAAGATAAGGAGAGACTGCAGGCCTTAGATGTCAAGGTGCTGAACTTTAACGCCACCAAGTTTGCGATAGACATAGCGGGGACAGAGCTGGCTACCAACATGGCCATGATAGGTGCCCTCTTTGGAGCCATAGGAGTTGTTGGACTGGAGGCTATAGAGGAGGGTATAAAGTCCAGATTCCTCAAGAAGTTTGTAGCATCAGGTGGTACAGCTTCTCTGGACTCAGCGCTGGAGAGGAAGTTTAAAAAGAAACTGGAGCTTATAGAGAAGAACCTTAACACCGCCAAAGCTGCTTACGAACTAGCCAGAAGGTGGGCTCAAGAGCAAGGTCTTGAGCCATTCCTCCCACCACCTCCCAAAAAAGTCCTCGTTTGAACTTAAGGGGAAGCCTCAAGGCTTCCCTCTCCCTTTAAAATTATCCTTCATGGGCATACGATCCGTTCTCATAGCCAACAGAGGAGAGATAGCGGTAAGGGTCATAAGAGCGTGCAGGGAGTTGGGAATACACACCGTCAGCGTTTACTCGGAGGCGGACAAAGACTCCATGCACGTCAAACTTTCCCACAGAAGCATATGCATAGGTCCTCCGGAAGCTTCCAAAAGCTATCTGGACATACCTAGAATAATGTCCGCCTTAGAGGTGTCCGGTGCGGACGCTGTTCATCCAGGTTACGGATTCCTGTCGGAGAATCCCAAGTTTGCAGAAGTGGTAAATGCCAGCAAACGTGTTTTCATAGGACCTCCTCCCCACGTACTGGAGCTTATAGGGGATAAAGTGAAGGCAAGGGAGTTGGCCAAAAAGGTGGGTTTGCCTTTACTACCGGGCAGCGATGGGCCTGTAGACTTCAAAAAGGCGGTGGAGATAGCTAACAGTATAGGATACCCTGTGGTTATAAAGGCGGCGGGAGGAGGCGGTGGTAGGGGTATAAGAGTAGTTCACAACGAGAGGGAGTTGAGGGAGAAACTGCCATTAGCTATGCAAGAGGCCCAAGTAGCCTTCGGGGACAACAGGGTGTACATAGAGAAGTACCTCATAAATCCTAAGCACATAGAAGTACAGGTATTGGCAGATCGTTATGGCAATGTGGTGTGTTTAGGAGAAAGAGAGTGTTCCATACAGCGCAGGTACCAAAAACTGGTGGAGGAAGCACCTAGTGTCAGCATAACGGACCAACAACGTAAGATACTGGAGGAGGGTGTTACAGAGTTCTGTAAGGCACTGGGATACGTAGGGGCAGGTACAGTGGAGTTTTTAATGGACCAGGACGGCAACTTTTACTTTATGGAGATGAACGGGAGGATACAGGTGGAGCATCCTGTTACCGAGATGGTAACGGGCATAGACATCGTCAAGTGGCAGATAAAGATAGCGGAAGGAGAAAAACTGAAACTGGGTGAGGTGGAAAACAGGGGGTACGCCATAGAGTTTAGAATAAACGCGGAGGATCCCAACACCTTTATGCCTTCTCCCGGCACAGTGGAGACCCTTTATCTACCGGGAGGTCCTGGCATTAGGGTAGACACTCATGTTTACTGCGGTTATACAGTGCCACCCTATTACGATTCACTGCTTCTTAAGTTGGTGGTGTGGGGCAAGGACAGGGAAGAGGCTATCATGAGAGGAAGAAGGGCACTGGAAGAACTTGTCATAACAGGTAAGGGGCTCAAGACTAATGTGGAGTTTCATAAGAGGGTTGTTGCCACCAGAGAGTTCAGGGAAGGAAGACATCACGTGAGATTTGTGGAAGAACTCATGATATGAGGGAGAAACTACGCTCCTTTCTGGAGAAGATGTACAAGAGGGGAAGAGTTCCGTCAGCCATCATCTTCTACGGAAAGGAGGGTGTGGGTAAGGCTTATATGGCCTTTGAGTTGGCTAAGGCTCTACTGTGCCTGCGCAGATCATATCCTCCCTGTGGGGAGTGTGCCTCCTGCCATCTTATGGATGACTTCCTCAAAAAGGATGATGAGAGTAAGAAGGTTTATGGAGAGTCAGACTCAGGTAAGAAAGTTTACCTCTATCTGCAGGGAGATCATCCTGACTTTGTTTACCTTAAACCGGAAAAGGCGGAGATAAAGGTGGATCAGATAAGGGGTGTGAAGGATTTTACTCTTCTTACACCTGCTATGTCTCGTAAGAAAGTGGTCTTGGTGAAGCCAGCGGAAGCTATGAATGTTTACGCTCAGAACGCTTTTCTGAAGCTTTTGGAAGAACCACCTGCCGATACCCACTTCCTTCTTGTAACCCACAATCTCCAGAATATACTTCCTACCGTAAAGTCCAGGTGTTTTCTTCTGGAAGTACCTCCTTATACGCAGGAAGAACTGGCCACTTTGTCAGGTATAAAAGACCCTCTCCTTCTGTCTTTGGCGGATGGTAGCCTAGGTTACCTCAACTATCTTAAGGAAAGACCTGAGATCCTCCAGATGGCTCAGAAGATTCTGTCTGGAAACTTCATGGAGATTTACCAAGTGGCCCAAGAGATAGAAGAGATGGAGCTTCAGGACAAGGTTTCACTCCTACGTATTCTAGAAGCACTGATACACACGAAGAGTGTGGAAGAGAAGACCACTCGCTACAAGAACCTGATGGACACCATAGCTTTGGTGGCACAGAACTTGAGTAAAGGCCTTAACTTGCAGGTGTTTCTGTTTTACGTTGCCCTTCGCATTGACATTCAAAGGGGGCAAGAATACACTAATACCTATGAGATATCTTAAAGTAAAGTTTCCAGATACAGGGAAAGTAGCCCACGTAGAAGGTCTGAAGGAATATGGCTTCCGATACGGAGATATGTTGGTAGTACTCTCTGAGAAGGGTCAGGAGTTGGTAAAGGTTCTTGGGTATTCTAAGGAGGAAGCTCCTTCGGCGGTGCGTTTTGTAAGAAGAGCAGGGAGAGAAGATATGAGGAAGGCTGAGGAGAACGAAGCTAAGGCTCAGGAGGCCTATAAATTTTGCAGGAGTAAGATAAAGGAGTATGGTCTTGCCATGAAACTACTAAAAGCCTACATACCTCTAGATGGGTCCAGAGTTTTCTTCTACTACACGGCGGAACAGAGGGTGGATTTCAGACAGCTGGTTAGAGATCTTGCCCGTGTGTACCGTAAGAGGATAGAGATGAGGCAAGTGGGAGTCAGAGACGCTCTACAGATGATGGGATGGGTGGGCAACTGTGGTGAGGAGGTCTGTTGTAAGCGTTTTACAGAGAACTTTGAGTCAGTTTACCTTAGGGATATAGAGGAGCAGAACCTTCCCCTCTCACCCAACAAGTTTACAGGTCCGTGCGGCAGGCTTATGTGCTGTCTGGCCTATGAGAGGGATAACTACGCCGTGAGACAGATACTACCGGAGGTGGGTACCACCATATGCCTTCAGAACAGGGAGTACCAGATACTACACATAGATCCCCTCCACGACAGAATACAGCTGCTGGGAGATGAAAAGAAGGAAGACTTCAGGATAAGTCAACTTCTGCCTTTTGGTTACGAGAAAGCTTTAAAACACTGCAAGGAGTGTGGTTGCTGCAGGAGGAACGCGAAGGAAAATGAGACTTTTGCGGGAGTTCAGGAGTGAGCTCAACAGACTGTATCTCTTTCAGCTGGAGGACGGAAGCAGAATAGAGGCGGTTTTTTACAGGGGTGACACTCTCTGTGTGTCCACTCAGGTGGGATGTGCGGTGGGTTGTGCTTTCTGTCTTTCTGGGTCTGCGGGGCTTCTGCGTAATCTATCGGAGGATGAGATATACATGCAGTACTTCCTTCTCAAACCCTTCCTTCCTATAAGGAGGGTGGCCTTTGCGGGTATAGGCGAACCTCTCATGAACTACCGAAATGTCCTAGGTGCCTTTGAGAGATTTAAGAGGGAAGGTTTGGGAGTAACTTTCTATACTACCGGCCACCCTATTAAGCATCTTCCCTCCCTGCTGGATCTTCCTCACAGAGGTGTTACCATCTCTCTACACACTTTAGATCCGTCCTTAAGAAAAAAGCTACTACCTCATGCGGGAGATCTTGAAGAGCTCATAGCCCTACTGAAAGATTACAGTAAAAAGATCTCTAAAAGAAAAAAGGGAAAGATAAGCTTGGCTTATCTTCTTCTGAAAGGTGTAAACGACTCTCCGGAGGAGATAAAGGCTTTTGGAAGGTTAGTTAAAGAGCTGGGCTTTAGCGCCACCCTCCTCTACTACAACGACACCGGAATGGGGTTTCAGGCTGTTACACCAGAGGAGTACAGTAAGGCCTTCCTTCTTCTGAGAAGTATGGGGGTGAGGGTCACCCTCTCCACCCGTTATAGGAGAGATCCTTTAGGTGGTTGTGGTACTCTTACCATCAACAGAGATTCAGTAGGTGTTCAGTAGATCTCCTATGAGGTCATCGGTGTCGGTGTTATGGGAAACACACTTCAGCGGTATAATCTCAACAGGTGCTACACCGTGAGCCACCATACCTAGCTTATGGGCTGCGGACTTAGAAAGGTCCAGAATCCTACCCCCTTTCAAAGGACCACGATCGTTTATTCTCACCACCACCTCCTTCCCGTTATTCATGTTTCTTACCAACACGTAGGAGCCTATTGGAAACACTTTAGAGGCTGCCGTGTACTTATACTTGTTGAAGAGTTCGCCGCTGGCTGTCCTTCTACCGTGAAACTCCTTACCGTACCAAGAGGCTAACCCTTTTATGGGCTCACATTCATCCGCCAGCGCCATACTCAGTATTACCAGAAAGGCCATCCATTTCATGGCCCACCTCCTGTTTTTTCTGGATTATACTACATAGTTATGAGAGTGGAGATAGCGGAGAGAAATTTTAAAGATGTAGATACAGCTGTGGCCTTAGCCCTTTACGAAGATGACTGGTCATCCCTCAGTTTTCTGGAACATCTGGAAGATCAGGCCAAGAAGATCTTGGAAGTGGAGAAGTTCAAAGGAAAAGAAGACACAGTGGTAAAACTCCATCTTGTGGATGGACAGAAGGTGAGGATAGTGTACGTGGCGGGTTTAGGGAAAAAGGACAGGGTAGGTCAGGACGAGTGGCGCAGAGCCTTTGCTCTCTGTGTGAAGAGGGCTAAAAAGGACAAGGTGAGTGAGCTTTATATGTACGCTGGTGATAAGCCTTCCTATGAGGTATCCAAAGCGGTAACAGAGGGTGCTGTGCTGGGTAGCTACTCCTTTGACAAGTACAAAACCAAAAAGGAGGAAGATACATACGAAGGTATAAAGTTGATCTATCTCCACCAGGGTGATCCTGAGGGCGTGAGGATAGGTAATATACTGGCACAAGCTCAGAACTTTGCCCGTGATCTGGTTAACGAACCTGGTAATGTTATAAACCCTGTGACGTTGGCCGAGATAGCCAAAAAGTTGGCAGAGGAAAACGGTTTGGAGTGTCGTATATACGATGAAGAAGAGATAAAACAGATGGGTATGATGGCCCTGTGGAGTGTGGGCAAAGGGTCTGCAACACCACCACGCTTTATCCACATCATATACAGACCGGAGGGAGAACCTAAAGACAGGATAGCCATAGTGGGTAAAGGTCTCACCTTTGACAGTGGTGGACTCAACATCAAAACGGGTGATTACATGAGAACCATGAAGATGGATAAGTCAGGTGCCTGCGCCGTTTTAGGTATAATGAAGGCTCTTGCCCAACTGAAACCGCAGGTGGAAGTCCACGGCATAATAGGTGCTGCCGAAAACATGCCCAGTGGTACAGCCTACAGGCCCGATGACATAATAAGAGCTATGAACGGCAAAACTATAGAAATAGACAACACAGATGCGGAAGGAAGAGTTACATTGGCAGATGCTCTATCTTATGCCTCACGTCTCCGTCCCAGTAGGATAATAGACATGGCTACCCTGACCGGTGCATGTATGGTAGCCTTGGGAGAGTACACTGCCGGTCTTTTCACCAACGATGACGAATTCGGTGACGAGATACTAAAAGTGTCCAAAAGGACGGGTGAACGAATGTGGAAACTCCCCATGGATGATAAAAGATTGAGGGAAAAGATCAAGAAAGGAGAAGGTGATGTCCTCAACTCAGGTGGCCGGTACGGAGGTGCCATAACGGCGGCTATGTTTTTGGAAGAATTTGTGGATGAGGGTATCAAGTGGGTACATCTTGATATAGCAGGCCCGGCCTATACTAAAGAAGAGTATGGGTACTACGCTAAGGGTGGTACAGGATTCGGCGTCAGAACCTGCCTAGAGTACATTATGGAGAGGTACTCATGAAGATACTGGTACATATCTGCTGCGCACCGGACGCCATCTACTTTCTGAAAAGGTTACGGGAGGACAATCCATCCGCTGAGCTGGTGGGTTTTTTCTACGATCCCAACATCCATCCCTACGAAGAGTATCTGCTACGCCTCACGGAAACCAAAAGAGCATGTGAAGAGCTGGGCATACCCCTCTACGAGGGAGAGTACGATGTAGAAAACTGGATGATGGCTGTAAAGGGCTTGGAGAAGGAGCCAGAAAGAGGAGAAAGGTGCAAGGTGTGTTTTGATATGCGCCTTGTAAGGACGGCCGTCTTTGGGAAAGAGATAGGCGCTACCCACATGACCACCACCCTCCTCATGAGTCCTAAAAAGGACCTGAGGGTTCTCTCCTATGTGGGAACTAGAGTAGCCCAGCAGTACGGAATGCAGTTTCTGGCACCCGATTACAGGAAGGGTGGTGGAACACAGGAGATGTTCAGACTGTCCCGAGAGATGGAGTTTTACCACCAAGATTACTGCGGGTGTGTTTACGCCCTCTTTCAGCAGAAAAAGGGAGACGTGCAGTGGGACCTTGTATCTTTCGGCGGTAGAAGGCCGGGTAGTAAAGAGGAAACCCTCTTCATTAAGGAAGTAAGGCTTTTTGCAGAGACAAGGTCCTTACCCTGTAGAGAGTGGGAGTTCAGCTTTCTCAACTGGAGGGTTCTTCAGGGTTACATTAAGGTAGGGGAGGAGGTGATACCTTCCCTTGTGGTTCCCTTCTCAAGATCTGTAAAAGGAATCCTTAAAACGGAAGCTCAAGAAGAGAGGGGAAGGGTCATATTCTTCCAGAAAGGTGGTCTTAAGGTGATCCTTTCGGAGTCCCTCAAAGATGAACCTATCACCGTGTTGAAAGGTCTTACGGACCCGGCTTTTCGTGTTCCGTCTCAATGGAGAGAGAGGCTACTGACGGAGAGGGTGACGGTACAACTCACCACCGAGATTTTCAGTGACACTTCTAGGGTGCTGGTGGTGGGAGATCCGGAAGCTCAAGAGCTCATAGGTATACCCGCTGACACATTACAGGATAACAGAGGACCATACCTCTCATCCGTTCTAGAACTCATAGAGAAGAATCTACAGCTTGTGGTGGCGTCACGTGTTGCCTTTGTGCTACTGGGAGCTTACTCCCTTGGAGCTCCCTCCCTTCACTTTCTGCAAGAGAGGTTAGACAGAACAGTTAAGGTTCTTCCTTATGATCCATCTCTTTGGCCTCAAGCCACAGAAGATCCATCTCTTGCAGCGTCATACTCTTGAGGTCCTTACCCATCTGTTGGGCTCTTCTTTCCATGTATCTGAATCGGTTCTCAAACCTGTCGTTGGCTTTCTGTAAAGCAGTTTCCGCATCCAGTTTCAGAAACCTGGCCAGCTCTACTACAGCGGTGAGGACATCACCCAGTTCGTGCTCCATATTCTTTCTGTCGTTGTTCTGTATAGCTTGACGGAGTTCCTCCAGTTCTTCCTGAAGTTTGTCCCATACCTGCTGTATGTTCTCAAAATCAAACCCTACGAGACTGGCTCTGTCTTGCAGCTTTTGAGACCTCATGAGGGCAGGCATGCTACGCGGTACACCATCCATCACACTTTCCCTCTCCTTAAGCTTGTTCTCTTCCCAGTTTTTGAGAACCTCTTCCGCAGAAGCATCACCAAAGACGTGAGGGTGTCTCGCTATCAGCTTCCTGTTTAGATCCTCTATCACCTCCCATATATCAAAAGCCTTTCTCTCACTGGCTATCTGGGCGTGGAACACCACCTGCAGTAACAAGTCACCCAGTTCCTCCTTCATCTTGGCATCGTCCTTCAGCTGGATAGCGTCTACCAGCTCGTAAGTCTCCTCAAGGAGATACTTTATGAGGCTCTCGTGGGTCTGCTTTCTGTCCCACGGGCAGTCTCTCCTCAACCTCTCCACCGTTTTAAGCAGCTCTTCAAGAGGGCTCATAGGAAAATGATAATAGAACCATCCACCTTTTGATACTTTGGCCCGGCACAACGCCGGGCCTGTGATGTAAGGGTGATCCTTTTAGTCTTCCAGAGTGGATATGTCTCCCACAGGGAGACCCAACTCCTGAGCCTTGAGTACCCTTCTCATGATCTTTCCACTTCTTGTTTTTGGAAGTTTCTCCACAAACTCTATTTCGTCGGGAACCGCTATGGCACCTAGCACGTTCCTCACGTGCTGTTTGATCTCCTCAACGAGCTTTTCCGAAGGTTCGTAGCCCTTTTTGAGAATCACAAAGGCTTTTATGGATTCTCCTTTAATTTCGTGAGGCTTTCCGATAACTGCAGCCTCTGCCACGGCAGGATGGTCCACCAGTGCGCTCTCCACCTCCATGGTTCCGATCCTGTGCCCTGCCACGTTCAGAACGTCATCAGCCCTTCCCAGTATCATTATGTAGCCTTCTTCGTCATAAGAGGCGAGGTCACCCGTCAGGTAGTAGCCCGGTATGGTGTTCCAGTACTTTTCGTATCTTTCCGGTTCACCCCAGCAGGTTCTTAACATGGAAGGCCAGGGACTTTTTATCACCAAGTTACCCACCGTGTTGGGAGGAAGTTCCTTTCCGGAGCTGTCCACCACCGCGGCTTCTATGGTAAAGAAAGGTTTACCTGCCTTGCCGGGCTTTGCAGGATAAGATGGGACTGTGGTTATCATGTGAGCACCTGTTTCCGTCTGCCACCAAGTGTCCACGATCACGCATCTCTCTCTTCCTATATGTTTGTAGTACCAGTGCCATGCCTCAGGGTTTATGGGTTCTCCCACAGAACCAAGCACTCTGAGGGAAGAGAGATCATACTGGGCAGGCCACTGCTCACCGTATCTCATAAACATCCTTATGGCGGTAGGTGCTGTGTAAAAGATGTTGACGCGGTACTTTTCCACGTAACTCCACCATCTTCCTGGATCGGGATAGTCGGGTGCACCTTCCACTATGATGGATGTGGCACCGTTAGCTAAGGGACCGTAAACGATGTAAGAGTGGCCCGTTATCCAGCCTATGTCGGCGGTACACCAGTATACGTCATCTTCGTGAAGATCAAAAACCACCTTGGTGGTGTAGTAGGTACCCACCATGTAGCCCCCTGTGGTGTGAAGGACACCTTTGGGCTTTCCTGTAGTTCCAGAAGTGTAGAGGATAAAGAGGGGATCCTCTGCATCCATTACCTCCGGTTCACAATGGGGAGAGGCTCCCTTTACCAAGCTGTCAAAGCTTACAAAGAGGGAGCTTTCGCCGTTGAGAGCATCACCATCTCTGTCCCAGACTATCACCTTCTCCACAAAGGAAAGACCGTCTATAGCTCTATTGACGGTGGCCAGTAGATCTATCTTCTTACCCCTCCTTTTGGTGTAGGATGCCGTTATCACCACCTTGGCTTTGGCATCTTCTATCCTGAGGCGTAACGCTCCTTCACTGAAACCGGCAAACACCACACTGTGGATAGCACCTATTCTGGCACATGCCAGCATACATGCCACAGCCTCTATGCTGTTGGGCATGTATATGGAAACTCTGTCTCCTTTCTTTACACCTAAGGACTTAAGACCGTTGGCTATCCTGCTGACAAGTTCTAAAAGCTCTCCGTATGTGATCTTCCTTTCGTTGTTGTCTTCGTCCACCCATATGTAAGCTACCTTGTTTCTTCTCCCCTGAAGGACATGTCTATCAAGACAGTTGTAGCTTATGTTGGTCTTTGCTCCTACGAACCACTGAGCGTAAGGAAACTGCCAGTCTAGTACTTTGTCCCACTTTCTGAACCAATGGAGTTCTTCCGCCACCTTGGCCCAGAAACCTTCCCTGTCTTGTACCGACTGAGCGTAGAGACTTTCGTAATCTTTCACCCAAGCCCTCTCCACTATGTGGGCCGGCGGATAGTACTTCTCTTGCACCTTAAGAAGAACTTCATCTCTCTCCGCCATACTGTGACCTCCTTAACGTGTTTTGCAAAAATTATAACCTTCCGTCACATTTTTTCAATTTTTACCGGCCTATTTTCAAAAAGGTATGCTAAAAATCATACTATTTTGAAAAACCGAAATGCGTCTCCGGATATTTTTATATGCTTAAAAGCATAGGAACTTGACAAGTCTTCAAAACTATGTAAAATAGATCACACACTATTAAACCCACAGGAGGTATTACTATGAAACACGCGGATGCTGTCTTGAGAGACCAAGAATTTTTATCACTTAGGAGAAAAGTCTCCATTACGGTAGCTTTATTTACCATCATCATGCTGGTAGTGTACTACAGTTTCATCCTTCTGATAGCTTATGGCAAAGCTTTTCTGTCACAACCTATCCGGGAAGGAGCATCCACCACGGTGGGTATAGTGTTGGGGATAGGTGTGATAGTGTTCTCGTGGTTACTTACAGGTGCTTATGTTTTCTGGGCCAACAGAGAGTACGACACTGCGGTAAAAAAACTGAGAAATAAAGTGGGAGGTTGAGACATGGGTGGTATCAACACAGTAGCAGTTTTATTCTTCTTCTTGTTTGTGGCCATAACCCTCATCATCACCTACTGGGCCGCCAAGAGAACCAGGACAGCCAGTGAGTTTTACGCTGCAGGCAGAAGCATATCGGGTTTTCAGAATGGACTTGCTTTGGCAGGTGATTATATGAGTGCAGCCTCCTTCTTAGGTATAGCGGGTATGGTGGCCACAAAAGGTTTTGACGGTCTCATATACTCCATAGGTTTCTTAGTAGGCTGGCCCATAGTGATGTTCCTCATAGCGGAACCTCTAAGAAACTTGGGTAAGTACACCTTTGCAGACGTGGTAGCTTATAGACTCAGGTACACTCCTATAAAGACGGTATCAGCTTTAGGATCTTTAACGGTGGTCATTCTGTATCTCATAGCTCAGATGGTGGGTTCAGGAAACCTCATAAAGCTTCTCTTTGGTTTCCCCTACGAGCTTTCTGTCATCATCGTAGGGACCCTCATGGTGGTCTACGTCCTGTTTGGAGGTATGATAGCCACCACATGGGTCCAGATAATAAAAGCGGTTCTTCTCTTGGGAGGAGCTACTGTGTTGGCTCTCCTCACCTTGGCCCAGTTCGGGTTCAGTCCGGAAAGCATGTTCTCCGCTGTCAAAACCCAGTATGGAGAGAAGTTCCTCCAGCCAGGAGGTCTTGTGAAGGATCCTCTCGATGCCATCTCTCTCGGAACAGCCCTCATGTTTGGGACCGCCGGCCTTCCCCACATCCTCATGAGGTTCTATACTGTACCGGACGCACCTGAGGCCCGTAAATCCGTCTTTTACGCTACAGGATTCATAGGATACTTCTACATACTCACTTTCGTGATAGGGTTTGGTGCCCTCCTTCTAGTGGGTAAGGACCGTATACTGGCTGTGGACAAAGGTGGTAACATGGCTGCGCCACTGCTGGCTGAGGTTCTGGGAGGAAACCCCTTCTTAGGTTTCATAGCAGCGGTTGCCTTTGCCACCATACTGGCTGTGGTGGCTGGCCTCACACTGGCAGGTGCCTCTGCCCTCTCTCACGATCTGTATGTGGGTGTTCTAAAAAGAGGTAAGGCTACGGAAGATGAAGAGATAAAGGTGACTAAGATAGCTGTCCTCTTACTGGGTGTCGTGTCCATCCTCTTAGGTATAGCCTTCAAAGGACAGAACGTAGCCTTTTTGGTAGGACTGGCTTTTGCTATAGCGGCCAGTGCCAACTTCCCGGCCTTAGTCCTCTCCATCTACTGGAAGAGGTTCACCACAGCGGGAGCTGTTGCCAGTATACTCACAGGATTAACCCTATCGGTGGTTCTCATAGTACTCAGTAAAGCTGTCTGGGTGGATATTCTCAAAAACCCTGCGCCTGTATTCCCGTGGGGTAACCCTGCCCTCATCTCCATGCCTGCAGCCTTCTTGGTGGGTGTGTTGGTCTCTTTGCTCACCTCTGAGAAAGAAGCAGAAGAGAAGTACGAGGAGATGAAGGTACGTAAGCTATTGGGCTTAGGTGCCGAGTGACAGTACTGCGGGGCTTTGCCCCGCCTCTTTAAGATGTTGGACGCTGAAAGATTTCTGAAAGAACACGAACCCTTTCAGTTACTACCTCCTCAGGAGATAAAGAGAATCGTACACCACCTCCTTGTGCGCTTTTATCCTGAAGGAGAGATCATATTTGGACCTGGCTCCGGACCCCTCACCCACCTTCACATAGTGAGAAAAGGAACCGTGATACTTACAGAAGGAGAAAAACTCATAGACTTTCTCCATGAAGGAGATTGTTTTGGCTTTATATCCCTCATGACGGGAGACAGGCCCTCCTTCACCGCCAGAGCCTACGAAGACGCCCTCCTCTTTCTCCTACCCGATAGGATCTTCCACCAACTGAGACACACTTACCCTCAGTGGGACAGCTACTTTACCCGAAAGATACTCAAGAGGTTTGATACAAAATACAGGCAAGAGAGTAGTTGGGACAAACTCTTGGAAGTAAAGGTAAAAGATTTAGGAATCCGACCCGTTCCCATACTGGAGCCCAACACATCCCTGAAGGAAGCAGTGAGAGAGATGCTACTCTCAGGCCAAAGATGTGCTCTTACAAAGATACAGGATGAGTGGGGTATCCTCACGGAGAGAGATGTTATGAAAGCGGTGGAGGAAGAAACCGACATCCGCACACCTGTAGAAAAATTAGCCACTGTTCCTATCATAGGTGTAGAAGAAGACACCCCTCTCTTGGAAGCTCTCACCGTCATGACAAAGCACGGACTTAGCAAGTTGGTGGTTTTTAAAGAAGGTATACCTACAGGAGTGATAGAAGAGAGGGATATCCTCTACCATCAGGTGGAGAACTCTCCCCTCGTCTTCAAAGAAATAGAGAGGGCAGAGAGTCCAGAGGAACTTCACTTTATATTCCTCAGGATCACCGAAAGGGTGATAAACATGGCCACAGAAGGTGTGGATCCAGAGAAGGTGGGCCTATACATATCTCAACTCAACGACAGGATAATGAGAAGGAGCTTTCTCCTAACACTTAGGAGAATAGGTGAAGAACCACCCTCTGCCTTCTCTTTAGTGGTCTTAGGAAGTGAGGGAAGACAAGAGCAGACCCTAAAGACAGACCAAGATAACGCTCTCCTTTACAGGGTTGAAGCGGTACTTCACACAGATATTTCCCAATACTACGCTCTGTTGGGGGAAGAGTACATAAAGACTCTCATAAAGGTGGGTTTTCCTCCCTGTCAGGGAGATGTTATGATCTCACACCCAGACTGGAGAGGATCTTATCAAGAGTGGGAAAAAAGAATAAGACAGATGGCCAGCAGACCGGAACCTCAGAATGCGTTAAGGTTCTCCGTTCTCTTGGACATGAGACACGTGATGGGAGATGCCGAACTTACCGCATCTTTGAGAGATCTTATCTTTCGTGTGGCTAAGGACAACTATCCCCTTCTACGATCCATGGCACAGGAGAGCCTAAGATTCAAACCGCCCATCACTTTTTTCAAGAACCTGGTGGTGGAGAGTACCGGAGAACACAGAGGAGAGCTAGATATAAAGAAGGGTGGCATATTTCCTGTGGTGCAGGGGGTGAGAGTGCTCAGCCTTCTCCACGATGTGAGAGAACAGAACACCTACAGTAGAATCAGACAACTGGAAGATAGGGGAGCCCTCAGTAGGGAGTTGGCCACAGATCTACTGGAGGCCTACCGTTTTATGAACAGCCTCCGCCTCAGATCTCAGGCACTGAAGCTGAGGGAAGGAAAGAGAGCCGACAACTACATAAACCCCTCTTCCCTCAGTAAATGGGAGAGAAACCATCTCAAGGACGCCTTCAGGATAGTGGAGAAGTTTCAAGAGATCCTAGAGGGCAGATTCCCTTAAACTT
Source organism: Thermocrinis albus DSM 14484 (assembly GCF_000025605.1). Classification (NCBI taxonomy): domain Bacteria; kingdom Pseudomonadati; phylum Aquificota; class Aquificia; order Aquificales; family Aquificaceae; genus Thermocrinis; species Thermocrinis albus. Next base: position 736,344 of record NC_013894.1, on the reverse strand, counting down.
TACTTAGAGGAATGTTTGTCTACAGGCGTAGAGTTCAGTTTTACGAGACAGACGCTCAGGGGGTGGTGCATCACTCCAACTACTTCAGGTACTTTGAGGAGGCAAGGGGAGAGTTTCTCCGAAAAATGGGTCTACCCTACTCCCAGCTGAGGGACCTAGGATATGAGGTGGTCCTTCTGGAAGCCTACTGTTCCTTTCGTAGACCCCTTCTCTATGACGAAGAGGTCCAGATACACACCCAACTGGTTCAGCTGGACAGGTACTTCTTCTCCTTCCACTACACCCTTTACGTGGAGGACGATCTTAGAGCCGAAGGAAGAACCAGGCACGCGATAGTACGAAACGGTAAACTCTCGTCCCTTCCACCCCAGCTAAAGGAACTTCTTAAGAAGATTGGCATATAATAATTATTCTCATGAAGAGGCTTTTACCCATCTTTCTGGGCTTCTTTCTGGCCTTGCAAGCTTATGCTATAGACCTTTCCACCGCCATAAAGATGACCCTGGATAACTATCCTTCCATAAGAGCTTTGGAAGCGGAAAGGATAGCTATAAGAGGAAGAAGTGAGTTATACAGATCTTTCCTGAACCCCAGCGTAGGGATCCTGTTGGGAAATTTTGGTAGTTCCAAAGAAAGATTTAGCAAAGCTCCCGTGTACAGTTTCAGTTACAGTCAACCTTTAGCGCTAGATCTGAGGGATTACTTCCGGAAGGTGGCCCAGTACCAGAACGTAGCCCTTGATTACAGGCTTCAGGCGGAGAGAAACAGACTTACCGGTGAGGTGATGGCCCTCTTTTACGAAGCTCTCTACCGAAAGGAGATGGTAAAACTGGCAGAAGAATCCCTTAAGATCTCTCAAGATATATACAACTTTGTAAAGAGACTGTATGAGCTTGGTGAGACTACTAAACTGGAATTTTTTAGGGCAGAGAGAGAACTTCTCCAGTCACAGAGAGAACTCCAGATGGCACGCTCCGAGTACCTCTCTTCTCTACAGATTCTTTCCCACTATGTGGGTGTAGAGGTAAAGGATGTGGAGGGAGATCTTTTCCAAACCGCCCGTTTCCCTTCCCTGGACATCAACCGTGTGCCGGTAGTTGCAGAGTACGACGCCTTACTGGAAGCTGTGAAGGCTCAGAGGAATCTAGAGATGAGACTAGCAAAGCCTATATGGAGCTTAGAGGTGGTGGGAGAGAAGGTGGGTGACACCACCTACGGTTACAGGGTAGGTGTGTCTTCCCCACTACCCGTTTTCTACAGACGTGAAGGTGAACTTCTGCAGCTACAAGCGAGAGAAGAAGCCCTCCGAAGAGAGAAAGAGCTGATATTACGGAGAATAGAACAGGAGTACAACGCATCTCGTATCCTCTACGAAAGCTATCTGAAACAGATAGACAACATAGAGAAGAAAGACCTACCTGTAGCTGAGGAGGAGTTAGCCCTGGCCCTCAAAAGTTACCGTCTCAAGGTGATAACCCTTCTGGAACTATCGGACGCCAAAAGAAGATATCTCCAGACAAAAAAGCAGAGACTGGATCTTTTCCTTGCTCTTCATAGAGAAGTGGCCAAGATAACATCTATAGGAGGAATGTGAAATGTTTTGGTTGTTGCTGCTACCTGTGATAGTCTTGGCGCAGGTGATAAAGGTAGACCCTTCCGTAGAGAAACAGTTGGGTATAACAACCCAGGTGGTGAAGATAACAGAGGAGGACGTGTATATAAACGCACCGGCTCGTGTGTCGGAATACACTCCTACAGTGGCACAGGTTTTCTCTCCTGCGGAAGGAGTGGTTAGAAAGCTGCTGGTGAAGGAAGGTGACAAAGTCAAAAAGGGACAGGTGCTTGCCTACATATACTCCCAGCGTGTGGCAGACCTCTTGGCTCAGCTGAGGATGGCTCAAGTGCGCCTGCGCACAGCACAGGACACCCTCAAGAGGGAGGAGATGTTGTACAGAGAGGAAGTCATTCCTTATGCCAGGTACTTTGCCGCAAAGGTGGAGTACGAAAGGGCCTTAGGTGAGGTAAAAGCTCTGCAGAGAGCGTTGGCATCTATGGGAGAGGTGTCCAACGACATGCTTGTGGTGAGAGCACCTATAAGCGGCGTAGTGGTGCATCAAGGAGTGGTGTTGGGCTCCTATACGGGGGTGCAGTCTGAGATGTTCCGTATCCAGTCCCAGGAGAAGCTGTGGGCCTATCTTTACCTCCCTCCTTACCAAGTGGACAAGGTAAAGGTGGGGCAGAAAGGCTTCCTGCTGTGGAGTGGTAAGAAGATATGGGGAACGGTGGACTATGTTTCCCGTGTTGTGGATACCAACACTAAGACGGTGCCGGTGAGACTTCTTCTTGACAACAGAGAAGGCCTCCTCAGGCCTGGTATCATGACAGAAGGTGGCCTGTTGATGGGTAAAGTTAAGGGGGTTTGGTTGCCTGCCAGCGCTGTTCAAAAGGTAAACAAGATGGACGTGGTTTTTGTGAAAACTTCCAAAGGGTTTGAAGTGTATCCGGTAAAGAAGATTATGGAAAGTAAAGACAAGGTTCTCGTAGAGGGTCTAAGGGAAGGTATGCAAGTGGCGGTAAGTGGTGTGATATTCCTCAAGACGAGGGCAGAACAATGAGGAAGATCCTTGAGTACAGACTATTGGTGATCATCGCTCTCTTCGTAAGTGTAGGTGTGGCAGTATACAGTATCCTGAGAATTCCCATAGAGGCCTTCCCCGATCCTACTCCCGTGCAGGTGACCGTCTACACAGAAACACCTGGCATGTCGGCAGAGGAAACAGAGGTACTGGTGACGAGAGTGGTGGAAACAAACCTCATGGGTTTAAAAAACGCAGAGTTGGTAAGGTCTGTGACACTGCCAGGGTTGTCCTACGTTACCGTGTACTTTAAGGAAGGAACAGATATACAGCTGGCAAGAAATTTAGTTGCCCAGAGGATACCCGTTATACAGTCCCAGATACCTCCCGGTCTTACCCCCCGCATGGGACCAAACACTTCCGGACTTGGTAACGTTATGTTCTACGCTCTTGTAGACACGGAAGGGAACCACTCTCTGGAAGATCTACGCCTTCTTCAAGAGTACAGGGTAAGACCCATCATCATGTCGGTTCCCGGTGTGGAGGAGATCTCCCAGTGGGGTCCGGAGAAAGCCTACCTGGTAAAACTTTTACCGGAACGCATGACCCTCTTTCAGGTAGACATAACGGATGTTATCAGATCCTTGGAGGAGTACAATCAGGTGGCGGGTGGTGGTTTTCTCGTTACTCCACAGGGTGATCTGGTGGTCAGAGGTCTTGGCCGTCTCAAAAGCGTAGAGGAGATAAGGAAGGTGCCTATATACAAAAAGGATGGATCTTTCGTAACCCTGGGAGATATAGCTCTGGTGGAGGAGGGAGAAGTACCCAACAGGAGGGGTGCCTTTACCCTCAACGGGGAAGAGGTACAAGGTAACATAGTCCTCAAGAGGGTACATACCAACACGGTAAAACTACTGACGGAGTTAGAAAAGGCGGTAAAACAAGCTCAAAGTGTTTTACCAGAAGGCGTCAAACTGGAGGTCCTTTACCAACAGGGCTACCTTATAGAGAAAGCCATCAAGATGATTGTCAAAGCTCTCGTAGAGGGTGTTATACTAGTGGCCTTAGCCATAACTATCTACATGTGGAACCCACGCACAGCCCTTTTAGTGTCCTTATCCATTCCTCTGACCCTCCTTTATGCCCTTACCGTCATGTACTTTACCGGTGTGACGGCAAACCTTATGACCTTAGGAGGCCTGGCCATAGGCTTGGGTCTGTTTGCTGACGCTAGCGTGGTGGTGGTGGAGAACATATACCGGCACCTTTCGGAAAAAGGGAGCAGAAAAAATATTTTCACCACAGTCCTTGTAGCCTCTCAGGAGATGTTCAGGCCTGTTTTCTTTGCCATCCTTACCATAGCGGTGGTGTTCTTACCTATATTCACTTTTGAATCGGTGGAAGGTAAGTATTACAAGCCTCTGGCTCTTTCCGTCATCTTTGCCCTCATTTCTTCCCTTGTGGTTGCTTTTGTGTTTATGCCTGTCCTCTCCTTCTACTTTTTAAAACCCGGAAGAGAACACTCCCCAGTTCTAGATAGGGCGGAAATCATCTACATGAAACTCTTTGAAAAAGCAATGCAACACAGAAAGCTGGTGATAGCTGCAGCCGGTATAGCTTTTGTGATGGCCTTACTTCTGCAAGCACGCATAGGCAGGGAGTTCGCACCACCCTTAGAGGAAGGTGCCCTCTTAGTAAAGAGCTTTTTAAATCCTAACGTATCGCTACAAGAGGCCAAAAGAGTGGCCAGTTTGGTGGAAACAACAGCCCTAAAGCTTCCGGAGGTAGAGAGAGCCTATTCCAACATAGGGAGAGCAGATGTGGGAGATCCAGAGGACGTAAGTTACATGGAGACCTTCATAATACTGAAGGATACAAAGGCAAGAGCACGGGTGGAAGAAAAACTACGTGAGGAATTGAAAAAAATACCGGGTGTGGAGTTCAGCTACACCCAACCTATACAGATGAGGATAGACGAACTTCTGTCGGGTGTTAAGGCACCTGTAGCTATAAAGGTTTTCGGAGATGACCTTTGGAAGATAAACCAGCTGGCGGGTCAGATTCAGAAGATAGTGGAGAGTACACCGGGCGCCGTGGATGCAGAAACGGAGGCACAGGCCGGAAAACTTCAGATGAGGATAGAACCCCGTTGGGACGTGCTCCAAAGGTACGATATAACCACAGCAGACATTATGAAGATTGTAGCCCATGTACTGGGAGGACAGTATATAGGTTATGTTCAGAAAGACACCCTTCTCTTCCCCATAGTACTTACTGTGGAACCTAAGGATGTTACCACCATACAGAACCTTCCGATATTTCTGAAGGATGGTACCACACTCCTTCTTAAGGACATAGCCAACATAACAGTCACAGAAGGTTTCCTGAAGATAAGAAGAGAGAACGGAATGCGCTATGCTCTCGTGCTGTCTGACGTAAAAGGAAGAGATTTGGGGAGCTTTGTCCAAGAACTCCAGGCAAGGATACAGAAAGAAGTGAAACTACCCGAAGGTTACAGGATAGTCTTTGCGGGGCAATGGGAGAACCAGCAGAGGGCTATGAAAAAGCTATCTGTAGCGGTACCTCTTGCCATAGCCCTTATATTCATTCTGCTGTATCTTAACTTTGGTTCTGTGAGATACTCCCTCATAGTGATGTTGAACGTACCCTTCGCCACTATAGGTGGTGTGGTGGCTCTTTATCTGTCAGGTTTTAACCTGTCAGTGCCTGCCGCGATAGGATTCATAGCGGTGTTCGGTATAGCCACCCTCAACGGTGTGGTACTGGTCTCTTATGTGAAAAACCTACTGGAAGAGGAAAAACTATCTCTTGAGGAGGCCATAAGAAGGGCGTGCCGTCTCCGACTCAGACCTATCCTGATAACAGCCACCGCTGCCTCCTTAGGTCTTGTGCCTATGCTTCTGAGTACTGATGTAGGGTCCGAGGTTCAAAAACCCCTCGCCGTGGTTGTGCTGGGAGGTATATTCACCTCCACTTCCCTCACTCTGCTAGTTCTCCCTTCGGTCCTCAGTTACTTCGCTCCCAAAACTCGTGTATAATTTCTTAGATAGATGACAGGTGGTAGGAGGTTTTGTGATGGCACTTCCTAAGGAAGTCAAAGAGAGGATTATTAAAGAGTTTGCCAGACATCAGCAGGACACAGGCTCCTCTGAGGTACAGATAGCGCTCCTTACCGAGAGGATAAATCGCCTTACGGAGCATCTTAAGAAACATAGGAAGGATCTTCACTCTCGTAGAGGGCTCATAGCTATGATTCACGCCAGGAGAAAGTTACTGGAGTACCTGAAGGAGAAAGATTATCAGAGATACCTACAGGTGGTCAACAAACTGGGTCTCAAGGTGAAAGGATGATAAGGGTAGAGGCCAAAGTAGGAGATTCAGATCCCATCATTATAGAGACAGGTCACTATGCTAAACAGGCAGACGGTGCCGTTGTGGTAAGGCAGGGTGACACGGCGGTTCTGGTCACCGCCGTTATGTCGGAGGAGCCTCAGACTAACGTAGATTTTGTACCCCTCACGGTGGATTACAGAGAACAGTCCTCCGCTTGGGGTAAGATTCCGGGAGGTTTTATAAAGAGGGAAGGAAAACCCACCGACAGGGAGATACTGGTATCAAGGGTTATAGACAGGCCTATAAGACCCCTGTTTCCCGAAGGTTTCTCTCACGATGTGGTGGTCACAGCTCTTACCTTGTCGGCAGATGATAAGTACGATCCAGATGTACTGGCCATAACAGGTGCTTCTGCCGCTCTCCATATATCACGTATACCTTTTGAGGGACCTATAGCGGGCGTGAGGATATGCCGTGTGGAAGGTAGACTGGTGGCAAATCCTACCTATGAGGAGAGACAGAAGGCCGATCTGGAGATAGTGATGGCCGGATCTAAGGATGCCATTGTGATGGTGGAGGGTGGAGCCAAAGAGGTGGACGAAGAGGTTTTAACGGAAGCCCTGTACTTCGGTTTGGAAGTTATACAGGATCTTCTGCGTGCACAAGAAGAGCTCAGAGACAAGATAGGACAACCTAAGGCATCTTTCCAGGGTCTTGACCTTCCCGAGGAGATCCAGAACCAGCTGGTGGAGTTTTGCAGCCCCAGAATAAAGGAGTCTTTCCAAATACAGGACAAGAGGGAAAGGAAAAGCTTTCAAAGTAAGGTACTGGAGGAGTTTCTACAAACATACCAGATACCTGAGGAACTAAAGTTTAGGGTATCCTATCAGTACAAAAAGCTGATCAGCAAGCTTATGAGGAAGATGGTACTGGAGGAAGGGAGGAGGATAGACGGAAGAGGTCCCAAAGACATAAGACCCATCACCATAGAACTGCATCCCTTCGAAAGGCCTCATGGCAGCGCCATATTTACGAGAGGACAAACTCAGGCTTTTGCTACAGTGACACTGGGAGCACCGGAAGAGGCCCAGATGGTGGAGAGCATATACGAAGGAGAGGTCTTCAAGAGGTTCATGCTTCACTACAACTTCCCTCCCTTCTCCACGGGAGAGGCAAGGTCGTGGGGTCCACCTCGCAGGAGAGAGATAGGACACGGTGCTTTGGCAGAGAGGGCTCTGGAACCCCTCATACCTCCGGAAGAAGAGTTTCCCTACATCATCAGGGTAGTATCCAATATACTGGAATCCAACGGTTCCACTTCCATGGCCACCGTGTGCGCCGCTTCCTTAGCCCTCTTTGATGCAGGTGTTCCCATGAAAAAGCATGCCGCAGGTATAGCTATGGGACTTATCATGGAAGGTGACAGGTACGTTATCCTCTCCGATATACTGGGTGATGAGGACCAACTGGGGGATATGGACTTTAAGGTGGCTGGTACCAAGGATGGTATAACCAGCGTACAGATGGACATAAAGGTGAAGGGTCTTAAGAAGGAGATAATGAGGGAGGCTCTTCAGCAGGCCAAGGAAGGGAGGCTGTACATACTACAGAAGATGTACGAAGCTATCCCCGAGCCCAGGCCTCAGGTGTCTCCTTACGCACCTGTGATCGAAATAATAACCATACCTGAAGATAAAGCTCTGGTGGTTATAGGACCAGGTGGTAGGAACGTGAGGGACTGGAGGGACAGACTGGGGGTGTCGGTGTGGGTGCACGAGGGTGGTAGGGTTTCCCTCACCAGCACCAACAGGGAGGCCCTCCAGCAGGTTAAAGAAGCGATACAAAACTTGGTGGCAGAAGTGGAGGTGGGTAAAGTGTACGAAGGTAAGGTAACGAGAGTGGAACCTTACGGAGTGTTTGTGGAAATACTGCCAGGGAAAGTGGGTCTTATGCACGTGAAGGATATGGAGGGTTTCGTGAAGGATGTTCGCAAAGCTTACAGCGTGGGAGATAAGGTGAAGGTAAAGGTGTACGAACTGGACGATTTAGGAAGACCTAAATTAACTAACGTAGGTATAGAGGGAGCCGGCGTAGCTCAGCAGGCAGAGCGAGGCACTCGTAATGCCTAGGTCGTGGGTTCAAGTCCCACCGCCGGCTTTCTGAGGATGAAGGTAAAGGTAAAGAAGCTACCTCACGCAGAGGACCTTCCTCTTCCCTTCTACGCAACTCCAGGATCCTCCTGTATGGATCTCTTGGCTGCTGTAGAAGGGAGCTTGGTGATAGAACCATTAAAGCGAGTACTTGTACCCACCGGGATAGCTATAGAGCTACCTGAAGGGTTAGAGGCCCAGGTACGTCCAAGAAGCGGTCTTGCCTTAAAGTACGGCATCACTGTTCTCAACGCACCCGGTACAATAGACAGCGATTACAGAGGAGAGATAAAGGTGATCCTCATAAATCTGGGAGAGGAGCCCTTTCTCCTCCAGAGAGGGGAGAGAATAGCTCAGCTTTGTTTCTGTAAAGTGGTGAAGATAGAGTGGGAGCCCACAGAAAACCTCTCTCCCTCAGAACGAGGTGAAGAAGGTTTTGGATCTACGGGAGGAAAGGTATGATGCATCATCTTCTGTTGGACCTTGCCCTAATACTGTTCTTAGCAAGGCTGATGGGTGATGTGTTGGCACGGTTCGGTCTACCCTCCGTACTGGGAGAGATACTGGTGGGTGTGCTTCTTGGACAGAGTGTTTTGGGATTAGTTCAGCCTCACGATCTTATCAGAGTACTGGCCGAGCTGGGAATAATTCTCCTTCTTTTTCAGGTGGGTCTTGAAGCTGACATCCACCAGCTTAGGAAGGTGGGTTTTCATGCCCTTCTGGTGGCTTCCTTGGGAGCCTTCACACCTCTACTGCTGGGGTATTGGGTAGGATACCATCTACTTGACATGAGTCACTTACAGTCTCTCTTTCTGGGAGGAACTCTTGCAGCCACCAGCATAGGCATTACCGTGAGAGCCCTCCAGGATCTGGGTATGATGAAAGAGCGCTTCGCTCAGATAGTGCTGGGAGCTGCCGTTTTGGATGACATTATGGGAGTCATTCTTTTAGCAGGGTTGTATGAACTGTCACGGAGCGGATCTTTGCAGACCAACACTTTACTTCTCATGATCCTTTACATAGCCACCTTCTTTGTTCTGTCGCCCTTGGCGGCACAGTTTATGGCCTTTTTCATAAGGGTCTTGTCCAGACTCCTCAGAACCATGGATTTTGTACCACCTGCTATACTTTCCTTAGTTTTCTTACTGGCTTATCTGGCCCACAGGGTAGGGTCTCCTGAGATACTGGGTTCCTTCACAGCAGGCCTTGCCCTCTCCAGGCGTTTCTTTCTACCCTTTGCCACCTTCCTAAGAACGGACGAGAAGATGGCCCATAAGATAGAAGAGTCCATAATTCCCCTTGTGTGGGTTTTCTCTCCCATCTTCTTTGTCTACGTGGGATTAGAGCTGAATCTGAAGGCTGTAGATATACTATCTGGCCAGTTTTGGAAGTATGCTGTTCCCATCGCGGTGGTGGCTCTCGTGAGTAAACTGGTGGCTGGTGCCTTATCTGGAAGGAATATGAGGGAGAGATTTCTCATAGGTTTGGCCATGCTTCCAAGAGGAGAGGTGGGTCTTATCTTTGCAGAACTAGGAAGAAGGGGAGGTATCTACGACGATCTTATGTACGCTGTCATCGTTTTTGTGGTGGCGCTGACAACCCTTATCTCTCCTTTAGCATTAAGATATATAGAAAAACTTGCGGGCTAAAACCCCGTATCTATGATGCGGGGATACAGCCAGCATGCCAAAGGCAGTTCTTGGTCTTGACACTTGCATATGGTTGACCATATAATTAATATTAAATGGTTGCGGAAAGCGAAAAGTTGGTTAAAGTAAAGTCAACACCACACGCAAAATATCAGATAGCCTACCACTTCGTTTGGATACCTAAATACAGAAAAGAAATCCTGAGAGGAGAAATCAAGGAGTTCTTAGAAAACCTTTTTAAGGGGATAGCTCAGGAATACCGCTTTGAGATTTTAGCCATGGAGATAATGCCTGACCATATACACCTTTTTGTTTCAGCTCCCCCTAAATACAGTCCATCCAACATAGCTAAAATTTTCAAGGGAGTTTCCGCTAAGAAGCTCTTTCAGAGATTCCCACAGCTACGTAAAGAGTACTGGAAAAACCATCTCTGGGCACCTTCCTACTATGTAGGCACCGTCGGACAGGTTTCAGCGGAAACTATCAGGAGGTATATTGAAGAATGTCAAAATCTCTAAGATGTATCACCATATCCTTAAACGACCTTCCCGAAGAGTACAGGATTGTCCTCGGGTATCTTACCTACCACTCGGGCAAGCTCTACAACCAGGCTCTCTACTTTCTAAAAAACAAACTCGCCAAGGTTAATATGTTTGACCTCTACAGCAAGCTAAACTCCTCAATCCACCTCAAAGCCCTCCAGTCAAGAACGGCCCAGATAGTCTTAGATGAGCTTGTAAGAGCCTACAAAAACTGGTTTGAGTTCCTCAAAAACCCTCAGAAGTTCAAAGGAAAAAAGATAAAAACTCCCAAATTCAGGCCCAAGAGAAAACCCCACAGAACCTTAACTTACGACAGGACAGGCTTTAAGGTGATAGGCACTAAAGTGAGGCTGAGTCTCTCTAAGGAGCTAAGAAGGTGGCTCAGAGAAAAGCACAACATACACGTCAAATACCTCTGGATAGAAACAGGGCTTGAACTGAGAGAGGAGCTCGTGAAGAATATTCAGATTGTTCCGAAAGGGACTGGATATGAGCTTCACATAATCTACGAGCATAAAATAGAAAACAGGGAGTATTCAGGAAACAAGGTAATGGTAATAGACCCAAACTCAGGAAACTTCATGGTGATAGCAATAGAAGGGATAAAGACTCCTTACATAATAGACGGAAAAGGACTGAAGAGCCTGCTCAGGAAGTATTTAAAGAAGATAGCAAAGCTTCAGAGCTTAAAAGACAATCTCAAGAACAAGGGACTTCCCTACCACAGGGTGGAAGAGAGGATAAGCAAGCTCTGGGTGAAGATAAAGAGGCTTTTAAGATACTACGCTCATACGGTATCAAATCTGATACTTGAGCTTGCAATCAAGCACGGAGTGAAAGAAATCTACATAGGAGATGCGGTGAAGAATAAGAACAAAGAAAGCAAACTGAACTCGGTGGCGGACCAGATATGGAGCCTGCTTCCACACGGTAAAGTGAAAAAGTATCTGGAGTATAAAGCTCTGGAATACGGTATAAGTGTGGATTACATAGATGAGAGCTACACTTCAGGGGTGGACTCCACGCTCTTTTGTGGAGTTAGCAAAGAAAACTACACCCCTGAAGGAAGGATAAAGAGAGGACTTTTCAGAACCTCTCTTGGACTTTTGAATGCTGATGTTAATGCTGTGAGGAACTATCTTAAGAAGCTCGGAAAGTTTGACCTTGAAACCGCTTTGGGAAGACCTGTGAGGCTGAGGGTATTTTACAAGCTAAAGGGAAGTAGCTCCGCTATACCGCTGTATTGTGGTATGGGCAGGAGTAGGGGCGGTGTGAACCCGCCCGTGGTGGTAAGGAACGCGTTAAGCGTTCAAACCTACCACGAAGCTCCGCATCTTTGATGTGGGGTAGTTCACGAATATAGCAAAACTTTAATAACTTATAGCGTTATAAAAAAGTCTTATACCTTCATTTGTTGATAAGGATTATCATTTATAGTCAGCATGAGACAAATAGTCCACTTAGTTATCTATCTACTGTTGATATCAGGTGTTGGGTTCCCTCGGTGGTGGTTTAGTAAGGCAGACGAAGGCTTGAGGCAGGCAAAGGAACAAGGAAAGCTGGTGGTCTTTTACTTTCACAGCCAGTACTGTGTGTACTGCAGGCAGGTAGAGGATTTTGTGTTACCTGACGAAGAAGTCACCAAAAAGCTGAAGAACTTCGTGGTGGTCTCCTTAGACATAAATTCGGAGGAAGGTAGGTTCTGGGCCAACCGTCTTGGTGTGTTTGGAACACCCACCTTTGTGGTGTATGATCCCTCGAAAGGCTCCAGAGTGGACCTGCTTTTCGGAAGCAGACCCAAGGAGGATTTTCTCAGGTTTTTCAACAAGGTATGTACAGCCTATCGCATAAAAAACTGTTAGGAGGTTTAAGCCATGGACAGGAGAAGGTTCCTTCTACTTGGTGCGGTCCTGACGGTAGGTATGCTGGTGGGTCCCACCCTGAAACCCAGTTTCGGGGCCTCCAAACTAGAAGAAGAGGTGAAAAAGAGGGTGGGTGTGGACCTGGCCACCATAAAGGAAAGTGGTGATGTAAAACTCACGGTGCCTACCATTGCAGAAAGTGGTGCCAACGTACCGGTCACTGTGGAAACGGATATACCTGCCGACAAGATACAGCATCTTTGGATATTTGTGGACAACAATCCGTTGCCTTGGATCCTGGACGTGAAGGTGACACCTCAAAATGGTAAGTTCTGGTTCTCCACCAGGATAAAGATGGGACAGACATCCAACGTGAGAGCCATCTTTAAACTGGCAGATGGTTCTTACGTTATGGCCACCAAAGAGGTTAAGGTGACCGCAGGCGGTTGCGGTTGACAGGATAAACATACCAATAAATCCCGTTTAGGAGGTTTTATCATGAGTGTAGGGACTGCCATACTGCGTGTGCCAAAAGAGGCCAAGAAAGGCGAAACAGTAAAGGTACAGATGGTCATCACTCACCCTATGACGGTGCCCAGAAGGGATCCTCAAACAGGTAAGGAGGAACCTGGTCATTATCTCACCAAAATGGTACTTTACTACAACGACAAAGAGGTGTCTGTGGTCAACATGGCGCAAGGTGTGGCCGCAAACCCCTACTTTGGTATCAGCCTTAGGGTGGATGAGTCAGGTGTGGTAAAGGTAGTGTATGAGGACAACATGGGAGGAAAGTGGGAAAAGACCGCCGAGATAAAGGTGGTCTGAGGAGGCAAAAACATGAGGGGTAAAGTACTGACGGGGTTGGTGGGGCTTATGCTGGCAGGTTCTATGATGGCATCGAGCCAGGACCTTTCTCCAGAGGAGGAAATCAAGCAGGTACAGGAGTTCAACAAGCTGATGGCGGAAGGTATAAATCCAGGAGAGATATGGGCGGAGATGGGAAAGGAAGCCTTCAAGAAGTACAATCTAGACAAATGTGACTTTGGTCTGGGACCGGGCAAGATAGAGGGTGCTTTGGCACAGCTCCCCAGATACTTTCCCGACGCAGGAAAGGTGATGGATCTAGAGACACGGATAGGTTGGTGTCTTCAGAAGTACGCCAACATGAAGCCAGAAGAGGTTAAAAAGTTCGTCATGCAGTGCTGGGGTAAGAGCCAGTGTATGGGAGAATACGACGCCATAGTCATGTACATATCCATGGCCTCCAACGGACAACCCATAAAGGTTAACCTCAAGGATCCACATGTCAAAAGAATGTACGAAATAGGCAAGAGGATCTTTTACGCCAGAGTGGGACCTTGGGACTTTAACTGTGCTACTTGTCATGCGGGAACTAAGGTGAGCACCATAAGGGCTACCGTCCTGTGGAGTATGGACAGGGGAGAGGTAGGTAAGGCTGTTTCCATATTTCCCAAATACCTTGTCAGATGGTACCAGCCTATGACCATGCATTACAGGTACGCTGAGTGCATGAGACAGATGAGGTGGCCTACCTTTGAGCCTCACTCAGACCTTGGGGTGGCTCTCTCCACATTCCTCTACGGTAGCGCCAACGGTACACCTATAAAGGTACCCGGAATAGGGAGGTGAAACCATGAAAAGGGCTGGTTTTATCCTAACGGTTCTTTTGGTGGGAATGGGCTTAGGGCAGGCACAGACTGACAAACTGGAACAGGAGGCTATGAAGATCCTTAAGGAAGGCTTGGACAAGAATCCCCAGTTTGCATGGAAACTTCAACAGGACGAATCCCAGAGGATATGCTCCCGTTATCCTTCAAGGGAGAAGATGCCTGCGAAGGAGATACAGAAGGTCATGGAGCTTAACGCCAAGGCTATCCAGTACCCTCAGTGGGGAATATACTGGGGTGATTGGAAAGAGGGTCAGAAGATAGTGGATTCACCAAGGGGAGGAAGGTACGCCACTTACGGTTTTTCTGACAAACCTACCGACAAAGGTGGCAACTGTTATGCTTGTCATCTTATAGAGAAAGGAAAACCTGGAGGCACTATGGGCCCATCTCTGACAGGTTACGGAAAACGTTACGGTATAACAAAGGAGAACATGAACACACCTGAGACTATAGAGAAGCAGAAGACGGTCTACAACATAGTCTACAACTCTTGGTCTGTTTTCCCCTGTTCTGCTATGCCACGGTTTGGATACCACGGTGTTCTTTCGCCTGAGGATGTTATGAATGTGGTGACCTTCCTTCTGCATCCTGATTCACCCGTCAACAAGTAAGGGGGTTAAGATATGCATCTCACGAGGCGTGATTTCCTTGAACTGGCTATAGTGACAGGAGCTTTTCTTACAGCAGATCCGGTAACCACTTTGGCCAAGATGACAGAAAAGGACCTTCTGTCTTTCAAATCTGTGGGAAATGTGACACTTCTCTTCACCACCGACCTGCACGCTCACCTGAAGCCTCTATACTTTGCAGAACCTGCCAACTTAGTACCACCTAAACCTCTGGAAGGTATACCCGGATACGTTACGGGAAAGGACTTTCTCAGGATGTACAGGATAGCCCCCAACAGTCTGGAGGCTTATTTCGGTAGCTGTGTTAACTTTGTGGAACTGGCCCACAAGTTCGGTAAGATGGGTGGAGCAGCTCACATAACCACCATCATCAAACAGGTTATAGCGGAGCGTGGAAGGGACAAAGTGTTGATTTTGGACGGAGGAGACACGTGGGTCACAACAGCCATTGGGCTCTTCACAGAAGGCAAGGCGGTGGTGGACTGGATGAACTACACAGGGTACGACCTCATGGTGGGCCACTGGGACTTTACCTTAGGTAAGGAAAAGTTTCTCCAGAGGGTTAAGGAGTTTAAAGGAGAGTTCATATCTCAGAACGTGGTGGATGCGGACTTTGGTGACCTCATCTTCAAACCCTACTCCATCAGAGAAGTGGGCGGTGTTAAGGTGGGTGTAATAGGGAACTCCTTCCCCTTCACGCCCATAGCCAATCCCAGGGAGTTTGTGGAAGGCTGGAGCTTCGGTGTTCGTGAGGAGCAACTTCAGAAGTTTGTAAACGAACTGAGAGAAAAACATAAGGTGGATCTGGTAGTACTTCTCTCCCACGACGGCCTACCTCTGGACATAGCCTTGGCCAAGAAGGTGAAAGGTATAGACATCATCATCTCCGGACATACTCACGACGTGACACCCCTACCTTACTTTGTGGGTAACACTATGATCGTCATTGCGGGTTCCCATGGGAAGTATGTAGGAAGACTGGATCTGGATGTGAAGGACGGAAAGATACGCCAGTACCGTTTCAAACTTTATCCAGTGGCCTCTAACCTCATACCTGCTGACAGAGGAGCAGAAGAACTGGTTAGGAAGGCTTACGCACCTTACGAAAAGAAACTTTCGGAAGTTATAGGAGTGGCCCACACACTCCTCTACAAGAGAGATACTTTCTTCAGCACATGGGACAGGCTGGTGGGTGAGGCTATCGCTGACCACTACCACGGTGTAGATATAGTTACATCACCCGGCTACAGGTGGGGTACCACCATACTACCTGGACAGAAAATCACGGTGGAGCATGTCTATGACTTTACAGCCATAACTTATCCCAACGTATATATACTAAAGAGGACGGGAGAACAGCTTCTGGCCCTCTGGGAAGACGTAGCGGACAACGTCTTCAATCCCGATCCTTTCTACCAACAAGGTGGAGACATGTCCAGACTCTATAACGTAGAGTATGAGATAGAAATAAACGCACCTCAGGGTAAACGCATCAAGCGTGTTTGGGTCAAAGGAAAAGAGTTGGATCCTAAGAGGGAGTATTTGGTGGCGGTCTACGGTGGTCCTACCCCACCACCTGAGATACGGGTGCCGGATGCAAAACCTGTACCTGTTTATCAAATACTCATAGATTACATACGTAAGAAGAGGGACATACACGTGGATCCAAGACCCAACGTGAGGGTACTGGATGCCAAGTACGTACCTCCTTATCAGTGCTATGGAGGAAAAAGGGCATGAGTTGGCTCCTTCTCCTGTTGGTGTGGATCGGTCTATCCTTCTCCTTGGATCCTGTGAAGGTAATGTACCTGGACCACAGGCTAAGAGAGAAGGATTTTGAGAAAGCTGTGAAGCTGGTAAAGAACCGTATGGAAGAAGAAGGTCTGAAGGTAGCGAGGGTCCTCAAAGTTTCCGATGCTATAAGATCTAGAGGTGTTAAGGACTTCCCCCATTACTACATCCTCTTCGGTTGCACATCACCACAGGTAAGTGATCTACTGGTAAAAGCTCCAGCCCTCAGCAACCTCCTACCTTGCAGTGTGGCCCTCTACCAAGGACAGAGTGGTGCTCTTCATGCCACCATCCTCAACCCATACCCCTTTCTGATAAAGTACGCAGATAGGCTCTCAAAGGAAGAAAGGGCGTGGGTTCTGTCCACCTACAGTAAGCTCAATGGACTCCTCAACTCCCTCAGTGTGAGACCTGTGAGGATGACAAAGATAAAGCCTCTCAAAGAGGATCTGGTGAAGGAGACAGTTGTGAACTTGGGATACGATGATGTGAAGATGTTGTTGAAATCTTCCTTAGACGGTGTGAACATGAATGTGCTGGACGTTATGGACATGAGGGAGAAAACCCCGAGATTCTCCATATTTCTCACATGTAATCTCAGCTACGGAGAGGTCATATTGAAAAGGGTACCCCAGTTTGGTACGCTGGCACCGTGCAGGGTGTACACCTACGAAAAGGATAACGGTAGCACCGTTATAGGTTACGTAAATATCCCCCTTCTTATCAAAATCTACAGGAAGCATCTCATGGAGGATCAGGCTAAGATCTTTGAAAAGGCAGATGAGGACATAGAAAAGGCTATAAGGGAAGTGGCCGGTTCTAACTGAATATCCTCACCACTCTGTAGAAGGTGTCCCTCTCCACGGGCACCTTCCCCGCCTCCTTTATGAGCCTCACCAGTTTATCACGAGAATGACCATAGGCAGATGTCGTTCCTGCCGAGTGTACTATCTTCTCCTCTTCTATAGTTCCGTCTATGTCGTCCGCACCCATGTTGAGGGCCACCTGAGCCACGCGTTCTCCTAACGTGACCCAGTAAGCTTTTATGTGGGGGAAGTTGTCGAGAAACAATCTGGAGACAGCGATAGTCATAAGATCATCCACAGAAGAGGTTCTACTACCACCCAACCGTGTTCCTTCGGGCCAGTAAGCCAGAGGGATGAAAACCTGGAACCCTCCTGTCTCATCCTGTAGCTCTCGGAGTTTCAGCATATGCTCTACCCTCTCCTCGTATGTCTCCACGTGACCGTAAAGCATGGTGGCGTTGGTGGGTATACCCAGTTTGTGAGCTACCCTGTGCACCTGAAGATACTCCTCGCCAGAAGCTTTGTAAGGAGCTATTATCCTTCTAACCCTCTCAGAGAAGATCTCTGCACCACCGCCGGGCAAAGCGTCCAACCCGGCATCTTTCAACATCCTAAGTATCTCTTCATAGCTCTTTTTAGAGATCTTGGCCATGTGGTGTATCTCCACAGCTGTCCAGGCCTTCACCACCATGTCAGGAAACCTTTTCTTTATCTCCTTCACAATGCCTACATAATGATCCAAAGTCCAGTGGGGTGGTATGCCACCCACTACGTGCACCTCTCTCCCACCCTGAAGGTATGTCTCTTCTACCTTCCTCAGGATTTCCTCAAGGGTCAGTTCATAAGCCCTGGGGTCAGACTTGGTCACACCAAAGGCGCAGAAACTACACTGATAGAGACACACGTTGGTGGGATTTATCTGGCGATTCACCACAAAATAAGCGTACTGGCCATTACGTTGACGGTTGACCCACTCGGCCAGCATACCCACGTAGGTCAGCTGACCGGATCGAAACAGATAAAGCCCGTCCTCAGCAGACAGCCTCTCTCCTTTGAGTACTTTCTCTCCTATCTGCCTCAGGCGAGTGTCCCTTTGACGTTCTATGACTCTGTAAACATCCATGACCATATATTTTAAACCTCACCCTTGATGAAGCAGAAGTTTTTGTGTATAATAGTAGGTCTTGTGAGGTGAGAGGCCATGATACCCAGACAGGCTTACTGCAACGTAGCTGATAACTCGGGAGCCAAGAAAGTTCAGGTCATAGGTATACCTTACGCACCTAGGAAGTATGCCACCTTAGGTGACGTGGTGACGGTTACCGTAAAGGAGGCCACACCCCACAGCCCTGCCAAGAAGGGTAACATATACAGGGCGGTGGTGGTGAGAACTAAAAAGGAAGTGAGGAGACCAGACGGTAGTTATATAAAGTTCGATGACAACGCTGTGGTTCTCCTCAACCAGTACGGTGAACCTCTAGGTACACGTATACTAGGTCCCATAGCCCGTGAGGTTAGAAACAGAGGTTTTACCAAACTGGCTTCTCTCGCTCCGGAGGTGGTGTGATGGCGTGGAAGTTGAGGAAGGGTGACACTGTAGTGGTTCTGAGAGGCAGAGAGAGGGGAAAGGTAGGTAAGATAATAAGGGTTCTTCGTGAGGAAGGGAGAGTGATTGTGGAGGGTGTGAACCTGGTCAAAAAGCACGTGAAGGCTATACCCAACGTGAGAGAGGGAGGTATCTTTGAAGTGGAAGCCCCCCTTCACATCAGCAACGTGATGCTGGTATGTCCTAAATGTAATAAACCTACACGAGTGGGTTTCAGAATAGTACAGGAAGGCGGTACCCTACGCAAGTATAGGTACTGCAAAAAGTGTAACGAGAACATAGATGTAGTAAGGGAAAAGGCTGTAAAGGAGAGGGTTGAAGCATGAGTGTAGAGACCAAGTACGTCCCCAGACTATACATCAAGTACAGGGAAGAGGTGGTTCCCAGGCTCATTCAGAGGTTTGGCTACAAGAACCCCATGGAAGTGCCTAAACTGGTCAAGATAGTGGTTAACATGGGTGTGGGTGAAGCTGTTAAGGACATAAAGTTTCTGGAAAGGGCTATGGAAGATCTCAGAGCCATAACAGGTCAGCAACCCGCCGTAAGAAGAGCCAGAAAGTCGGAAGCAGGATTCAAGCTGAGAAAAGGCATGCCCGTGGGTCTCAAGGTTACACTGAGAAAGGCGAGGATGTGGGACTTCTTAGATAAGTTGATATCGGTGGCTCTCCCGAGGGTTAAAGACTTTAAGGGACTCAATCCCAGATCCTTTGATGGAAGAGGTAACTACGCTTTTGGTATAAGCGAACAGATAGTGTTTCCGGAAATAGATTACGATAAGGTAGATGCCATAAGGGGTATGGACATCATCATCCATACCACCGCTAAGACGGACGAGGAGGCTCTTTGGCTCCTCTCTCTTTTAGGACTACCTATAAGATCTGTGTGAGGAGGATGATATGGCCAGAAAGGCTAAGGTAGCGAAGGATATCAAGCACTTCCCTAAGTACAAGGTGAGACAGAAAAACAGGTGTCCTCTCTGTGGAAGACCGAGGGGTTTTATAAGGTACTTCGGTATGTGTAGGTTGTGTTTTAGAGAGCTCGCCCTGAAGGGTGAGCTTCCCGGTGTCAGAAAGGCAAGCTGGTAAGGAGGTGTGAAAATGGATCCAGTGGCAGATATGTTCTCCGCCATAAAGAACGCCATACTGAGAAAGAAGGATTACGTGGATGTTCCCTCCTCCAAACTGAAGGAAGCTATACTGGATGTGCTTAAGAGAGAAGGTTACATAAGAGACTGGGAACGCTTGCAGGATCCACAACACACCAAAGGTACTCAGTACACTCTCCGTATATACCTCAAGTACGCAGATCCCAGAAAGCAAAAACCCGTGATACAGGAGATCAAGAAGATCTCCAAACCTGGCAGAAGGATATACGTACCTAAACATCGTATACCTTACGTGAGGAAAGGTCTCGGGATAGCCATACTCTCCACCGATGCCGGTGTTTTGACCGATCACGAAGCCCGCAAACTGGGCAAGGGTGGAGAGCTTATAGCTTACGTGTGGTGAGGTGCTACCATGTCCAGGATAGGAAAGAAACCCATAGAGATACCTCAGAACGTTAAGGTAAATTTAGAAGGTAACAAACTAACTGTGGAAGGCCCAAAGGGGAAACTCTCTTTAGACGTCCACCCTGATATAACGGTAAAGTTGGAGGATGGCCACATAAAACTGGAAAGACCTTCCGATGCACCCTTCCACAGGGCTATACACGGTACCATGGGTGCCCTTATCAGGAACATGATAAAGGGGGTCACAGAGGGATACACGGTGGTTCTGGAGGTGGTAGGTCTGGGTTACAGGGCTGCTGTGAAGGGCAACACGTTGGAGCTGAACTTAGGATACTCCCATCCGGTGCTGTATCAGATACCACCCGATGTAAAGATAGAGGTGAAGGAAAACAAGATATACGTGAGCGGTATAGACAAACAAAGGGTTGGGCAGGTGGCTGCTGAGATAAGGAGCTTCAGAAAACCTGATCCTTACAAAGGCAAAGGTATAAGGTACGAAGGTGAAGTACTCAAACTCAAACCGGGTAAAGCGGCTGGTAAAGGTAAGAAGTGAGGAGGTAAAGCATGGCTAAGTTGACGAGACATGAAAGGAGAGAAAGAAGACACAAGAGGATAAGGAAGAAGGTTTTTGGTACTCCGGAAAGGCCTCGCCTATGTGTTTACAGAAGTCTCAACGCCTTTTATGCACAGATAATAGACGATACTACCGGTCACGTGCTGGTGAGTGCATCCTCCATAGACGGAGAGTTTGTGGAGATGTTCGGTAAGAGAGGAGGGAAGTCTATAGAGGATGCCAAAAAGGTGGCAGAACTTCTGGTGAAGAGGGCCAAAGAGAAGGGTATAACAAAGGTGGTTTTTGACAGAGGAGGCTTCCTGTATCACGGTAAGATAAAGGCCTTTGCCGATAGGTGTAGAGAGTTGGGTCTTCAATTCTAAGGAGGTGTGAGATGGGTGGTGTGTCTATTGAGAAACTGATAGACGAGAAGAGGAAGGAACAGAACATAGCAGAGCTGGAAGATCAACTCCAGCTGGAGGAGAGGTTGATATACGCCAAGAGAACCACGAGGGTGACCAAGGGAGGAAAGCGCTTTTCCTTCAGTGCTCTTGTTATAGTAGGTGACAGGAGAGGCTTTGTGGGCTTCGGCCTAGGTAAAGCCAGAGAAGTTCCCATAGCCATAGCCAAAGCTATAGAGGATGGTAAAAAGCACATCATAAGGGTTCCTATAGTGGATGGTACTGTACCCCACGACGTGATAGGGCATTACGGTCCTACCATGGTTAAGGTGCTTCCCGCAAGGCGTGGAACAGGTATAGTAGCAGGTGGTGCTGCAAAGCCCATTTTTGAGCTGGCAGGATACACAGATGTTCTCACCAAGATCTTGGGAAGCACCAACCCCAACAACGTGGTGAGGGCCGTCTTTGACGCTCTTCTCAAGCTGAGGTCATTGGAGGAAGTAGCCGCTATAAGGGGTATAGATCCTGATGAGCTGAGAAAAAGATATCGTCTGTACGCGAGGGTAGCGCCATGGGCAGGTTGAAGATAACTCTCATAAGAGGTCTTGCCGGTAAACCCGAGAAGCACATAAAGGCTGTAAGAAGCTTAGGGTTAAAGAAGGTGGGGCAGTGGGTTGTTCTTCCCGACAACCCTATGGTGAGAGGTAACATAAAGGTGGCCCATTACATGCTTAAAGTGGAGGAGGTAAAAGATGAAACTGCATGAACTTTCTCCCCATCCAGGTGCTACCAAGGAGAGAAAGAGGGTAGGCAGAGGTATAGGTTCTGGTCACGGGAAAACCTGCGGAAGGGGTCACAAAGGTCAGAAAAGTAGATCCGGAGACAGGAAGATGCCATCTTGGTTCGAAGGTGGCCAAACACCTCTCCACAAGAGAATCCCTAAGAGGGGCTTCAACAGTCCCAACAGGGTAGAGTACGCTGTGGTGAACGTATCCACTCTTGACAGGTACTTTAAGGATGGTGACAAGGTTACACCTGACGTGCTCCGTGAGAGGGGCATAGTGAAGGGGAAAAAACCCGTGAAGATACTAGGTGAAGGAAGCATAACCAAGAAACTTACGGTGGTAGCCCACGCTTTCTCTAACTCCGCCAAAGAGAAAATCGAAGCCGCAGGTGGAACCTGCGAGGTAATAAAGTGCTAGATTACCTGAAACAGGCCCTCAGTCTGGAGGATTTTAGAAAGAGGCTTGTATACACTCTCTTTATGTTAGCCATTTACAGACTCGGCAGTCACATTCCTCTGCCGGGTGTAGATACCTCTGCTCTTGAGGAATTCTTTAAAAGCTTTCAGGGAACCATATTCTACCTCTACGACATATTCTCAGGTGGTAACTTGGCTCGCATGACCTTGTTCGCCTTGGGGGTTATGCCCTACATCTCCGCATCTATAATGATGCAGTTGTTGACGGTGTCTATACCGGAACTGCAACGCCTTGCTAAAGAAGAGGGTGATTACGGAAGGTATAAGATAAACCAATACACACGGTATCTTACCATACTGGTAGCTTTCGTACAGTCAATGGGTGTTGCCCTCTGGCTGCAGGGGCAAGCGTCTCCCAAAGGGACGCCTATAGTACCTGAGGGAGGACCTCTCTTTGTGGTCACCACTGTGGTTACCCTCGTGGCCTCCACCATGTTCTTAGTATGGGTGGGGGATAGGATAACGGAGAAGGGAATAGGAAACGGCATGTCTATCCTCATCTTCGCCGGTATAGTAGCTGGCTTTCCCAACGCCGTCATCAGAATGTATCAGATGCTGAGCTCGGGAGACATAACACCCTTTAAGGTACTGGGAGCCATCATCTTTGTCATAGGTGTTGTAGTTTTTACCGTCTTCATACAGGAGGCAGAGAGGAGGATACCTATACAGTATCCCCGTAGACAGGTGGGTAGACAGGAAGTGGTGGGAGGATCCACGTACTTACCCATAAAGATAAACCCTGCAGGTGTTATACCCATCATCTTTGCTCAATCTCTTCTCATAATCCCCTCTACGGTACTGGGTTTCATAAAACATCCCATAGCACAGGCCCTTCACGACGCTTTCAATCCTGCCAGCTTCCTGTATAACTTTCTGTATGTTCTCTTTATAATCTTCTTCACCTACTTCTACACCGCTGTTCTCATAAACCCGGCAGAGGTAGCTGACAACCTGCGCCGCGCCGGTGCCTTTGTACCAGGTATCAGACCGGGTCAAGACACCCAAAGGCTACTGGAAGGTATCATCAACAGACTGGCCTTTGTAGGATCTATCTTTTTGAGTGTGGTAGCTACAGTTCCTGTATTTGTAAGCATATGGCTGAAGGTACCCTTCTACTTTGGTGGAACAACAGCCCTGATAGTAGTAGGCGTAGCTCTGGACACCATCAACAAGATAGAGGCTAGTCTCCTTCAGAGGAAGTACACTCATTACAGGAGGCGTGTAAGATGATACTGGTGTTCCTTGGTCCCCCAGGTGCGGGTAAAGGTACACAGGCCAAAAGATTGGTGGAGGAGAGACGGTTCGTGCATCTCGCAACAGGTGATCTCCTTAGATCTGCTGTCAGAAACATGACACCTCTGGGCATGAAAGCTAAAGAGTACATGGACAGGGGTGATCTTGTACCCGACCAACTGGTTATCCAGATGATAGAGGAGGCCCTTCCCCAAGAAGGTGATGTTATACTGGACGGCTTTCCTAGAACCATACCACAAGCCCAGGCGCTGGAAAACATGCTCTCCTCTCATGGGAAAAAAGTAGATAAGGTCATATTCTTTGATGTGGAAGACAGTGTGCTGATAGAGAGGTTAACAGGAAGGCGAGTGTGTCCTAACTGTGGAGCGGTGTACCACATAAAGTACAACCCACCCAAAGAAGATGAGATATGTGACAGATGTGGTACCAAATTGATACAGAGGGAAGATGACAGAGAAGATACAGTACGCAGAAGGTTGGAGGTGTACAGAACCCAAACAGCTCCCCTCGTTGACTTCTACCAAAAGAGGAATAAACTTATTATCTTGGATGCATCAAAACCACAGGATGAGGTTTACGCCTCTATCTTAAAGGCTATAGAGGATGAAAGTTGAGCTGTACTCTTTCAAAGAAATAGAGAAGATAAAGCGTGCCTGTGATGTAGTGGTGGACGTTTTGGAAGAAGTTGCTTCTCACGTAAAGCCCGGTATATCTACGGAGGAACTGGACAGAATAGCTCTAGATACTGTAAGAAGGTTGGGGGCAAAACCTGCCTTCCTTCACTATAAGCCACCCTTCAGTAAAGTGGCCTATCCTGCATCCCTCTGTGTATCTGTGAACCAAGCGGTTGTACACGGTCTTCCCAAGAAGGAGATAGTGCTGAAGGAAGGTGACATAGTCAGTCTAGATTTTGGTGCTGTGCTGGATGGTTACGCCGGGGACTCAGCTATCACTGTCCCGGTAGGTCATATAGAAGAAGATAAAAGAAGGTTGCTGATGGCCACGTTAGAAGCTTTGGAGGAAGCTGTTAAAGCTTGCTGGCCGGGTAACTGGGTGTCAGACATAACCCAAGCTATCTACAGAACTGCCCAGAAATGGGGAGTATATCCGTGCAAAGGCTTAGGAGGGCACGGTATAGGAAGGCGTGTGCACGAGGCACCCTTTGTGCCTAATCATCCTGAGGATGCTCGTTACGAGAAAGATACAAAACTGAGACGTGGGATGGTGTTGGCCATAGAACCTATGCTAGCTCTCGGGACAGCTGACACCATCCACGACGGTGACGGTTGGACCGTCGTCACCGCCGATGGCAGTCCATCCGCCCACTTTGAGTATGTGGTGGCTATCACGGGAGAAGGTCCATTAGTTTTAACCCAATTTAAAAGATACAACCTAAAGGAGGTATTTGATGGGAAAGAAGAAAGACCAAGAACAGTTTAAGGAGAAGGGGATAGTCTTAGAGGGGACGGTAGAAGAGGCACTTCCTAACGCCATGTTCCGTGTGAGGCTAGACACGGGGCATCAGGTGCTGGCCCACGTGTCTGGTAAGATGAGAGTGAACTTCATAAGAATACTTCCCGGTGATAGGGTAAAGGTGGAACTCTCACCCTATGACCTTACGAGGGGAAGGATCATATACAGAGAGTCGTGAACCTGTGATATAATACTAATTTCTTAGGAGGAGTGGTATGAAGGTGAAACCTTCCGTGAAACCTATATGTGCTAAATGTAGGGTCATAAGGAGAAAGGGCAGAGTGATGGTGATCTGCGAGAATCCCAAGCATAAGCAGAGACAAGGAAACTGAGGAGGTAGTGTGATGGCCAGGATAGCGGGTGTAGATCTTCCGGATCATAAGAAGTTGGAGGTTGCCCTCACTTATCTCTACGGTATAGGTTGGTCCAGGGCAAGGGAGATATGCGAAAAAACAGGTATACCTTGTACCAAGAGACTGGGAGAACTAACACCCGATGAGCTTAACACCATACGTAAGTTCATAGAGCAAAACTACAAGGTGGAAGGTGATCTCAGAAGAGAGGTGCAGCTCAACATAAAGAGACTTATGGATATGGGATGTTACAGAGGCTTGAGACACGCCAGAGGGCTGCCTGTCAGAGGTCAACAGACGAGAACCAACGCCAGGACGAGGAAAGGTAAGAGAAAAACCGTCGGTGGTACTAAGAAGAAGGTGGTGAAGTGATGGGTGTCCAAATGGCGCCTGCCGGGTCTCTGGACACCCATAAAGGGCGCGTTACAAATAGCCCGGCACCGGGTCCTAGGGTGGGCTCGGATACACAAGGACGATATGGCTAAAAAGCAAAAGAGAACGGTAACACAAGGTATAGTACATATACTGAGCACCTTCAACAATACCATAGTGACTATAACGGACATGCAGGGTAACACCCTTGTATGGGAAAGCGGGGGAACCGTCGGCTTCAAGGGAACAAGGAAGAGCACTCCTTACGCGGCTCAGCTAGCAGCTCAGAAGGCCGCCAAAAGAGCTATGCAAGAGTACGGACTTCAGGAGGTGGAGGTTAGAGTAAAGGGAGCAGGAGCAGGTAGAGAATCGGCCCTGCGGGCCATATTCGCCTCCGGGTTAAAGGTAAAGGTTATAAGAGACGTTACCCCTATACCCCACAACGGGTGTAGACCACCTGCCAAAAGGAGGGTTTGACGTATGGGTAGGTACATAGGTCCCTGGTCCAGAATAGACAGAAGGTTCGGAGTGGTAGTGTCTGGAAGAAAAAGTGCAGCCCGTATACTGGCTAAAAGGAACTTTCCACCAGGTCAACACGGAAGAGTCAAAGGTAGGAGAAGGAAGCTAACAGAGTACGGCATACGTCTTATGGAAAAGCAGAAACTCAAGTTCCTCTACGGTGGTATAAGGGAGAAGCAGTTCAAGAAATACTTTGACATGGCATCCAAATCTAAGGGCAACACAGGACAGGTGTTGTTACAGCTCCTTGAAAGGAGATTGGACAACGTGGTGTACAGGCTGGGGATTGCTTGTACCAGGAGACAGGCCAGGCAGTTTGTGGCTCACGGTCATATACTGGTTAACGGGAAAAAAGTAAACATACCTTCCTACCTGGTGGAGCCGGGAGATGTGATAGAGGTGAAACCCTCCTCCAGAGACATACCTCAGATAATAGAGAACTTGGAGAATATGGATCCTCGCAGTGTTCCACCGTGGTTGGAGCTGGATAAGGAGAACTTCAGAGGAAAGGTGCTGGACTATCCTAAGGACATACAGCTGGAGATACCCATAAACCTCCAGTACGTTATAGAGTTCTACTCAAGAGTATGACGGAGGTTTTGGCTGGGGAAATAGCGCCTGCCGGGTATCTCCCCAGCCTAGAGGGCGCTATACAAATAGCCCGGCACCCAAGCTGTCACTTAACAGCTTGGGTAGATAGGTGAATCTTTATGCTGAGGGAGTTTGTGTATCCGTCGAAGGTTTACTGGGAAGAGAAGACTAAAACCTACGGAAGGTTCGTGGTAGAGCCTCTGGAGAGAGGGTTTGGTATCACGGTAGGTAACGCCTTAAGGAGAACGTTACTCTCATCTATAGAGGGAACGGCCATAACGGGGGTTAAGGTATACGGAGCCTATCACGAATTTTCCACCGTGGAGGGTGTTCTGGAAGACGTGCTGGAAATAATAGCCAACCTTAAGAGGGTTAGGTTCAGACTGAGAGAATCCCATGTGGAGATCCTTTACCTGAAGAAACGTGGTGAGGGTGAAGTTTATGCGAGGGACATAATTCTACCACCCTCCGTAGACCTCATAACTCCCGATGTCAAGATAGCCACCATAACTTCTCCCGATACGGAACTGCACATAGAGATAAGGGTGGAGAGAGGTTTTGGATATGTACCTACAGAGGAGATGGAATCCTTTGGGGAAGTGGGATGGATACTGGTGGACGCCGACTTTTCTCCCGTCAGACACGTCTCTTATAGGGTAGAAAAGACAAGGGTGGAGAGGCGGAGCGATTACGATAGGCTCATCATGGAGATAAGGACAGATGGCAGCAAAACTCCAGAAGAAGTAGTGAAAGAAGCTGTGCAGATATTACTGAGAAACTTCTCTTCTCTTGAGAACATAGCCCAAGAAATTCCCTTTGTGGCAGAGGAGCCGGTAGTGGTGGACGAACTTATGGAGAAGTTGTCTCTTCCTATAGAAGAGCTGGATATCTCCCAAAGGTCCCTTAACTCTCTCAAGAGAATAGGTATCAACACTTTAGGTGAATTGGTGAGACTTACGGAAGAAGATCTCAAGAGCACCAAGAACGTGGGTAGGAAGGCTATAAACGAGATAAAGGAGGCTCTTAAACAGATGGGACTTTACCTTGGTATGGATATAGAGAGCAGGAGGTGATAGTATGAGGCACAGAGTTAAGAAAAAACACTTTGATAGGAAGAAAGAACAAAGATTGGCTCTTTACAGATCACTGGCGAGGGCTCTGATACTGGAGGAGAGAATAGAAACCTCCCTTCAGAGAGCTAAGGCGGTAAGATCCTTTGTGGAGAAATTGGTGACTCTTGCCAAAAAGGGTGATCTGGCCTCACGGAGGAGAGCTCTGGCACTTCTTCCTGATAAACAGGCTGTTAGAAAACTCTTTGAGGAGATAGCACCCAGATATGAGGGAAGAAACGGAGGATACACACGTATTATCAAGCTTCCCCACAGAAGGATAGGAGACGGCTGTGAACTGGCTATTCTGGAATTGGTGGAGGCATGAGGGGTATCTTATCTCTTTTGCTGAACGCTCTGATTCTTATCACCCTCTTTCACGCGGTAGGATCCTGGATACCTACAGTAAGGGAGAGTAACATCTACAGAAAGGTGGACGGGATCCTCTCACCTCTTTTGAATCCCATAAGATCTGTGATTAAACCAGTAGGTGGCTTGGACTTTTCCCCCGCTGTGCTTATCTTGATTTTGTATCTTATAAAGCAGCTCCTCAAAGTTTGAGGCTGGATGTATACCTTGTAGAGAAAGGGTTAGCCCCCACCAGAGAGAAGGCCCAGGCCCTTATAATGGCGGGTATGGTGACGGTGGACGGAAGGGTTGTGGATAAACCTGGATTCCGTCTTAAGGGTACCGAAAAAGTGGAGCTCAAAGAAGGTCTCAGGTACGTATCTAGGGGAGGTTACAAACTGGAGTATGCTTTGGAAAGGTTTCAGCTGGATGTAAAGGGTATGGTAGCCCTTGATGTGGGTTCTTCTACAGGCGGTTTCACCCACTGCTTATTACAGAGAGGGGTAGAAAGAGTCTATGCCGTGGACGTGGGAAGAGGACAGATGGATTACCTTCTGAGACAGGACCCAAGGGTTATTCTTTACGAAGAGACAGATGCCAGAGAACTTACAGAGGAACATATTCCCGAAAAAGTGGATCTAATAACGGTGGATGTTTCCTTCATATCTGCCACAAAGGTTCTACCTCACGTGGTGAGGTTTCTCAAAGAGGATGGCTTTCTTCTCCTTTTGGTAAAACCTCAGTTTGAGCTTGATCCCTCCAGACTGAGGAAGGGTATTGTGAAGAAGGAGGAGGATAAGGTGGAGGCCATCCTGAAAGTGTCCCAGACCCTTAAGGATCTGGGTTTTTATCCGCTAGGTATCATCAAGGCGAAGCCCAAGGGAGCCAAAGGAAACGAAGAGTTCTTTCTTTTAGCCAAAAGAACAGAAGGTACATGGGATGGCTGGGAGGAAAAGGTAAAGCATGCTGTCAAGGAGATTGTTTGAAGGGACTACCGTGAGAGGCATACCAGGACTGTATCCTCTCACTATGGAGAACCTAATGCGTCTCGGGTTAGCCCTCTGCGCTCTGTTACGTATAGAGGAGCTAGAGCCGGTCTTGGTGTTAGAAGATCTGAACTTTCTCACTATGAGTGTGGCCGTAGGTTTCATGGGTGGTGGAGGGGACGTCAAGGTGGGTGAAGGGGAAGGTAGGCTGTTTCTACGACATAGGAAAGAGGGAGAAGAAGACATACTCATCTTTGAAGGTTTAAAGGAGGAGGACACAAGAAAACTGGAGATGATCCTCTTCGGTAGATATAATATTCCACGTAAAGAGGGTAAGGAGATAGGAAGGTTATGGATACGAGGGAGGATGCTCTGAAGCTGGCTCAGGAAACCATAAAGCTCCTTTTGGAGTGTGGAACCAACATTGACGAGCTGTATCGTAGATTCAGAGAGCTGAGGCTTCTTGAGGACACCTTATCTTTTCAGACAGCCCTTCTACATGTAGAACACGCCTTTTTCATGCTGGTGCAGTCCACCAACATCCTGAAGGAGCAGTTGAAACTTCTGGAAGTAGCTGCCAAAAAAGGAGAGATTCAGTAATGGCGGTAAAAGTACTACTTCTCGACAAGGAGAGAAGGATCTTTCAGGTGTTGGCGGATATGTTCAACGTCACCACCCACCAGCTGCTGATAGCCTTAGACGAGGGCAAGGCTAAGGAACTTATAGAGATAGCTCAGCCAGATATACTGCTGCTGAGAGACAAGGACCTTCCCTTCTGGTTAACATTGGTGAAGGAAGGCATACTTACATTGCCCATCTTCTTGGTAGAGAGTTACGACGATGCCGATAAGATAAAGGAACTGGGCTTTAGAGACATAAATGTTGTGGTTTTACCCTTTAACCCTCTGGAGTTTTTAAGCCAGATAGGTATACTGGGTAAATATACAATAGAGCCGCACCATTTATCTCTTTTTGGGCCTCTTAACCTCCTTCTGAAGTTCATCACCAAGAAACGTTCGGGGTGTATACTCCTGGAAGGTGCGGAAAGATGTACGGTGGAGGTAAAGGAAGGCGTGTTGAGAGGAACATCTTGCGGTGTTGAAACTTTAAAGAAACTCCTAAGAGAGGAAAATGTAGAGGTAAGGATAGAGTCTTACACAGGAACAGAGTTAAGCCACTACTTTAAAGGTAACAGGGATCTGATCCTTCTCTTGACGGAGGAGACACCAGAGGTAACCCCAGCGGTGGTAAAGTTACAGGTGGAGGAAGAAGATCTAGCCCAGCCGGTGGAGTTGGAGGAGAACCTTCTGTGGGTAGGTACTGTGGACACGTACGGTCTCCTTCATAGGAACGTGTATCTCAGAATTTACGAAGGGAATGGTGTGAGACTCCCCATCTTGATAGGTTCCTGTTCACCGCAGGAGTATCCTCATGTAAGATCAAAGGTGGAACAGGTGGTGGGTACCTTGGGTGCGTTGAAGGCTTTCGTGGTTTTGGGAGCTTCTATGGAAGAACTCTCCGGTGTTGTGAACTTTCTGCAAAGCAGCACAAGGCTCAGCATCATCACCAGCAGCCATTTGGCCAGGGTCCTTAACTCCATGGGAGTCCCCTATGCCCGTGTGAGAACTGTTGAGAGTTTCCATAAGGGCAAGCTTAGACTGGCTACGGGACACACTGTAACTTTCATTCCTGCGCCTTTCATGCCCCTTAAGGGAAGTTTAGCCCTTTACGAAGAGGACACAAAGATCCTTTTCTCACCAGCTTTCCTTTCCTCCTTAACACTGCCCAAAGAGTTCTCGCCTAAGGGTGATGCTAAATACGAAGACCTTTACCTCTTCTACAGTCTTTACATATGCAGTCACCACACCTTTGAAAACTTTATACAGAGACTGTACTCTCTCGATCCTGTAAAGGTCCTTCCTGCCTTTGGCAACCCCGTACAGAAAGATCCTATCCAGATGGCGGAGGACCTTCTGCACCACCGACTGCCTACCAACGTGTATCAGGAAGATGTGGTGGAGTTTCTTCAGAGTCTGACGGAGCTATTGAAGGAGAGGATGGCTCCTGAGGAGTATCAGGTTTTTGTAGATGAACTGTCTCAGTACCCTCTTAGTCCTGAAGGTTTACTGTACTCCCTTATAAAAGTGAGAGCAAATCCATCTCATCTAAAGTACGTTCTGGAGGAGATGCTGAAGCTGGGCATACTACCCTCTACCATATGAGGGGTTTGCCTATTCTGTCCCACCTTGGGTTTAAAAGCGCCAGAAGTATCTGGCGTATGCCGGTGAGGGCATTGACATCGGTGGAGTTAAGAGGTGGTACTTCACCGGAGAAATAAATGACAAAAACTTTACCTACTATGTTCTCTCTGGGAAGAAGACCCCAGTATCTGCTGTCCTCACTGTTATCTCTGTTGTCACCCATTACAAAGTAGAAACCGTCAGGTATAGTGATGGGGCCAAAGTCCATGCGGGGAAAAGGTGGATCTTCATAGAACTGCACTATGTGTGTCACTCCGTTGGGCAAGGTTTCTTCATACTTAAGGACTGGGGAACCCATATCGTTTCCCCTACCTACAAAACGCATGGGTACCGGCTTACCGTTTATGTACAGCTGAGTACCCCTTATCTCCACCGTGTCTCCCGGAACACCTACTATGCGTTTTACAAAATCTATGCTGGGATCTTTGGGCCAGTGAAAAACCACTATATCGCCCCTTCTTGGCTCTGAGAACCTGTAAACTAGCTTGTTGACCAGTATGAAATCTCCCACAAGGAGGGTGGGCTGCATAGATCCCGAAGGTATGTTGTAGGCTTGCGCCACGAAAGTCCTTATAAAGAGGACTACCAGAAGGATAATCACAAGTTCCTTTAACCAACCGGGTGGCTTCATAGATCTACCATTTTACCACAGAAGTTCTTCTGCTTCTCAGCTGTCCACACGCTCCAAAGACTTGGACACCTTTGCTGAATCTCACGAAGGTGGATATACCGTTATCCCACAGGATCTTCTGAAAACGATACACCCTCTCCAAGGGTGGTCTACGGTAGGGCAGCTCGGGATCTGGGTTATAAGGTATGAGGTTTACCTTAAACTTTTTGGGGTTTCCCTTAAGAAGTTGGGCGAGTTGCAGGGCATGCTCAGGTTCGTCGTTGACCTTCTCTATCAGGACATACTCCAGCATAATCCTTCTGTCGGGGGGGTATGGGTACTGGTAGAGTACCTCCATAAGCTCGTGGAGAGGGTTGGTCTTGGATATGGGCATTATCCTCTCTCTTAGCTCCTGAGAAGGTGCGTTTATAGAAACCGCCAAGTTCAGTTCTCTCATGACGGGATCTTGGGCCATTTTCTTGAGCTGACTTATTATACCGCTGGTGGACACACTAACCCTCCTCTTGGAGAGATCTAATCCCCACGGACTTATCATTACCTTTACCGCCTTACGTACGTTCTCATAGTTGGCTAAGGGCTCACCCATTCCCATGAAGACCACGTTCCTTATGCGCTGAGGAGAGTCCTTCTGTACTTGTATAAACTGGTCTATTATCTCTTCGGTCCTCAGGTTTCTCAAGAGACCATCCCTAGCTGTGGCACAGAAGCTACAACCTACCGCACACCCCACCTGAGAGGACACGCATAGGGTGAGATGATCCCTCTCTTTTATGAGCACTGTCTCCACGGTATGGCCGTCTTCCGTTTTGAAAAGGTACTTTACCGAATCTGGAGCTTCCACCTTATCTATCATCTGCAAGGTGTGAAAGGAGAAACGTTCTGCCAGAACCTGTCTGTCCCTCTTAGAGATGTTGGTCATGAGGCTAAAGTCTGTCACCCCCTTCTTATAAACCCAGTTGAGGATCTGATCGGCTCTGTAACGCTCCAGTCCCAGAGAGACTACCTCTTCTCTCAGTTCCTCCAAAGTGTATCCCAGTATAACCGTCATATAGAAAAATTTAAAGGAAAAGCGGCAGAGTTTTCCTCACTTTTTCCAGATGGGCCATGTCTAAGTTGGCCTTCAGCACCGTATCTCCAACTTCTGCAAAGGCCAAGATCTCACCCCACGGACCAAAGATGGCGGAAGAACCTGCATACTCCTCATCTCCCGATACTCCCCAAGCGTTGGCCAAAAGTAAATAGGACTGAAGTTCTATCGCCCTAGCTCTTGAGAGTATCCTCAAGTGGTCCTTTCTGGCAAGGCCCCACATGGAGGGCACACAGATTATCTGTGCTCCTTTCCTGCGCAGCTCCCATCCCAACTGAGGAAATCTCAGCTCAAAACAGATCAACACCCCCAGGATACCGTGCCTTGTCTCAAAAAGGGGATTACTGTCACCGGGTTGGAAGTAAGCGGGTTCTTTGTAAAGGGGAAAGAGTTTTGATTTTCTGCGTTTTCCCACCAGAACACCTTCCGATAGGACAAAGGCGGTGTTGTAAAGTTTACCGTCCTCTTCCTCCGGTAAAGTTCCTACAAAGGTTATAGACTTTCGCTTCGTCAGATCCAAAAGGGTGTGGAGAATTTCCCACGTTTCTCTGGCGTGCTCTCTCATTCCCTCATAATGAAAACCACATGCAAACATCTCCGGCACCACCACCAGATGATCTTCAAGATCCGCCAGAAGGGTTATAAGTTTCTGGAGGTTGTTAATGCTTTTCCCTTCATCTATCTGTAGCTGTATGACCGCAGCCTTCACCACACAACCCTATCCTTTCCCTGACTTTTGGCTATATAAAGGCGTTGATCTGCAACCCTTATCAGTGTTGTTACATCCTCTCCATCTTCGGGAAAAGAGGCAACACCGAAGCTGGCGGTGAGATACACACACCCACCAGTAAATCTGATGGAACTACTCCTCACCGCAAGCCTTATTCTTTCCGCCAACATTGCGGCACCTTCTTTGTCTGTTTCTGGTAGTACAAGGATGAACTCCTCTCCCCCGTACCTTCCCACCACATCGGAACCGCGCACCACCCTGTTTAGAACATGGGCAAAGGTCTGAAGACACTCGTCCCCCACGTGGTGTCCGTAAGTGTCGTTAATGGTCTTAAAGTTGTCCAGATCTGCCAGTATCACCGAGAGAGGTTTTGAGTATCTTTTTGCTCTTTCTAACTCTCTTTCCAGGAACTCCATGACGAAGCGTCTGTTGTATAAGTTGGTGAGGGGATCTCGTATGGACAGCTCTTTGGTTATCTCCAGAAGTCTGAGATTGGATACGTAAGGGGAGAAGGCGTTCACTATGTTTTCCACAAACCTCACCCTCTCCTCGGTGAAAAACCCTTCCTTTTTAGACAGCATGGAGACCAGAGCTATAACTCTCCCTGCCGAAACCACCGCCATACAGAGGTACGATCCGGCATCTGCTTTAAAGAGTGGGCAGGAGTAAGAGGTTCTGTCTCTGTAAAGAAAAGGTTGTGGGGAACTGAACACCTTACATCCGTAAGGTTCCGTTTCAAGACACGGTGTGTAATCTCCTTTTCCAAAAAGGGAAAAAGAAACTATCCTGTTGAGGGAAGGGTTCACCTTAAAACACGCCAGAAGCTCTACACCCACTGTGTGGGTGAGGGTGTGAGCCAGTATACTGTAAGCCTCCTCCTCTGATGAACATCTGCCCATGTGTAGCAAAAACTGGTGAATACTATCTAACTCCTCCATGCGCTTGTGCAATGCTCTCTCCAGTTTAATCCTCTCAGAGATGTCACGGGCCACGATGAGAATATGGGGAAGGGTGTTTAGATCCACACGGGTGGCTACTATCTCCACAGGAAGAAGTTCACCGTAAATGTCCCTGTAATGTCTTTTGCCCCTGATCACCTCCCCCTTCCTCAATATCCTGTCTATGTTATGCCTTATGTACTGAGGGTCCTCAGCCACGAGATCGTATATGGTCTTCTCCGACAACTGCTCGTCCTCGTAGCCCAGTTTTCGGACCACCGCCCTGTTCCAAAGCACAATTCTCCCAGTGTTGGCCTCATATATGATGATCATGTCCTCGGTGTTGTTTATGACACGTTTTAGAACCTCCAGTTCCTTCTGAAGGAGCATCTGTCGGCTGTGATCCTCGGACACATCTCTCAGAAGCATCTTTATTCTACCCCTCTCCTCCGAGGAATCTACACGCAGGTAGGAAGCGGAAAGTTCGTACACTCGCTGCCCTGATCGAAAAAGTACCCTTTCTACCCTCCCCTCCTTAAGGAGGCGCATGAGAATAAAACTCCAGTCCTCCTCAGGTATGAGGGTGGTTACAGGTTGGTCCAGGAGATTTCCAAAAGTTTCGCGGGCTCTTCTGTTGAGCCATATAACCAGTTGCTGATCCACCACATCCAGTACCTCCAGTACGCATTCAGGAAACATATCAAGAACATCCTTGGTGTGTCTTAGTTTTCTTTCCACCAGCACGGCATAATCCTTATCCAGGCTTTTTACTACATCTCTGTAACTGAGCACGCCGGCAGGTATCCCCTCCTTCAGCACTACCAAGTGGGTGGTGTTGGTGGTCTCCATGATCTTCAGAGCTTCATCCAGATAGGCTTCGTCATCTACTACATGCACCGGTAACAGAGGCAGATTTTTCAACGGACTGTCCAGGAGACCTTCCAGGGCAAAGGATAAACACTGCCTCTCCGTGATGATACCAAGAATTCTTCCACCTTCCAGCACTGGTAGGGCACCTATATCCTTCTCCTTCATAAGTTTGACAGCATCTCTCAGAGTAGCGGTGGCCTCTAAGAAGAGGAACTCTCTTCCTACTACCTCCCTCACCTTGATTCTTCTGCGAAGGAGATCCTCTTCCACGTACCTCAGTAACTCCTGCATGGTGACGCAACCGCGCCTACGTCCGCTACCGTCCACCACCACGAGTCTCCTTATGTTGTTCTCCAGCATCAAACTCAGAGCATACAGGACATCCCTATCTTCCCGTACCTGCATTATGTGAGTTGTGGCATACGTCAGAGCCTTCTCCTCCAAAGAGACGTTCTCCGCCACGAGCCGTACGATATCCCTCTCCGTTAGCAGGCCCACCACTCTACCGTTCTCCTCCAGTACTACAAAACCTCTCCCCTTCTCCCTCATGACCTCTGTAGCTTCCCGAAGTGTGCAGTCTGCCGAAATGACAGGATCCTCTCCCCCTATAACCTCTCTGAGAGGAACACTCAGCATGAACTTAAAATTTAACCTTAATATGAGATTTGTAAGTCTTGGAACAGCAGGTCACGTAGATCATGGGAAGACAACGTTGGTGAAGGCTCTGACAGGTATAGACACCGATCGCCTTCCGGAAGAGAAGAGAAGAGGTATGAGTATAGATTTTGGTTTCGCCTTTCTCGATTTTCCGGAGAGTAACCTGAGAGTGGAGCTCATAGACATACCTGGACACGAACGTTTTATAAAGAACGCCGTGGCAGGTCTTTCCTGTGTGAAGGGAGTCCTCCTGGTGGTAGATGCCTCAGAAGGTGTAATGCCTCAGACAGTTGATCACGTTAGACTTATGGCCTCCTTCGGTATCCAGCACTGTATCGTCGTTTTAACCAAAACAGACAAAGTGGATACTGAGATCTTAAGTTTAGCAAGGATAGAGGTGGAGGAGTTTTTGAAAAGAGAAGGTATACATCCTAAGTGTATACTGGAGGTGAGCGCTCTGCTAGGTACGGGTATAGATACCTTGAAACTGTCTATAAAGGAGTACGCTACAGAACTCTTATCTCTCTACGAGGAGGAGACCTTCTTCCGTCTCTGTGTGGACTCCGCTTTTCTGGTGAAAGGATACGGTACAGTGGTGAGAGGTAGCTGTGTTAGTGGTCGTATAAGGGAAGGTGACACGGTGGTGTTGGAACCTGCGGGAGTATCTTCTAGGATCAGAAGAATGCAAAACCACGGTGCTTGGGTAAAGGAGGGAAAGGCGGGCGAAAGGTTGGCGGTGAACCTACCAGAGGTAGATGTGAAACAGGTGAAGAGAGGGGATATGCTGGTGAAGAAGGGGGAGGCTATCAAGACGAGGAGACTCATAGCTCATGTGAGAGGAAAGTTGCCCGAAGGAGTAAAGACCCTCTTCCACTGGATGAGGGAGGTGAAGTTCAGGGGGCGACGTGTAGAGGAGAGCATCTATCTACTTGATCTTGAGGAACCAGTGGTAGCCTTCGTGGGAGACATGGGTCCGATCCTTGACTCCAGTGGTAAACTGTGTGGGAGTTACAGAGTCCTCCACCCCCTTCCTATAAGGAGGAGCAGCAACTTCATACGGCAGAACGTGGATCTTTTGACAAACCATCTTGCATCTTACATGCTGAAGGAAGCTGGAGTAAAGGGTGTGGAGCTAAAGAGGATCTCTTCCGCCTACGGTAGACATGTAAATCCCCAGAAACTGAGGGCCGTGAGGGTAGGTGATAAGCTGTACGACCCGTCAGTGGTGGAGAACTTGAAGAAGAGGCTCAGGGATATTTTGACAAAAGCGGAATATCCCCTTCACGTAGAGGAAGTAAGGTCCCTTCTGGGAATAGACCAAGTTTTGCTCCAGTTCTTGCTGGAAGATACGAAGGGTTACAGGAGGGTGGAAGGTTACATACTGGATGAGACAAGGTCCGATATTAATAAACTGGATGTTTTCAAAAGGCTCGTAGAGTACATGGGGGACAGTATAAAGGAAGAGAAGGACCTTCAAGAGTTTAGGGACATACTACCTGTGGCGGTAAGAAGAGGGGTTGTTCATAGTCTCGGGGCGTACCTTTACGTGACAGATCAGACTTTGCACAGGATGGTGGAAAAACTAAGGGGGTTGGGATCAAGCTTCAGTGTCCAGGATGCTAAGACAACCCTCGGTCTTACCAGGAAGTACCTTATACCTCTTTTGGAGTATCTGGACAGGCTAGGTGTAACCAGACGGGAAGGAGACAGGAGGTTTTTTGTAAGATGAGGGAACACCTTCTGAGATCACTGCCTCAGGTTTCACGACTTTTAGACCACTTCAGGGGAAAGTACAGGGAGGAATACATAAAGGAGGGGGCTAGAAGAGTCTTGGAGAGGTACAGGAAGGAGATAAAAGCCGGTTTGAGACATACTACCGAGAACCTTCTGGAAGATGTTGAGAAGGAGATACGAAAGTTGTCAGAAACACGGTTGAAGAGGGTGATAAACGCTACGGGGGTGGTGATAAACACTAACTTAGGTAGGGCACCCCTGCATGAAGACGTCGTACGCTTCGTTAGTATGATAGCTTCCCATTACTCTAACCTGGAGTTTGATCTGACTACAGGCTGCAGGGGATCAAGAGTGGAGTTGGTGGAGGAGTACTTGGTGTGTTTGACGGGAGCGGAGAGTGCTCATGTGGTCAACAACAATGCCTCAGCCGTTTTTCTGATCC
This sequence comes from Thermocrinis albus DSM 14484, assembly GCF_000025605.1. Classification (NCBI taxonomy): domain Bacteria; kingdom Pseudomonadati; phylum Aquificota; class Aquificia; order Aquificales; family Aquificaceae; genus Thermocrinis; species Thermocrinis albus. The sequence continues at coordinate 697,608 of NC_013894.1, read as the reverse complement.
TCAACACTCATGCCAAAAACAAAGAGGTGATAGTCTCAAGGGGCGAACTGGTGGAGATAGGCGGCTCCTTTCGCATACCTGATATTATGAAAGCGGCGGGAGCCATACTGGTGGAAGTAGGTACCACCAACAGAACAAGGTTAAAAGATTACATAGAAGCCATCACTCCCAACACAGCCTTCATCATGAAGGTACACAGAAGTAACTTCTACATGGAAGGCTTTGTGGAAGAGGTAAAGATAGAGGATCTTCTCCAACTGAGTTTACCCGTCTACTACGATGCGGGAAGCGGTGCCGTTGTAGACTTAAGAGATATGGGCCTCGACATCTACGAACCCTCCTTCCGTGATCTTATAAAGAAGGGAGTACATGTGGTGTCGGGTAGCGGTGACAAACTGTTGGGAGGTCCACAGGTGGGTATAATAGTGGGGCAACGTCACCTGATCGAACCTCTCAGAAGGAACCCCATCAGTAGGGTGGTACGTGTAGACAAACTCACCTTATCGGCGCTGGAGATGACCTTGAGGTTGTATATGGAGAAACGTCACCACGAGATACCAGTTATAAGAATGTTGACGGTTGAAGAAAAGGAACTCTACAGGAGAGCTAAACTTCTGGCCAGAAGGCTGAAAAGGATAAAGGATCTTGATGTTAGGATCATAAAGGATTTCTCTCAGTGTGGTGGCGGTGCGTTACCCCACCTTTACTTACCCACCTACTGTGTCGCCATAAAGCACAGGACCATGAGCGTGTCTCAATTGGAGAGAAAACTTATGGACGCCAGCACACCCGTCATAGTTCGTGTAAAGAGGGATACCCTTTTGCTGGACACAAGAACCCTCCTTCCTGAAGACCTTGAGGAACTTCCCAAGATAGTGGAGGAAGCTATAATTTAATAAGCAGGCGAGGTGCCGGAGTGGCCGAACGGGGCGGTCTCGAAAATCGCTGTGGGTCTTCACGGCCCACCGGGGGTTCGAATCCCTCCCTCGCCGTAAGGTAAAAAGATGAGTTATTTAGTAAGAGAGATAAAACCTCACTTTGAGAGAAGCATACAGCCAGTACTGACTGCGCTTACAAAAGCGCATGTAAGTCCCAATACAATAACTCTTTTAGGTTTAGTCCTTGTCATAGTAGGTTCTGTCTTTCTTTACATGCATATGCACCTTTGGAGTTTTGTGTTCCTCGCTTTAGGTGGTCTTGCGGATGCCATAGATGGTTCTCTCGCGAGAAAAAACGGAACTAGAAGTGAGTTCGGTGCCTTTTTAGATTCTCTTGTAGACAGATTTTCTGATGCTTCACCTTTCATAGCCATTAGCCTTTCATCAGAAGAGGATTACTTATCTTTTTTGTCCCTACTTGCTTTGGTGTTTTCTTTTGGAGTGAGTTATGCCAAAGCAAGAGCTGAGAGTCTTGGATACACTCTAAATGTCGGGACTTTTGAGAGGACAGAAAGATGGCTAACATTACTTGTAGGAATAGTTCTTAACATGGTAGAAGTATCTATCCTCGTTATACTTTTTGGTTCTTTTATAACAATGCTTCAGAGGGTATTTGCCTTCAAAAACCGTATTCCCCACTGATACCTTTTTTTAGATGCCTTCCTGCTAAGGTTTTCCGATAAACTTTGCTAATATTACAGCAGTCATACTTTATTGTTAACATTTTTGTTTAAAATATACAATCATTACATATAATCAAGCAGTGCATGATACCCTCTTATTTCTCTTATTTAAGATTCTTATTTAAGATTTAATAAATGTTAATCGATCTGGTATGAATATTGCTAAAACAGTCAGTGGAGGGTATGACATGAGAGGTATAAGATCTATTTCAGCTTTAAGTGCATCAATAGTATTGCTATCTTTGAAGCCTTCTTTTTCAGAAGAAAAGAGCTTTCCATTGCTTGCCAACACTGAATTAAGGATTAGCGGCGGTATATCAGCATTTTGGATGCAAACATTAGATAGAAAAGAGAATCCGTCTCTTTATAGTGTTACAGATATATCAGCAGCTAATTTGGAAATTTCTAAACCTTCATCAAGTACTTTACCTATAGGTTTTGCATTGAATGTAGGAAGAAGAGCAGTTCCAACTGTTGGGATAGAGTATGAACCCTTTGTTAGTGAAAGCAAGTTTGAGTTGCAAAGTGCATATATAACATTAGATATTGATAAGTTAAATATAATGGCAGGTAAAATACCTGCTATTTACGGATGGGAGTCTCCGTTTACATATCAAAATGCGAATATACAGAGAGGACTTGTTTGGTGGGCGGAATTTAATTCTTTCTTTAACGGGTTTAGACTTACTTATTCCCTTTTAGACACTCTAAAAGTTATAGGTGGTGTTAATGATTGGAATACAAAGGACGGTAAATATGCTTTAGAATTTGGAATCAGTTCAAGACCATTAAGTAATTTACTTGCAAACTTTACTTTAATATACAACAATAGAAATGACAAATATCCTATAAGGCTCTACTCCTTAGCTCTTAGCTACAGTAAGGGAAACACCACAATAACCCTGAATCCAGATATAATAACTGTACCTGATTCAAAAACAGGTACGAATGGTAATGGTACTGGTACTGGTTTCGGTGTAGCTCTGTTCATAAGCCAAAAAATTTCTGAAAATCTATCCACAGGGATTAGATTTGAATATGTTAAAGCAGATAAAAAATTTGATTACTATGGTATAGGAAAAGATAATAGTGCAGTTACATCTACTTTTACACTTAAATATAGCAAATCTGGATTCTTTATAAGAGGAGAAGCTTCATATGTGAAAACGGACAAACCTACATACGAAAGAAATAAAGATACTCAATTTAGATTACTTGCTGAGACTGGATTTGTATTTTAGGAGGGTGTAAAATGCAAAAACCAGTTAGAATAGGTGTAGGTGGTCCTGTAGGTTCTGGGAAAACAACTCTTATTGAAGTGCTGTGTAAATTTATGAAAGATAAATATTCAATAGCGGTAATTACAAACGATGTATATATAACAGAGGACGCTGAATACCTTATAAAACGTGGTGTTTTAGAAGAAGATAGAATAATAGGAGTGAGGACAGGCGGGTGTCCACATACTGCGATAAGGGAAGATCCTTCTATTAACTTAGAGGCAGTTGATAGACTAATTAGTAAGTTCAAGGACCTTGATATTATTTTTATAGAATCTGGAGGGGATAACCTAGCAGCCTCGTTCAGCCCTATACTTGTGGATAGCGTAATATATGTAATAGATGTTGCAGAAGGAGAGAAAATACCTAAAAAAGGTGGTCCAGGTATAACTCAAAGTGATATACTTATTATAAATAAGATTGATCTTGCTCCTTATGTAGGAGTAAATCTTGAAATTATGAGAAAATATACAGAAGAAAAGAGAAAAAACAAACCGTATTTTTTCGTTAGTCTAAAAGAAGAAGAAAGCATAATTCCAGTAATTACATGGATTGAGAAAGAAATATTATTTATAGATTGATTATAATTATGGTGAAGCATAAATTAATTATGGAATTCAAGGAAATATCTGGGAAAACAACTTTAACAAGAAATTTTCAAACAGGTTCTGCAAGGATATTGAAACCTTTTTATATAGGTAATTGTCTCATTACTCAGATCATCACGATTGGTGCAGGCATACATGCAGGTGATGAACTAGAGATAGAAGTAAATGTTGGAAAAGATTGTCATGTAATTTTATTAAATCAGAGCGCAACAAAAATCTTGAAATCTGAAAATGATGAAATATCCATGCAGTTCTATAACATTTACATAGATGACAATGCAATACTCGAGTACTATCCAGGTATAAATATACCTTTTGAAGGAAGCAGATTTCTTCAGAAAATTAATGTATATCTTTCTTCATCGGCAAATTTTGGTTTCTTTGAGATGTGGAGCATGGGCAGAATTGAACGTGGAGAATATTTGTCCTTTAACTGCATAAACAATAACTTAAAAATCTTTAAACAATCAATACCAATTTATATTGAAAACTTCTCTATAAGTCAACATACTGCTAAACATATAGGGATTATTGGTCGCTTTAAATATATGATTTCGGGAGTATGGACATTCTTAAATTTAGGAGAAAATATAGAAGAACATGAAGACTTTATATTAATTTATGGAACCAATCACAGAGGTTTAGCTTTTATTAAAGGATTGTCAAATAGCAATTTTATTCTTGCTAAAAGAGTTATTGATTTAATAGATTCATGGCGAAATGAAAAATACTTACAAAGTATACCATGGTACACGATGAGTAGTGCGTTTTTATGATTTCTTTTTATTCATTTTTCCGAATTTTTTTAGTAATATCCTCTATTATATTGTATTTTTTTATTCTATACTCAAGTTGTCTGCGCGAAATACCTAGTTTTAAAGCAGCTTTTGATACGTTAAAGTTTGTAGTCAGAAGTGCATCAATGATGGCTTCCATTTCTAACTTCTTTATATCCTTGAAAGTTAATCCATGGCCTTTGTGTGTTTCAATTACATAATCCGTGGTATTCTTGCTTTCAATATATTCAGTGATAACCCATTGTGGAAGGTGATTCAATTTAATAACTCCGTCTTCCGATAGAATTGCTGCATATTCAAGAACATTTTCCAGTTCTCTTATATTACCTGGCCAATGATGTTCTTCGATGAACTTGTAAACTTCGTTGTCTATAGACAGTGATTTGTTATACTTTTTAGTCAGTTTTTCTATTATCCTATCTACTATTTCTCTTTTTTCTTTACTTGTTCTATCTCTAAAAGGTAGCAGTTTTAATCTTATAGTATTTATCCTGTAATACAAATCTTGTCTAAACAACCCTTCTTTGACCAACTTATCTAAATTTTTATTAGTAGCAAAAATAAATCTTATATCTACATATATATCTTTCAGTCCACCGAGTTTGGAAAATTTTTTTTCTTGTAATAGTCTTAATAGCTTGGTCTGAAATTCAATAGGTATATCCCCTATTTCATCAAAAAAGACAGTACCTCCGTTGGCTATTTCCAACCTTCCTTTTTTTGATATGCTTGCACCTGTAAAAGCACCTTTTTCGTATCCAAAAAGCTCTGCTTCAAATAATTCTTTAAAAGGTTTATCTTTTCTATGACTTAGGTTGTGAATTCTATATGCAAGAGTGGATTTTCCAGTTCCTGTTTCTCCTTCGATCAATATATTTACATCCGTTTTTGCTATTTTCTCTAAAAAAGCATCATTATATTTGATAAAATCTTTAGTGTATACTTCTGCAGTAAATTTTGCTAAATTTTCCAGCTCTGTTCTATAAATATCTATTTCAGATGAATATTCCATATGTGTTTTATAAAGCTTTTCTATAAACATAAAAGAAGCGTCTAAAATCATTTTATCAATATACACTGGAATGCTTGTAAATTTTTTATAGGATACTAATATGGCTATCCATTTTCTGCTTGAATGAAATGTCTTAATGAATACCTTAACATTTTCCCTTAATTCTATTAATCCTTCCCGAGAAAGGAATTCACATATAGGGCTATAATACTCAAAGAATTGGACGCTTTTAAAAGCATCAATTCCTTTAAAAAATTTCTTATCTAACCTAATTTTATCCTGCTTTATCTCTCCATTCTTTATATAAAGAACTAACTCATAGAAACCTTGATTTTCATTAAAAAGGAGGAGGTTATCGTACCCAAAGTATTCAAATACAGTTGCTATAGACTCTATTAAGAAGGCGTCTGCAGAACGATTTTTAACATATATGTTAGCATTTATATGTTCAATTAAACTTATTGTATTATGGAAAAGATAATATATCTCGTTTAGCCCTTTCTTCTCCTTCATCCTCTATATATTATATAAAACTTTATATAACTTTTTCAACATCATCCTTCAAAAAGCCGAGTTTCTAAAAACCTTTGCCTAAAAGAGTGAATGTCCCAAAGGAAAGTATTTACAAAAATTTGATCCCAATCTTGATACAAGAGTATTCTATTTATTTCATCTTTCAGCTTTTTGTACGACGTCAACAGCGTCTTCCATGCTTCATAAGGTGACAATGGGATACATCTCATGAGTGAGCTAAGTAAATTTTTTATGTTACTATGAGCAAAAGAGAATAGTAATAGGTCCAACTTTATATTAAGTGTGGCTCCAACATAACCTAAAACCACAGAAAAGTGTGGGTCTTTAACTTCATTATAAGGAAATTCCACATTTAGTATTTCTTTACTAGCCTTTATGAGGTTCCTTCCTATCTTAACGGATGGCTCATACACAGAAGGTAAAATCTTAAATGCACTTACATAATCATTTACACACTTTAAGCATTCTATGCAGTCGCTATACTCGTAAGATAGCTTGCAAGAAAAAAGTTCAAGATGTAATGGCCCTTCCTTAATATACGCATCTACAAGTTTCTCGAGTGTTAATTTATCAGATTTATCGGAAACAAATGATTCAAGTCCCCATGAAAAAGCAAAAGCACCAACGGGAAATTGACTATCAAATAGTGCAAGAATGTAATTAAGTTGATCGTATACCCTACTATCCATGTGAATGCATATGCTCTGTATGTTCCGAAAGTTCCACAAAGGGGACTATCAATCTATTTGTCTTAAAACCGTATTTATTTAACCTATATTCAACAGTAGGATCAAATATCGTGGTAACTTTATTCTCCCAGATACCTATTGGAAGGTGCATATTACCTAATATGTGCCCTAACAATAAATAGGACAATGGGGCATCAACTTCTATAACTAAGCATTCCTCCTCCAGTGGTACCACTTTATATGCTGTTTTGCTGCTGGAATCTATATAGATATAACTAAATGGTCTTATATGTGTTCTATCTTTTAGAATTATAATTATCTCTAGTTCTTCCTCTATTTTTATCTTCTGTCTTACTTTTTGTCTTTCATAATACGAAAGCTTAATTTCCTTTATGTTGTATGCACTTAACTGTTCATTGGTTACATTTGGTATTTCATAAACAAACACTCTCCTCATTGAGTTCCTCCTAGAATAGGAAATATCGCTGAGTTAGGGGTAAGCTTTTGGCTGGCTTACTCGTTATAAGTTCACCATCGATGTAAACTTTGTAGGTTTCTGGATCTATCTTTATGTTAGGTAATGCATCATTTAATATCATGTCTTTTTTTGATATTACTCTTGTTTTTCTTACTGGAAGTAATGGTCTTTTTAGATCATCTATCCAACCTTTTTCTAAGGATACTTGAGAAACAAAGAATGCAGAAACCTTGTTAACTGCACTACCAAACGAAGCAAACATGGGTCTGTAAAGTACAGGTTGAGGTGTAGGAATTGAAGCATTTGGATCTCCCATTAATGACGCAACCACCATTCCACCCTTTATTACCAAGTCGGGTTTAACGCCAAAGAATTTTGGATCCCATATAACAAGGTCAGCAATTTTCCCTACCTCTACTGAACCAACGTACTCAGCTATACCAAAGGCTATCGCTGGATTAATTGTGTATTTACTGATATATCTCTTTACTCTGAAATTATCATTTCTATCCGAATCCTCCGGAAGTTTACCCCTTTCTTCCTTCATTTTATGGGCAGTTTGCCATGTTCTAATTATTACCTCTCCTACCCTCCCCATGGCCTGCGAATCACTGGACATCATAGAAATAGCCCCTATATCGTGAAGTACATCCTCCGCAGCCATTGTTTCTGGTCTTATTCTGGATTCCGCAAAAGCTACGTCCTCTGGTATATTTGGAGATAGGTGATGACACACCATTAACATATCAAAATGCTCATCAAATGTGTTTACGGTATACGGCATAGTAGGGTTAGTACTAGAAGGCAAAACATTTATATGAGAAACCACTTTCATTATATCGGGTGCATGTCCTCCGCCTGCACCTTCTGAATGATATGTATGAATGGTTCTTCCTTTAAAGGCCTTGATCGTATCTTCAACATAACCACACTCATTTAAAGTATCAGTATGTATCGCTATTTGTATATCGTATTCATCCGCCACCGTAAGAGCGCAATCTATAACCGCTGGAGTTGCCCCCCAATCTTCGTGAATTTTTAATCCCATTGCCCCAGCTTCTATTTGCTCTATAAGGGGGGAAGGTAAAGATGAATTTCCTTTCCCGAGAAGTCCAAAGTTCATTGGAAAAGCTTCTAAAGCCTTTAGCATATGTATTATGTTCCACGGTCCTGGTGTACATGTGGTTGCCTTGGTACCTTCTGTAGGTCCTGTGCCTCCACCAATCATTGTGGTTATACCACTATAAAGAGCTTCCCATATTTGTTGAGGACATATAAAATGTACATGGCAATCAATACCCCCTGCTGTTAGTATTTTCCCTCGTGCATCAATAACTTCCGTACATGGACCTATTTCCAAGCCAGGGGTCACACCATCTTGAATATTTGGATTTCCAGCTTTACCTATGGCAACTATCTTTCCATCTCTTATTCCTACATCAGCCTTTACTATGCCCCAATAATCTACGATTACAGCACCTACTATAACTAAATCAGGAGTACCATCCTTTCGCGAAAGTTGACATTGACCCATACCATCCCTTATAACTTTCCCTCCACCAAAACAAACTTCCTCACCGTACAAATTGAAATCTTCCTCAACTTCTATTATCAAATTTGTATCACCTAACCTTATTCTGTCACCTTTTGTTGGACCATAAAGTCTGGCATAAGATTGTTTAGATATCCTCATGACAAAAACCCCCTTTCTTTTGCTTTTTGCATAGCCTCTTCCCTCTTTTCTTCTAGAAACCCGCTAACTAATGCATTAAAACCGTAAACAATTCTTTTACCACCAAACTCTACGAGTTCTACTTCTTTGGCCATTCCAGGTTCAAACCTTACTGCAGTACCAGCAGGTATATTTAGCCTATAACCGTAAGCTTTCTCTCTGTCAAATTTTAAGTACTTATTAACTTCAAAAAAATGAGCATGGGATCCAACTTGTATAGGTCTGTCCCCAACATTCTTAACGAGTAACTTTATAGTTTTTCTATTAGCATTGAGGGTTATTTCTCCATCATCTACAAATATCTCTCCCGGTACCATATCTTACCTCCTTCATTGAGTATTTATGCAAATTTTATACCATATTTTGTTTGTAACCATTCACACCATTCCTTTTATTTCAACCGTTTAATTGTTTATCTTTGACAGGGCGTTTTGCTAAATTCTATAATGAGCTCGTAATTGTTAACAATTTTGTTGATTATGTTCATTATTGAATAATTAAAAATGAAAAGTGCAGGGCACGTTGTTTGCTAATTTGAATTACGGAAGGAGGTTAAAACCTTTAAGGAGGTGATGCCATGAAAAGCGGGTATGCAAACAGAAGAGATTTTATTAAGGCAAGTGCAGCTGTAATAACCCTGCATACTATAGCACCGGCCTTAGTTTGGCCTTCACCTAAAAAAATCAAAGTTGGAGTGTTGCACTCTCTTTCTGGCACGATGGCTATAAGTGAGGTTCATGTTAAAAATGCAACTTTATTAGCTATAGAAGAAATAAACAGAAAAGGTGGTGTATTGGGATACACTATTGAACCTATAATTGAAGATGGGGCATCCGACCCAGCAACATTTGCACAAAAGGCACAGAAGTTAATACTTATGGATAAGGTTGTGACTGTTTTTGGCGGATGGACATCGGCAAGCAGGAAAGCTATGCTTCCTGTTTTTGAAAGATATAAAAATCTATTGTGGTATCCTGTACAATTTGAAGGTAATGAATGTTCTCCTAACATTATCTATACAGGAGCACAACCGAATCAACAAATATTACCAGCACTTGAATGGGCTTTAAAGCAAGGTTACAAAAAGTTCTTTTTAGTAGGTTCGGATTATGTTTTTCCAAGAACAGCAAACCTGATATTAAAGAAGCATATTCAGAAAAATGGTGCTATAGTTAGTGGGGAAGAGTATGTACCCTTAGGAGGAACAGATTTTAGCGCAGTTGTTAATAAAATCATAAACACAAAACCAGACATAGTTTTTAATACTATAAACGGTGATTCAAATGTGGCTTTCTTCAAGCAAATGGCTGCAGCAGGTGTTGGTCCTAAAGTGCTTCCAGTAATTTCCTTTAGCATTGCTGAACAAGAAGCAAAAGCAATTGGAATACCTCTTTTAGAAGGAAGTTATGCTGCGTGGAATTACTTTATGAGTCTTAACAATAAAGCTAATTTGGAATTTATAAAGGCGTATCAAGGGAAATACGGTAAATCCTCCCTTATAACTGATCCGATGGCTCATGGATATATGAATGTCTATTTATGGAAAATGGCTGTAGAAAAGGCTGGAACTTTTGACCCTATGATGGTTAGAAAAGCTGCAACAGAACTTCCATGGGTGGATTCTCCATTTGGAAAAATAAAGATAGCAAAAAATCAAAGTTTATATCAAACAGCTTATATAGGAAAACTCGGTTCAGATGGGCAGTTCTCTATAGTTTGGTCTTCAGGAAAACCTATAGAACCTGAACCTTATGACAAACTTGTTTTTCCCGGAAAGAAATGTGTTTTATAACATCGTGGGGCTTACCATGGATACGGATTTCTTCTTAAACCAACTTTTCAACGGACTGAGTCTTGCGTCAATTTACTTTATGATAGCCATAGGTTTAAGTCTATCATTTGGATATATGAGAATAATTAATATGGCACACGGCGAATTCCTTATGTTAGGAGGTTATATTTCTTATATAGTACAGCAAAGTAATATTTTTCCAGAAGCAGTTTTTCCACTTTTTTCAATCTTCTTTTCTTTTATAGTACTATTTATATTTGGACTAGTTTTTTGGTACCTAATTTTAAAGAGAGTTCAAAATACTTTAGACACTATTCTTTTGACCTGGGGACTTAGTCTTATACTTCAACAACTAGTTAGAGATGCTTTTGGTCCAACAGGAGTAGGAGTAGTACCACCTAAGTGGCTATCTACCACACTCTATTTAGGTGGTGTTTATATACCAGTTGTTCGCATTTATATTATAGTGGTAATGCTCTTTGTTCTTCTGCTGCTTTATCTGCTATTTTTTAAAACCGATCTTGGTCTTAATCTCAGAGCTGTTGCTCAAGATCGTGAGACGGCCTCAGCCATGGGAATAAACGATGATTTAGTTAATCTACTTATTTTTGCATTAGGTTCGGGTATTGCCGGTGCTGGTGGTTCTGCTTTATCAATGGTTTCTTCTATTACACCTACTACAGGGATGAGTTATATAGTAGACGCTTTCTTAGTTGTAATTTTCGGCGGTGTAGGTAGTTTGGGTGGGACACTTCTTGGATCTATTATCATAGGCTTTATGTCTGCTATTTTTAGTGGATATATGGAAGTTAGTCTTGCCAAAGCTTTGGTGCTTATGTCTGTTATCTTATTTATTCAGTTTAGACCAACTGGGCTTATATCTGTTAAGATAAGGGGGTAAAGGATATGTGGATATTGAAGAAAAATAAAAATTATATTTATACACTTTTCCTATTTATGGTATTTTTAAGCATTACTCCAGCTCTTCCAGACTACTATATAGTCATTTTAGGTAAATATCTTTCTCTTGCGATAGTTGCTATAGGCATTTCTTGGATTTGGGGGCACATGAATATCTTGTCCTTAGGACAAGGACTTTTCTTCGGATTAGGTGCTTATGCAATGGCCATGCATCTTAAGCTTAAAGCAACACCTTCTGGTGACCTTCCAGACTTTATGTTATGGAGTGGTTTAACAACACTGCCATGGTGGTGGCAACCTTTTAGCAATATAGTATTTGTATTTATGACAATCTTCTTAATCCCAACACTGCTGGCTGTTGTTTTTTCCTATATTATGTTTAAAAGAGAAATAAGTGGTGTATATTTTGCCCTTATCAGTCAGGCAGCTGTAGCAATATTTGAGATACTTTTAATAAGTTTGCAACCTTATACTGGAGGATTTAATGGTCTTACTAACTTTGGCCCTTTTCTCATTTGGTATATAGGAGATAATGGTTTTCAGCGAGGGCTCCTCTTTATTACAGAGTTTATAGTGTTTTCCTTAATTTTACTATCATTTATAGTAGAAAATTCTAGGATTGGAAAGCTCATAAGGGCTATTAGAGATAATGAGAATAGATTAAAATTCTTTGGTTATAATACAGTTTACTTTAAGATCATTGTATTTGCAATATCTGGCACTTTGGCTGGCATAGGTGGTGCACTTTTTACCCTTTTCAATGGTTCCATTTCCCCATCTTTGGTAGGAGTTATGGCTTCTATAGAAATGATTTTATGGGTTGCTTTGGCTGGTAGAGAAAACTTTCTGGCAGTTGTTCTCTCAGTTATTGGCATTAATTTAATAAAAGACAAAATAAGCAGTTACTTTCCTAACTTTTGGCTATATTTTATAGGTATAGCTTACATTGTTATAATACTTGTCGGTAATAATATAAATGAACTTAAAAAACTGCTTACAAGATTTACAAAATTTATATATGGAGGCAAACATGAGAGCGCTTTTAGAAGTTAGAAATGTAACCGTTAAATATGGAAATTTTACTGCTCTAGATAGAGTTTCTCTAAGTATCAGCCAGGGGGAATTAAGGGTGCTTATAGGTCCTAATGGAGCGGGGAAAACTACGTTGCTTGATGCGATCTCCGGTACAGTCAAACCTAGCTACGGAGATATTTATTACAAAAATACAGTTATAAGTAAATTACCGATACATAAAATCGCAAGGATGGGGATTATAAGGAAATTTCAAACGCCAAATGTAATTGAAAGTTTATCAGTATGGGATAATCTCATATTAGCTTCGGTGAAAAAGAACGTTTCAGGAACGTTTGCACCGGTAGATCACAACAAGATAAAGGATATATTAGAGTTAGTTGGTCTTCATGAAAGAAGATATGACTTAGCAAAAGAACTTTCACATGGAGAAAAACAGTGGTTAGAGCTTGCTATGATACTTACAAACGATTGCGATTTAGTTCTTCTTGATGAACCTGCTATTGGTTTGACACTAAAGGATATATACAAATTGATTGATATAATAGGGTATTTTATTAAAAGAAATTCATCTATTATTATTGTGGACCATAATATGGATTTTTTAAGAATGATTTGTGAGAAATTTGAGGCAAGAGTAACTTTTATGCATCAAGGAAAAATACTAAGAACTGGTACTTTTGATGAAATCCGTTCGGATAATGAGGTTAAGAGAATTTATTTGGGGGTAGAGAGATGCTAGAATTAAAATCTTTATATTCCGGATATAAGTCTGCCATAATACTTAAAGATATTAATATTAGTATTAAAGATTCGGAAAGTATTTTGCTTATAGGAAGAAATGGTGCAGGTAAAACAACTTTATTAAGAACTATATTAGGGTTAAATAAAGTCATAGACGGTAGTATATACTTTTATGGTAAGAATATTAACAAGTTAAAGCCTTATGAGAGAGTAAGATTGGGGCTAGGTTATGTTCCTCAAGGTAGAAAGCTATTTCCATATCTTACTGTAAAAGAAAACCTTTTTACGGCAAAAAACGCTTTTACAGCTAAAAAGCATACTATTTTTCCAAATTTTTATGACTATTTTGATTACATCTTAAGCCTTTTCCCCAGTCTAATAGGATTGTTAAATAAAACAGCTGGATCTTTATCTGGAGGGGAACAACAGTTAGTATCCTTAGCAAGAGCATTACTAACAAATCCAAAGATCTTACTATTGGACGAACCATTTGAAGGAATTCAGCCATCTATAGTTCAACTTATATTAAAGGTATTGTACGAAATAAGGGAGAGGTTCAGAATTTCATTTGTAATTGTAGAACATAGGTTAGAACTTATATGGGAACTTATAGATAGAGTTTATGTAATCGATAATGGCAGTATTTTAAAAGAAGCTGCTAAAACTGACACAAACATTGGAGAGGTTTTAGAGTATATATATATTTAGGAGGTGCTAGCATGAATCTCACACCAAGGGAGGTTGAAAAACTCTTAATATATGTAGCTGCCGAGCTTGCTAAAAAAAGAAAAGAGAAAGGGTTAAAATTAAATTATGTTGAGGCATATGCCATTATAGCATGTGAAATTCTTGAGGGTATAAGAGAAGGAAAATCTGTTGCGGAGCTTATGGATTTAGGAACAAAAATTCTTAGAAAAGAGGATGTTATGGAGGGTGTTCCTGAAATGCTTGAAATTGTTCAAGTGGAAGGGACGTTCCCAGATGGTACAAAGTTAGTTACAATTCATAATCCTATTAGAGAATAAAGAGCTCTCTGAATAATTGCAACGAGCTATATATTCTTTCCCTAAATTCCTGCAAAATACTAAGATCATACCTAGAATTCCTTAGTACTCCTTTTGCATATTGCTGCACAAATAAAGGTAGATTCAATATACTTACTCTTTGTCCAAGTAATAATGTTAACAATTTTGTTAAAGATTGTAAATTTTGTTCTTTTGTATGCAATTATCGTATTATTAAGCTACACAGTTCAAAACAGAATTTCTAAGTTTTAGGAGCTCTACTCTATGTACTTTTATTTTAGGTATGAAGTTTGCATAACGATGTATAGGAACTAAACCCTTAAAGGAGGTGCTGCTATGCCTGGTAAAGGTAGGATGTTTTATGGAGAGCGTTTTGAAGATGTAAATGAGCCAATATTTACAGGAATACCTACTTTTCTAAAATTACCTTATGTGCCATCTATCGAAGAATTGGCTAAGCTAAAACCAGATATTGCAATAATCGGAGAACCTATGGATATGGCTACGACTATAAGACCGGGAGCTAGATATGGCCCTAGGGCTGTAAGAGCTGCATCTACAGTCCCCTCTCCACCATATTCTCACTTTAATATCGAAACAGGTGTAGATCCTTTTGATGAGTTTTTTGTAGTTGATCACGGAGATGCTCGTGTTGTTCCCGGAGATACCATGGCTACACTAAAAAACTTCGAGAGGAAAGTTTATGAAGTCTCGAGTCTAGGCATATGTCCATTCATAATTGGAGGCGATCACTCTGTAACATTCGCTAACATAAAAGGTTGGGCAGAGGCTAGGGGTTATAAAAAAATAGGGCTTATTCATTTTGATTGTCATGCAGATACAGCACATACTGGACTATGTGGATTTGAATACGATCACGGCGCACATATAAGAAGAATTTGGGATCTTGGAATACTAAATGGCGAAAATTATACACTTATAGGACCACGTGGTTTTTGGCCAGATAAAAAAACATATGAATGGATGAGAGACAACGGTATGCTCTGGTTCACATCTTTTGATGTATGGGAGATAGGTATAAAGAAAATAGCTGAAATAGCTGTAGAAAGGGCATTAGATGGAACTGATGCTGTATGGTTAACTTTCGATGTTGATGTCATGGACCCAAGTGTTTGTCCTGGAACGGGAGAACCAGAGCCTGGTGGTTTAACTCCAAGAGAAGCAATAGGGCTTATTAGACTGATTACTAAGCACTTTGATGTAGAAAGATTTGGTTTTGATATCCTTGAAGTTGCCCCGATGTATGATGTAAGCGATAACAGTTCATATAATGGTGGTATAACCTCCCTGTTCGCAAGTAGAATTATTCTTGAAGTAATGGGGGGACTTGCCATAAAACGTGCAGGATGGTCCGAAGGCAGACCTGTAAGACCTAAAACAGAAACTAGAAGTCAAAGCCAAAACATATGAGTTAAGTAAATAGATAAATAGGAGGTATACCATGCTAAAAGAAATCCTTACAACTATAATCATGGGACTAATTCTCACATCTTTAGGTTTTGCAGGACCTATTAAATTAGGTGTCAGTGATTGGCCAGGTTGGGTTGCATGGTACATTGCAAAAGAAAAAGGATTTTTTAAAAGCGAAGGGATAAATGTGGAGCTTGTGTGGTTCAGTACTTATAGCGACTCGATCAGTGCATTCGCATCTGGGCAGCTTGACGCTAACTCGCAAACTCTCAGCGATACTATCCCGTTAGCTTCTAAAGGAATGAAAATTAAGGTTATTTTGGTTAACGATAACTCCAACGGTAACGACGCTATAGTTGCAAAAAATTATATAAAAACAATTAATGATCTTAGAGGAAAGAAGGTTGCTGTAGAGGTAGGTGCAATAGATCACTTTTTCTTACTGTATGTGCTACAGAAATACGGTTTAACGGAAAAAGATGTTCAAATAATTAACATGACAACACAAGATGCCGCAGTAGCTTTACTTGAAGGCAAAGTTGACGCTGCTGCTGTTTGGGAACCGTGGATAAGTAGAATAGTTAAATCTAAACAAGCACACGTATTAATCTCTTCAAAAGATACACCTGGATTAATACCAGATATACTTGTTGTTCACGAAGAAAGTCTTAAGAAAAATTACAATGAGTATGTAAAACTTGCAAGAGTTTGGTTCAGAACGGTTGAGTTTATAAAAAATAATCCTTCGGAGGCTGCATCCATAATGGCAAAAGTTTTAAATATCAAGAAAGATGACGTATTGTATATGCTTAAAGGTATTAAATTCTTTGGTGTTCAAGAGAACGCTCTCGCACTTTATCCAGAGAATAAGAATAATCCACTTTCCCTATATAGAAGTGGCGATTTACTAAATAAATATCTACTTAAATTTGGTTTTACGAACAAGGAAGCTAATCTTTCAAATTTAATCTACGATAGGGTGGTAAGAGATGCTACAAAGAGATAATTATGTAATCCTGTTTCTACTGTTTATATACGTAGGACTTATATTTATGCTTTGGAGTATATCAAGTAAAATGATTGAAAGCCCTCTGTTCCCTTCTCTTATAGATATTTATAAGGCACTACTGAATGCATTTGAAGAAGGATTTCTATTCTCAGATCTTAAAACAAGCATAATAAGAATAACAATTGGTTGGCTCATAGCAATTTTGACTGGGACTATAATAGGCATTTTGGTAAGCTACTATAGGTGGTTTACTCCACTTGATTACATAAATGATTTCTTCCGTTATCTTCCAGTACCAGCGTTTTTACCTCTTACTTTGATGTGGTTTGGTATAGGGGAAACTTCTAAAATATTTCTCATATTTTTAGGAGTTTTTGTTCAAGTTATAGCGATGGTAGCTAACGAAATAAGGAACTTCCCTTATGAATACATAGAAGTCGGTAGATCTTTAGGTATGAATAGACATCAAATATTGTATCATATAATTTTAGAAGGTATAAAGCCTAATTTGTGGGATATATATAGGATAAATCTTGGATGGGCATGGACTTACCTTCTTGTTGGGGAAGTGGCAGCTGCAAATGAGGGACTTGGATATAGATTAATTAAGAGTCAGAGATTCCTACAAATGGATATGATATATGCTTATTTAATAGTCATAGGTCTGATAGGTTTACTAAGTGATTCTTTTTTCAGAGTAAGTAAGCCTCTTATTTTCAAACATCTTAGGAGGAATAGTAAATGAGTTTAGTAAAATTGGAAAATGTAAGTAAGCAATTTATGGGGATAACCGTATTAGAAAATGTAAGTATTGATATTATCGATAAAGAGTTTGTTGGGATAATAGGGCAGTCAGGGGCAGGAAAATCGACTTTGTTAAAAATAATAGCGGGGCTAGAGAAAGCAGATTCAGGCTGTGTCTACATTGGTGATAGGATTGTTAAAGAGCCTTCTCCAGAAGTAGCATACATGTTCCAAGATTACAGATTGTTCCCATGGCTTACTGTAAAGGAGAATATTATATTTCCTCTTAGAACACTAAACTTACCTAAGCATAGGATCGCATCACTTTACGAAAGAGTAACCTACTATATGGAGATTCTGGGTCTAGTAGAAAAGCTTAACGCTTACCCTCATGAACTTTCTGGTGGTTTGAAACAGAGAGTTGCATTATGTAGAGCTTTATGTACTTCGCCAAAGGTTTTACTTCTTGATGAACCATCAAGTGCTTTGGATATGTTCACAGCTATAAATAGCTGGCACCTACTTAGAAAACTTTTTGAGGAAGTAAGGGATACAATATTTATTATTGTTTCTCATAATTTAGATGAAATAGCATTTCTTTGTGATAGAGTTATAGTTCTTAGTAATAATCCTGGAAGAGTAATTGCAGATATCAATTTAAAAGATCTGAAATCCAAACTGTCATGCCAAGATATAGATGTTAATTTCATATTTTCTGAAGAGTTTTTAGAAATAAAAAGGACGATAGCATACTACCTATTTAAAAGCGGTTCGTCAAAGAGCTTTAAAGCTTTAAATGAATCTGATATAGATCACATGCACGAAACTAAATAACAGGACATAATACTAATTATGAAGTTTCTTGCGCTTTTTGTGCTTTCTGCGGACTCTTGGAATTTGGGTGAGCAGGTAGAAGCGGTAGTAAAGGGTGGCGCAGACCTTATCCATCTTGATGTAATGGATGGGCGTTTTGTTCCAGACATAACCTTTTGTCCGGTGCTTGCAGACTGATACAAACATTGGAGAGATTTTAGAGTATATATATATATTTAGGAGGTGCTAGCATGAATCTCACGCCAAGGGAGGTTGAAAAACTCTTAATATATGTAGCTGCCGAGCTTGCTAAAAAAAGAAAAGAGAAAGGGTTAAAATTAAATTATGTTGAGGCATATGCCATTATAGCATGTGAAATTCTTGAGGGTATAAGAGAAGGAAAATCTGTTGCAGAGCTTATGGATTTAGGAACAAAAATTCTTAGAAAAGAGGATGTTATGGAGGGTGTTCCTGAAATGCTTGAAATTGTTCAAGTGGAAGGGACATTCCCAGATGGTACAAAGTTAGTTACAATTCATAATCCTATTAGAGAATAAAGAGCTCTCTGAATAACGGTAAGGAGACGGAATGAGTTATCTAACAAGAGAACTCAAACCCTACATAGAGAAAGGTCTTGGGCCTTTGGTGGAAACACTGCATCGTCTAGGTGTAACACCCAACAGCATAACCCTAACAGGTTTCTTACTGGTGTGTGCAGGGTCCTACGTCCTTTACGCAGGGCAGAAACTTCCGGCGGTACTTCTCCTGACCTTAGGGGCCACGATGGACATGTTAGACGGGGTACTGGCCAGAAGGTCCGGTAGGAGGGACCCTTTCGGTGCCTTTTTGGACTCTTTTTTGGATAGACTCTCGGACGCTGCACCCATGGTGGCCATAGCCATGTCCTCTGAGAGTAAGCTCCTCCTCTTACTTTCTTTCACCACCATGATCACATCCTTTGGTGTCAGTTACGCCAGAGCAAGGGCTGAGGGACTAGGTTTTAACATCAACGTAGGGCTTTTTGAAAGGCCGGAGCGTTGGATACTGTTTTTGACGGGTCTGGTGTTGGATATGCTAACGTTGACCCTCATTATCCTTTCGGTGGGTTCCACGGTAACAATACTTCAGAGGGTTTATACTTTAAGGAAACTCACCGAAAGGAGGTAAGGAATGCTACCGAGGGACATGGTAGATCTTATGAGGGACATGGGAGTGTTCCCGTCCATTTTGGCCACCTGCGATAATGATGGTAACGTGCATCTTACCTTTCTCACCTGGGTTTATCCGGTAGATGAGAGGACACTGCGCATAGCCCTCAGCAGTAACGCCACCAGCAGCAAAAACTTACAGCAAACAGGTAAAGCTTGTATCATGCTGATAGCCCAAGATAAGGCTCTGTCTTGCTATGGAACTGCAAAGCTCGTTAAGGAGAAAATAGAAAGCGTTAAGTTTCCTGTGTCTGTCTTTGAACTGTCGGTGGAGAGGGTGGAGAATAACCTCTTCCCAGGCGGCACTATAACAGGCACCATACCCTTTGTTCACACAGGAGACCTCTTAAAGGCGTCCCAGTTGGACGCAGCCGTGCTGGAAGCCCTGAAAAACCTATGAACTTGGTTATAGAGGTACAGGATCTTCGGAAGGTTATCAACGGAAGGGAGATACTAAAGGGAGTGAGCTTTTATGTAAAAGAAGGAGAGATATTTACCATAATAGGTGGTAGCGGAAGTGGAAAAACATCCATAACGAGGTGTTTGGTAGGTCTCTGGAAACCCACGGCGGGCATAGTAAAGATATTCGGAGAGGATATAAACTCTCTAAATCCGCAACGGTTGGACCAACTGCGCAGGAAGATAGGGTATGTTTTCCAGGGTGCTGCTCTCTTTGACAGTCTGCGTGTATGGGAAAACGTGGTGTTCTTCTACTTAGAGCGCGGTAAGATGAAGGAAGAGGAGCTCAGAAGGATAGCCTTGGAAAAACTCAGATTGGTGGGTCTGGGGGAGGAGGTCATGGATCTCTTCCCCTCCGAACTGTCGGGTGGTATGCGAAAGAGGGTAGGAATAGCGAGGGCTATAGCCACAGAACCTAAGATCATCATATACGACGAGCCAACGTCGGGACTAGATCCTATCACCAGTAGACTGATAGACAGACTTATCTTGGATCTGAGGGAAAAAACCGGAGCAACAGCCGTTGTGGTTTCTCACGATCTTGTATCTGCCTTCAGTATATCGGACCGCCTCATGCTCCTAAAAGAAGGCGAGGTAGTGGCTACGGGTAGCAGGGAGGACTTCCTGCGATCCACAGATCCCTTCGTTGTGGAGTTTATACAGAGTGGGATGCTACGGGAGATTGCAGAAACACCCTCCTCATAACGGGGTAGGAGTTTATCACACCCTTGGAGAAGAGGAACTGAAAGAGGTGGTTGCTACCCACGTAGAAAGAAACAGCAGAGGCGGTCAGATAAAGATCCCACATCCTGAAAAACTCTTCTCCGTAAAGGGATATCACATGATCTTTGTTTTGATGAAACCTTTTTCTCCATTCCTTAAGGGTTCTATAGTAATGGATCCTCCAGTCGTCTATATCTATCAGGTTAAAGCCAAGACCCTCACACGCCCTGAGGATCTCCTCAATGGAGGGTATGTATCCTCCGGGAAATATGTACTTCCTTATCCATCTGCTCTGGGAAGATGGATGCACCTTACCTATGGTGTGCAGTAAAAACAGTCCACCTTCCTCCAGTATATCGCTCACCACCTGAAAGAACTTCCTGTGTCTGCCCTTTCCCACGTGTTCAAACATACCAACGGACACCACTTTGTTAAACTTCCTGCCTAATTTGGGAAGCTCTTCGTAATGCATCAGATACACCTCCACCCTACCCTCCAGACCTTCTTGTAGTATCTTCTCCTTTACGTACTGATACTGATTTTTGGAAAGGGTTATGCCTACCGCTCTTATAGGATAAAGGGTAGCCACCTCGGTTATTATGGAACCCCAGCCGCACCCTATGTCCAGAAGGGTGTCACCCTCCGTAAGCTGTAGTTTTTCGTATATGATCCTCCTCTTCTCCTGCTGGGCATGTTCCAATGTCATACCGGGGCTGGCAAAGAAAGCACATGAGTAAGTCATGGAACTATCCAACCACAAACTGTAAAACTCATTTCCAAGATCGTAGTGTTTTCTTACCTCCCTCTCCTCCCACCTGCGTATGAGACCCAGCATTCTCAGAAGAGCCCTCATCAGGTCAAACCCGAGGTTTTTCTCTTCCTTCTTTCTCTGTAGGTACAGGAAACACCCTCTCAGGAAACTCTCCAGATCACCCTCCACCGCTAAGTTACCCTTCATGTAATGCTCACCAAAACCCATCTCAGGATCCCTCAGTATGTCC
Source organism: Thermocrinis albus DSM 14484 (assembly GCF_000025605.1). Taxonomy (NCBI): domain Bacteria; kingdom Pseudomonadati; phylum Aquificota; class Aquificia; order Aquificales; family Aquificaceae; genus Thermocrinis; species Thermocrinis albus. The sequence continues at coordinate 675,955 of NC_013894.1, read as the reverse complement.
CTCAGGACTCTATCGTCTTTTATCACTACTCTGCAACTACCTGCACCTACACGTGTCCCTCCGGGAAGTTCAACGGTGATACCACCGGGTACAAATTCGGAAAGACCTTCCACCATCTCTCGTAACGCTTGCATGCCACCCACCCCCACATAAAAATTTATCCCTTACTCTTCTTCCTCGTGCGAATGTTGAGGAGAGCCCTTTTTGCCTCCCTAAGTTCACTTTCGTAGATGCGATAGGGAGAATACTTGTACCTTTGATAGAGTCTAACCACATACTCCACATAGGGATACAACTCGGTATCCTTATACAGCCTTATGACTTCCTCCGGAAGGTAACCTTCTACGCCAAGGATTCGGCAGAGATCTCTGTAGAGTTTTTCGGGTGTAGGTGAGTGGTGGGTGTACAGTCTGAGGCCAAAGTAAAGGAGGAGAAGGAAAGCCATCAGCAAAGACGCTTTCGTAAGGAAAGCTTTCCAGCTTTCCCAGTTTGTACCCTTCCTCACAAAGTTTACCCAAAGCTCCCTCTGCTTCTCAGAGGAGAAACCAACCACGTTGTTGTACCAAAAGCTTACGATAGCATCCATGAATTTGTAGACTTCAGGAATATTGGGGGGTAGGGCCGGAGGTGTGGTGTCCACCCTAACCCAACGGCCATCTACGTAAGCTTCCACCCACACGTGTGCCATAGCGTTGGTGACTATGTAATAGTTCCCTATTTCGTTCCATACAGCACCCCTGAATCCCCCCACCACACGGGCCGGCACCCCCATCAATCTTAGCAGTAAGGCGGTGGCGCTGGCATAAAACTCACAGTTACCCTTCTTGGAGACAAAGAGGAAGTACTCAAGGGGATCCCCTTCATAACTCTCCAACTTGAGACTGTAGCTGAAGCCTTTAGAAAAGTAATCTACAACTCTTTTAACTTTTTCCATGTCGGTTTTCGTATCTTTGGCGAGTCTGCGGGCCAGTTCTTTTATACCGGGTGGGATGTCTTCGGGAACCTCCGTATAGGGTTGAGGTGGATCCTGAGGCCACATTACGGGAGAGTAAGAGATGGTGTACTTTATAGGCTTGGTGATGGGCGCCGATAGGCGCAGTACTGTACCTTTCTCTAACCTAACGGAGTAGGCAGTCCCTTCAATGCGTATCGGTCCCACAGGATAGTCTAAAACGGGCAGATAACTATCGTAGGTGGGTTCCAAAACTACCGTATAGGGGATGCCGGGAGCGTTTCTCAAAGGATACACAGGAGTGTAGGGGCTTCTCGTCCACGTCCCGTTTCTGTAGGTATCAAAGACCTGCACTCTCCAGTAAAGATCCTTCATACCTTTGGGAAGTCCGTAAGCTCTTAGTATCACCGAGTTATCCTGCTGTATGATACCTACCTTGTTGAGTTCCACACTGTTGGCAAGTCCCGTCCTAAGCCCCTCTCTTCTACCCCAGAGATCTAAAAGAGGCGTGGGACTCCTGGGTAAAAGAACAAAGAAAGGTACTGACAAAAGAAAAACCCCTATCCCGAAGAAGAGGGACACCTTAGCGTACTCTAAAAGATCCTCCTGTGTTAATTCTGCATCTCCCATCTCTCTGTAGAGATTTACCGCCACCAGAGAGGAGAGAGAAAGAAAGAGAAACAGCAGGAATATCAGCAGAAAGAGTGGACCTATGTTGTAGAGGGTGGAGAGGGCTACACCCAGTAGTCCCAGAAGAAGTATCTGGTACATATCCCTTGGCTTCTTTTCCTCAAGGGACTTTATGGCTATCAGGAGGAGAACTGTGTGAGAGAGGGGTTTGATGATATTTTCCCACCTTATCCCTGTGAGAAAATATAGGGAGAAAAGAACGCCTACCGTGTTAAGTACCCACCTTCGGATGGGATGGCGAGATCTTACCTCCATCAAAAGGCCGGTAAGGAAAAGGGTGGTAAACAAGAGCCATACAGGAAAATCTGCGGCACTAAGCAAAGACAGAACCGCTATACCGCAGGTAATGTAAACAAGGGCAAGGGAGAGAAACTTGGTCTTATAGTATCTTCTTAATAAACTCTTCCACATCGTTCTTTATGGAGGGATCTGCGTACACTCGCATTATTTTAATGTCCCTAAGATGGGACACAAGGTAGGACAGCTCCGTAAGAGACCTACACTTACCTTCGTCCTCTATCCACAGGTTATGATCCAGGGGCTTTTTGTGGGCTATATCAAACCTTAGCTTCTCCTCCGGGTAGCGTTCCAGAAGTCTCTTCTTCACCGCCTCAAAGTAATCTTCATCTTCGGTGGATACAACTTCCCTATAATGTTCCCTGTTAAAGAGTCTCCTCACGGAAGGTCTGTTAGGGTCCTTCAGTATGAGGGTCAGGAGATGAGCGTCTGTTAAGTTTTCTAGGTCCTCCTTATTTAAGTCCCCGGCCTTTATAAGTTCCTTCAACAGATCCAAAAGATGTATGTTGAGGATTCTAACTACTCGGTGAAAGTATACCTGAAGGTACATAAAGTACCTTCCTAAGAAAAAGCTCTCCACAGCCCTCAATGCGCTCTTTCTCACCGCCTTCTTACCTTCCAGTAAAACCAGATGATTAAGTATCCTGTCCCTATCAAAGAAGCCGTAAGATGTACCACAAAAGTAGGCATCTCTCATTAGATAGTCCATTCTGTCTGCTCCCAGCTCACCCCCTACTACACTGTCCTTTCCAAAGGCCATATGGCACACCAGTTTTATCTCCTCGTCAGAGAATCCTTCGCGACGCAGAATATGGTATATCTCTCCCTCCAGAATCTTTCTTCTGCCAACATCTTCATGGCTTCTGTCTCCCAGAAGCACCTCTGTGGTATGGGAGAAGGGCGGGTGGCCCACATCATGAAGAAGCCCTGCCAGTCTAACCAGCTGTAGCTCTCTTTCGTCCTTGAGACCAAAGCCCCTGTACATTCTGTCTGCCAGCTCCATAGTGCCTAAGGAATGCTCAAAGCGTGTGTGTTGTGCAGATGGAAACACCAGATAGGTTACACCCAGCTGCTTTATGTACCTAAGTCTCTGAAAAGTGGGTGTGTCTATAAGCTTAAGCTCATGACTAAAGGCCCTTATAGAACCGTAAAGAGGATCAGAAAACTCCTTGAACATAATCCTTCATGATGCTCACATAAGGTTTTGTGGCCCTGAGAGGTTCTCTTCTCCTCCAGTTTCTGTACCAGCGGGTTATCTTCTCCCACAGGTAGGATAGGAAACTCCTCTTATTTCTTTTCCACACGAACTCTATCTTTATCTTGCCAGGGTCCTGGTTTTTTTGGAGGCGTTTTATACCCTTCTGGATATCTTCCCTCAGCTTACGTATATTTACCTCGTAGTAAACATCTCCCAACTCTCTTGCCAGTTTGTAACTTTTTAGCAGATGACCGTGGATATCTTCCTTTTTCTTGGTGAGAGAGGCTCTGCACAGCTCTTCTATTAGGGAGAAGAAGGATGCCTCCTGAGGAACTCTCTCTTTCTGTAACTCTGCATAGAGGGCGGCTTCTTGATAGAGCTCCTCGTTAAAGGCAAAAACACATGCCTTTATAGTCTCTCCCAAGGACCTCCTACCGTCCAATCTGTTGACGATGTTCCAATATTTGAGTACTCTGTGACCAAAGGAAGATATATCCTGAGCGTAACTACCCTCAAGGGTCATAAGGTAAACACCGCTCTCTGACAGTTTGTATATATCTTTACCCTTGTACACGTTTCCGTAAAGATCCCATATCTTAAAGAGATTTAACTCTACAAGAACGTCCTTCCAAAAGCTTCTGGAGGTTCTAAAGTTCCTGTAGGCACAGGAAAGAAGTTCGTCCAACTCTACCGTACCACTACCCTCTCTCCTTGCTATCTGCACGTAGCACAAAAGGTAAAGGAGGAGTTCCTTTTTGGAAGGATCGTCCATAACCTCCAGAAAAAGACTGAGAAGTCTGTCCAGCTCCCTTATCTCCAGCATGACAAAAAAGTTAACTTCTATCTTTTTAAAAGTCAAACTTACCCTTCACACGAATTCTGACCTCTTTTGATCTATCCGAGTAAAACCTTCCTCCTATGGAACTCTGAGGAATGAGCTTCAGCTCTGCGCCTCCGAAAGTCTCCCGAGGGTTCTTGAGGGTGCTCTGCTGGTATTCCACCTCGGCCCTTTGGGACAGCTCCTTAGAAACACGTATTCTTACACCTACCTCTCCCGAAGAACCCACCTGAGGAGAGACGTTAACCCTTACCTCTGTACCCAAAAGTTTTCCCGGACTTTCAAGAAGTCTTCCCAGTTCAGGAAAGCTGGCTGCCAAAGCGGAGTTAAGAGATATAAGTCCCTCTCCCGATCCTCCACCTAACAGGAGATCCGCCAGCACCTGTTTGGGATCCTTCGGTGGTTCTGATCTTACTATCACCTTGGGAAATTCCGGATCTCCCTTCAGATCTATCACTGTGGTGTATTCTGGGCCGGATGAGGCTATACTGAGATCCATAATTCTCTCTTTGTCAGTTAAAGTGAAACTACCCCCTCTCACCACGAATCTTCTACCGTAGTATCTGAGTTCTCCTCCCGTCAGTTTAAGGTCTACACGGTAGGAAGGTTGACGCCATGTGCCACTTACACTGGATTTTAGCCGGGTGAGGATGTAACCTTCCGGTATCTGCACTCTGATGGGTTCGTATGAGGAAACTTTCAGGTCAAGGTGAAATTTGTCGGCCCATGTAGGAGGTGGCACCTTCCTTCCTTGGGGAGCTTTAGAGATGTAAAGGGAACCACCTATCTTTGCCTCCCCCTTTATGTACCAACTGGAGAGGTCCGTTTTCACCTCACCGTCTGCATCCACCAGCATGGAGGAAAAAACATTCTGTAATCTGTATACGACGGGTATTTTCTTGGCATACCACCTCACCGCAAAGTTTTTATCCTTTCCCGACAGTACCATCAGAAGCCGGGAAGACCCATTCTCCAGTTGCCAACGCCCCGTCACAGCTCTGTCTTTGTAAGTAACATCTAAAGGTCCTTGCAGATAGCTACCTAAAAATCGTGATCTTACCGTCAACGGGCCGTCCGACACGAGATGTACCTCAAGATCTCCTGCGTAGTTTAGCTGGAAACTTACCACTCCCTCTACATAGGCAGGTAGCTTACTTCTCACCAGATCCGAGATAGAACCTAGGTTCGCCCTGCCGTTAAGATAGGCACTGATACCTTTCTCTTTACTATAGAAAAGGCTCCCTTTACCAGAAAGGAGGCCCGTAAACTCCAACTGAGGGAACCGAAAAGTAAAGTTTGTAAGATCATAGCTTCCCTCCCTCTCAGGTACTGAGAGGACCATATGGGAGTTTATACTCACCTTCATTCCTTCCCAAAGAAGAGAACCTCCTTCCGCCAACTTTATGGATCCTATATCCAGCCAGAGAACGCCCTTACGAATTTTGAAACCTTCTACATAACCCTTCAAACCGTTGTTGCTTCTCTCCAAAGACAGAAGTAAAGGAAAACGGGCGCCCCAATAGGAGCCTTCACCTTTCAATCTCACGTGAGTGGTTCCCTTCCCAGATAACAGTTGGTAGTTCCCTTCCAAAGAGAAGCCACTTCTTTCTACCTTAACTTTGCCGGATGCGGTAAGAAGATCTTCCTGAGGTTTGTAAAACCCTCTTCCCTCTCCCAGTCCCCTTATGTTATACACAAAGTCCCAGATGTTTTTATGAAGTCTCGCTTCCACAGATCCATCACCAAAAGAACCACCAACATGTGCTTGTACCAATCCCTCCCAGTTACCAGAAAGGTTACCGATGCTTATATGACCGTCAAAGAAAGCCTCCTGTGTCCCAAAGTTAGCGTTTCCCGTAATCTTTCCCACCAGTGTACCTTTTCCGTTGATCCATTCCACCTTCATACTGCCCGTAAGGTTTCGGAACACACCGGAGGGGGTGTTAAGGGAAAACCCTTTAAGAAACACGTTACCTTTGAAACTTTTATCAGTTAATGAGCCTCCACCTTCCAAACTTAAACCCTCTGATTGAGCAAAGATGTTGTACGTGTTCCCATGAAGGTCAAGATGGAAGTTTACAGGAGGTAGGTTTACGGTATTGTAAGAAGGATCCGTTAGCTTACCGTCTCCCCAAAGGTAGAGGGTATCACCCACTTTTCTCCACGAACCTACCCATGTAAGATGAGAGCGGAATTCCCCCTCCTGAAGGAGGTAGTCCTTCAGCAGAACACTACCCTGAGCCTGGTTCCCGTAAAAATCTCCGCTGAGATCCACAGTGGGCTTTTGGGAGGTGAGTCGGAACTTTCCCAAACCCTTCTCTAAAGAGAGGTGAGCCTGGACACCCTCAAGAGACACCTTGTCCTTCATAAGGTATGGGCTGAAGGCGATGAGGTCCAAACCCCCTGTCTTCCTGTGCCATACTAGCTCCCCCGTCCATACACCTCCGTACACGGGCAGGTGCTGAAAGGACACCGCCATAACTCGGGTATGAAGATCATAGTTTACCAAAGCCTTTGAACTCTCCCAATAGAGATTTCCGTACAGTTTGTTCTCTTTGTGCCAGAGATAGAGGTACTCTCCTTTCCCGTATATGTTCCTGTAATAGATATCTTTGTAGAACACCATGGGGCAGTAAAGATCAATGTTAGCTCTCACATGGGTGTAGCTGAAGGAACCTGTGGCCCTCACCTTTACATCATCCACCGTAACGTGGGTACCGGTGTAACCTTTTACATAACCCTGTATGCTGAAACTACCATCCATACCGTTCCACACACCCCTTAACGCGAAGGTGTACCTGTCAGAGGTTACCGTTGCTTTCTCCACATACACTTTTCCTTCCTTGAGGTACGCCTCATCCACCAGTATACTCATAAGGTCCGTACTGTTCTGGTGGAGGATGTAAAGGTAGGACCAGTCTCCCGACCTTATCGTCCCATCCTTTAGGAAAACATCCTTCACCACCACGGTGTAACTCTCTTTATGGGGTACCGAGTTAACAGAAACGTACAGAGCACCTATGTAAACATCCTTTTGTTGCAAGCGTCTCAAAAGGGGACCGAAGTTATACTGAAAGGGTTTCGGAGGTTTGGGTTTTAACCCTACCACAATTATCCTGGCTTCTTTTACCTTCACCGAAGGAGGATTCAACAACAGACCTTTCACACCCACAAAGTAGACATCACCTTGCCAGCCGTCTACCTGAAACCAGAATTCACCAACGTAAAACCCTCCCCTTCCTAAACCCACGTCACTTAAGTGTAAACTAAGTTTCAAAAAGGGCTTAACAAAGAGAAAATAGGCAAACAGAGCGAGAAGAAGTATGTAACCTACGTACCTCAAATCACTCTATGCCATGCATCTTGAGGTTCTCCTTTATCTTGTGAAGAAGTTCCGCAGGGTTCTTTATGGGATACTCTAGCTCAGCCATAACCTCCTGAGCAGGTCTACCCTTTATATAAACACCTGTAAGTCTGTCTGCTATGTCCTGGGAGGACTGAATGGGGAAATCAACACCTTTGAGTCTCCTGAGGGTCATGTAGGCCCAGGGTATATCCAGAGCTACGGCTACTCTCTCACAGTACTCCATGAGCATCTTGGACTCTTCCTGCCCTTCCTTAACCATCTTGTAGGCCAACTTGGCTATACCACCTGCCGTGTGAACCTTGAGTTCCTTCTGCTCCTCCTGGAGAAGTTCCTCCAACCTCCTTATCTTCTCAAGAGCCAGAGCCGGATCCGCCCTGAGAATGTTACGGACTGTCTGTCTCGTGAGTCCTACCTGCTGAGCTATCTCCTCCTCTGTTTTAAAGTACTCTTCTCTTAGCACAACAGCGTAGGCAGCGCGTGCCAGAGAAGGAAGCCACGTCAGGGTTCTGTACTCCACCAACTTGGACAACCCCCCCAGAACGTCCAGGGACTTCATGAAGACACGGGTGACCAAAGTCTCCACATCTTGCTGTACTGGACCCAGCTGCACCACCATATCTGTCCTCCTTTTTTAAATCGGGGTGACGGGACTTGAACCCGTGACCTCTGGCCCCCCATGCCAGCGCGCTACCGCCTGCGCCACACCCCGTTATGTTTTTATTTTATTACTTTTTGTACCCATCTTCAACGCAGACAGAAGAAGTTTGCTGGGTTTGAACCTCACCGTTTTCCTAGAAGGATAAACCTTTCCCCTCAGCTTCCTTACCGCTGTTCTGTCCAGTCTGAAAGTTCCAAGCCCCTGAATTCTCACCACTCCCTCTTTCTCCAAAGCACAGATGATCTCTTCCAACATCAGGTTGAGGGCCTTCCCCACTAAAGTGGGAGAAAACCCAGGGTTGTTCTGCAGAAATTTTTCTACCACCCTCCTTCTGGTCATACTCAGAGCTTAAGCTTCTTTCTGAGGATATCTCCTAAGGTAAAACCGCTTTCCGAAGATTGAGTGATGATCTCCTCCACAGGTTGTTCTTCCTTCATGCTGAGGGTTATCCTGTTGCCGGGAACGAGCTCTATTATCCTCACCTCCACCTCTTGGCCTTCTTCCAACTTGGTATCCTTGGACATTTCAGATATAGGCAGCAGACCATCTATACCCTCAGGAAACTCCAAAAAGGCTCCGAAGGTGTGCAGTGACCTCACTCTCAGCTTTACACGATCACCCACCTTGTACCTTTGCGCCACTATGTCCCAAGGATTCTGGGTGAGCTGTTTTATACCCAGCTTTATGTATCTTCCTTCCGAACCCAGTACAGCAAACTCCCTTTCTTCACCTACTTTTAGCACCTCTTCTATCCTACCCGGTCTGGTCCACGAAAGATCGCTTCTGTGAATGATGCCACGCACCTTACCTAGATCCACTATAGCGCTGGCACCCTCTATCTTCTCCACCCTACCTACCACCTTGGAGCCGACGGGGTGTTCCTTGAGGAACTCCTCCCAAGGTTTGGGAAGGGCTCTCTTTATGCTTAAGATCAAACTGCGCTTTCCTACATCCAGATCCAAAACTATGGCGGAAATGCGGTCACCCTTGTTGGGTACAGTCCCGTCGTAGGAAATCTCACTCTTAGGGACAAAACCCTCCACACCTTCTGATAGCTCTACTACGAGACCTTTCTCGTTGACCTCCACCACTCTTCCTTCTACCTTGTCTCCTTTCTTGAGGGTATCCTTTATCTTAAGCCAGGGATTTTCCTTAAGTTCTCTTAGGCTCACGAATATGAACTGACCATCTTTGGGTATCCTTTTGACCTTTACTTTGAGCCTCTCACCTACCTCCGCATAGTTGTAAGGGTTTTTGTCTCTGCCCCAAGAGAGTTCTTCTTTGGGAAGGAAAGCCCTTAAGACGCCCTGTACCAGCAGGGTTATACCTTTTTCCGGATCTATCTTTATAACCCTTCCCCAGATAACGTCTCCTTCCTTGAGTCTTTTGAGGAGCCTTTCTTTTTTAGCCTCTTTCCGTACTTCAAGGTACTCCCTTTCCGAAAGGACCACCTTAAGATCCTTTCCTTCTTGCACCAGTTGTTTTATCTTGGCCACTACGCGAGAACCTACCTTGAGCCCTTTCCTGGCGTCCTCTTTTGGCAAGAAAGCTTTCAGACCACTTATGTTCACTACAAAACCTTCTTCCGTCTTCTCCTCCACCTTTCCCTCTACAAACTTACCCTTCTCAAAGGCGTTTTTGAGAAAGCTTATAAGTCTGTCCTTTACGTACCTCTGGTAGGACAGGATGGGAGAGCCGGCTTTGGTGAATCTTACGAAAACAGCCTTTATCTCATCACCCTCCTTTATAGTCTCAGGAAGCTCTTCACGGGGTACAATGCCCTCTACTTTAAAACCTATGTCCACATAAGCGTTTCTTTCGTCCAGTTTTACCACCCTTCCTTTAACTACGTCCCCCCTCCTCAGTTCTCTTACTTCTCCCAAGTCCTCAAGAAGCTTCTCAAACTCACCCATTACTTCCTCCAGAGGATTCTATTATAGCAAAAGAAAAAAGGTCACGGTAGATATCTTTGCCGTAACCTCTGATGATATGTCGCTCTCTGGGAGGTTCTTCTACCTGTACGAAGTAAAGACAGTTGGTGACGCATTTAGAAACACATGAAGGTAACAGACCTTTATCTACCCTTCTGTAACAGTAGTCGCATTTTTCCACCTTCATGGTGTCCGGATTAAAAGTTATTGCTCCATAAGGGCATGCTATTATGCAAGCTTTACAACCTATGCAACGGGTTTCTTCCAGATATACGATACCGTCCTGACGCTTCCTCATGGCGCTGGTAGGACAGGCCAGCACACAGGGAGCCACCTCGCAGTGAAAGCAGTTCATAGGTAAAAAGAGGCTGTCCGCTGTGTCGGTAAAACCCTCCAGCCTCAGAACTTTCATAGGTCTTATGTTAGTTTGATAAAGCCCCTTCTCCTGAAGACAAGCCACTTCACAGGAGAGGCATCCCACACATCTGTCGGCATCTATGATCATAACAGGTCTTTGGAAAGGCATAGGTATCAATTATAAGCATCTGGAAAGTTCCAGCAGTAGTTGGTGATTTAGGGTATGCCCACCCCTTACGGAGACCACCTTACCTATCAGCCTTCTCCCTATAAGGGCCACGTCACCTATAAGATCCAACAGTTTGTGGCGGAGGGGCTCGTCTTCGGACCTAAGACCCTCTCTGTTGTACACAAAACCCTTTCCTAGGAGGACGGCGTTCTTGAGGCTTCCGCCTCTGGCAAGCCCTTTTCTTCTGAGAAGGGGAAGGTGATGGTCGTAACAGAAGGTACGTGCAAAGACTATGTCTCTGATGTTCCCGTCAAACTCCACACTTCTCTCATCAAAGAATCCTTCCAAATAACCTACGTAGACCGCTCTGAAGTCTTCATCAGGTTGTACCCACACACTGGCACAGCAGTTGTCCACTCTGATGATCCGTTTGACATAAAGGACCTTTTTGTCGGCATTCAAATCCACTACCGCTGTTTTGAGATGTTTGTAGAAGTAAAAACCGCTACCGTCCATGGCTGGCACTTCCTGACCCTTCTGAACCTCCACAGTTACGTTATCTATACCCAAAAGATAGAGGACCGCCATAAGGTGCTCTACCGTCTTCACCTCTCTACTCCCATCACCTAGATCGGTGGAGTGATCGGTACTCACCACATGAGTGTAAAGGGCTGGTATGTATTTACCCTTCACCAAAAACCTCACCCCTGTGTTTTCTTTCTCAGGATGTAAAAGGATCTTGCAGTGCTCTCCCGTGTGAAGACCTACACCTTCAAAGACTATACTCTCCTTTATGGTCCTCTGCCTCATCCCTCCTAAGATTTTGCAAATTTTATACCAAATTCTTCAGAAGTTCTATGAGGGCTTCTGTAGAGGGTTTGGGGAGGACTAAGGCGGGCAGACCGGTCTCCTTCTGCCACTCTTCTTTTGTAGTTTTTCCAATACACACCACCTTTTTGTCTTTGAGAAGGTGTAGACTTTGGTCCTTTTGCAAATTTGCCAAAAGTCCCTGCACTGCGGAAGGACTGGCAAGATACACCACATGGTTTCTTTCCAGAGCTCTTGAGACCTTCCCCTTTTCGTAAAGGATTATCTCTGTTTTGTACACATCCAAAGGAAAGAGGAGGAGGTTCCCTCCCTTCAAACCTTCTATAAGTTCCTCCCGCCCTGATGCGGATCTAGGTAGTAATACCTTACCACTGTGACCTCTCAGAAGTTCCACAAGACCGCGCGCTGTGTTTTCCTGAGGCACCGCCCATACCTTCAGCCCCATACTCTCCAGTTTTCTCTTGGTTTTCTCTCCTACCGCCACCAGTTTCTCGCCACCTTTAGGTCTCCACTTTTTCAGAAGGTACTCCACAGCTCTCGGACTGGCAAACACCACAAACTGGAACTCCTCATCCGGAACTGTAAAGTCCAGAGGAACCGTGCGTATCAGAGGTAGAACCTCTACTGAAAAACCCTCCCTTTCCAAAAGCTTTCTGTCCTTCTGAGCCTCTTCGTGGGGGCGCGTGATGAGAACACGCATGTTAGGACATTAAGTTAGAGTAACGAGAAACTATGTAAAGGTTGTACTTAAGGAGGGCCGATAGGCCGCTCATCAAGTTCAACACTTCTCTTAAAAGCTCCTCGTCCATACTGAGAAGTGCTTCCTGAAGCAGATCTATTAGCTCTCTCGTTTTTTCGTAAAAGCCTTGCTCCATCAAAAGGGAAGAAAAAGATTCCACGGAGGGTATCAGGATCTCCATGCAGGACATGGTGTCTATGGCTAAACCCAGTACGTGTTTCTTTTCGGCTTCCGTATCAAGAAGATCAAGGGCGTTTATTAGCTCCACCAGGAGATCAACAGCCTCAGAGCTGTAACGGAGAATATCCAGTACTGCCGAGGGAGAAAAAGGGAACTTACCACCCGCGTAGAGTACTATGTTGACACTCTTGTACTGAAGATTCAGTATCTCCTCCAGCCTCTTAAGGAAAAACCAAAGTTGTTGCATCACAGTATGTACTTGGAGACTTCCACATCCCTAGCAAGCCCTTCCAGTTTTGCCTTTACGAAACGTTCATCTATTATGATCCTCTGTCCGGAGAGTTCTGGAGCGTTGAAGGAGATGTCTTCCAGAAGCTTTTCCATAAGGGTGTGAAGTCTCCGGGCTCCTATGTTCTCCATCCTGTTGTTGACCTCTTCTGCCAGCTGAGCTATAGCTTCTATGGCATCGTCGGTAAACTCCAGCTGTACTCCCTCCGTTTTCAGAAGTTCTATATACTGCTTGGTGAGGGCGTTTCTAGGTTCCACCAAGATCCTCTTAAAGTCCTCTTTGGTGAGAGGCTTTAGTTCTACACGGATGGGAAACCTACCCTGAAGTTCGGGGATAAGGTCCGAAGGCTTAGACATATGAAAGGCACCCGCCGCTATGAAGAGGATGTGATCCGTCCTGACGGGGCCGTACTTGGTTTTAACCACTGTACCTTCCACTATAGGAAGAAGGTCCCTCTGAACACCTTCTCTGGAAACTCCTGGACCGACTCCCGGTGTCTTTATGGCTATCTTGTCAATTTCGTCTATGAATATGATGCCAAAGTTCTCCGCTCTGTAGATGGCCTCTCGTGCTACTTCCTCTTGATCTATTAGTTTTTCCGCCTCCTCCTGCTCCAGAAGGTGTAATGCTTCCTTAACCTTAACTTTCCTTCTCTTCCTTCCACTGAGAACGCCACCCAGCATGTTCCTTATCTGTTCCTCCAACTCCTCAAGACCCGGAGGTCCAGCTATACCCACTATGGGTGGCATCTTTTCCTGCACGTCTATCTCCACGTACTTTTCGTCCAACTCACCACTTCTCAGTTTCTCTCTTATTGCCTCGCGCCTGCTGAGATCTTGGGGAGATCTATGACCGAAGCTAAGCTGTTGGGGTACCAGGTAGTCCAGGATTCTCTCTTCAGCAGCTCTGCGCGCTCTTTCTCTCACACTCTGTAGTTTCTCTTGCTTAACCATCTGGTAGGAAACTTCCACCAACTCCCTCACCATGGACTCTACGTCCCTTCCTACGTAACCTATCTCCGTGTATTTGGTAGCCTCCACCTTCACAAAAGGAGCCTTTATGAGTTGGGCCAGTCTACGGGCTATCTCGGTCTTACCTACCCCGGTAGGTCCTATCATCAGAAGGTTCTTGGGTGCCACTTCGTCCCTTATATGCTCGGGTAGCTTCTGCCTCCTCCACCTGTTTCTGAGAGCTATAGCTACCGCCTTTTTGGCTTCCTCCTGTCCCACCACGTACCTGCTTAGCTCCTCCACTATGCGCGCTGGTGTAAGTTCCTCAAGGAGATCCGTTATATCTTTGGTCATAGTTCCAGCTCTCCCGTTTCGTTAAGACTTCTCACCACTTCTTCCAAAAAGGCGTCCAGATCGGCGGGGAAAGGATCCAGCGAGAACTCTACAGGAAACACCCTCTTTATCACGTCTATGGGAGGCGCACCTACTCCCAAGGAGGGTTCTACTCGCTTCGGGTTCAGGCGTACAGCATCTGTATAGGCCATACGGTAAGCGGTCCTAAGAGCTGTCTCTATGTCCTCAAATCTTCCTATCTCATCTCCCATTTCGTATAAGATCACGTTGTAGGCACTTCTCTTAAAGGATTCCCAGTCGTAGATGTCCACAATGTACCTACGCCCGTCACGTTCCACAAGTCTCACCATACTTTCTGATCTTAGATTAAAAACAAGTACGTAGTAATCTATCAGCTGTCGGTCCGCATAAACGTCGGGAAAGAAAAAGTACTCCATATGGTTTTAAAATTATACCCTGTCAAAAGGTCTGCAATGAAGGAAACTAAAGGGTACATAGAGAAGATAGTAGTGGAAGGTTTTAAGTCCTACGGTATGAACAGATTGGAGATACCTCTGGGAGAGGGTTTTACCGCTATAGTGGGGCCAAACGGTTCGGGAAAGTCCAACATAGGAGACGCCATATCCTTTGCTTTAGGTATAGCCACAGCCAGGATGCTGAGGGCCAAAAACTTATCCTATCTCATCCACACAAAGGATGGACAGAGGGCACCTTACGCCTATGTGGAGGTACACTTTAACAATTTCGGAGCTTTTCCTACAGAGGACTCTCATGTGGTGATATCCCGTAAGGTTTATCCCGATGGGAGGAGCGTGTTCCGTATAAACGGTCAGTGGGTTAGAGAGAAGGACCTGAAGGAGTTTTTGGCTGCGGCAGGTATATACGAAAATGCCTACAACGTGGTTCTCCAGGGTGATGTGGTGCGTTTTGTGAAGATGACACCTGTGGAGCGTAGAAAACTGATAGAGGAGATCTCTGGAGTTGGTGAGTACGAGGAGAAAAAGCAGAAAGCATTGGCAGATCTGGGAGATGTGGAGTTGAGGATAAGGGAGTTAAGACTTCTCATGGATGAGCTAGAAGTACACATGGAGAAACTGAAGGAAGAGGTGAGGAAGTTGGAAGAGTACAGAGAGCTGGAGGAAAGAAGGAGGGAGCTTCAGATAAAGTTGCTGGTTAAGGAAGCCCAGCAGATAAAAACCCAACTGGAAACCATTGAATCTAAGGAGAAGGTCCTGAGAGAAGAGTTAGCCTCCTTAAGGCAGCAGGAGGAGGAAAAACAAGGAGAGTTAAACCTATTGGAGGAGAAACTAAAGGAGCTTAGGGAAAAGTTACTGCCTCACAGAGAGATGGTGGGAAGGCTAAGCCAGAAACTGGAAAGTATAAGTAACCGCCTTCAACAGATCGCCAGGACCAAGGAGGAACTTTTGGATCAGCGCACCACACTGGAACGTCAGCTGGAACACCTGAAACATGACGCCGACAGACTAAGAATAGAGAAGGAGGATCTGGCTCACCAACTCATCCAAAGGGAAGAGGAACTAACAGAGGACGAAGTTATGTTGGAAGAACTACAGAAGACCCTTCAGGAAAAGGAGAGCTTCCTAAAGGCATCCTTCGGTGAACTGGAAAGCGTGGAGGAACGCATAAAGAAACTGGAAGGGACACTGCGTCACAAGAAGGATCAGTTATCTCAGCTGGAGATAAAGATAAAAGACATTCAGCTAAGGATAGAGAGACTAGAAGAGGAACTGCAAAACACAGAAAGAGAGTTAGAATCCCTCAAAGAAGGCTCCAAAGACTCTGTTTTACAGAAGGAAAACTTCATCCAAATGCTCCAAAAAGAGGAACAGATGGTGATCCTCAAGAAGAGGGAACTGGCAGATCTGGAGGATCATCTCCGTAAAAGGAGAGAAGAGAGGGAGAATCTTCTGAAGGAGATAGCTGTCCTGGAGTCCAAAATAAGGGACTTGGAGCTGACGCACCTTCCCTTTGAGGACATAAGGGGTGTGTATGGGAGGGTTTCTGATCTTATAAGGGTTAAGGATAGTCTTTACATAAGAGCCATAGAGGTGGCAGGGGGATCAAGGTTGTCCTACGTCATTGTGGAAGATGAGGACGTGGCTCAGGAATGTATCAGAAGACTTAAGGAACTCAAGGGAGGTAGAATGAGTTTTATACCTCTCAAGAGGATAAGGGATGTACAACTTCCTCCCTATCCCCGTGTGCGGGGATACGTAGACTTTGCCATAAGACTGGTAGAGTACGATCCCCGTGTGGAGAAAGCGATAAAGTTCGTTTTTGGAGATACCCTCGTGGTAGAAGATTACGAAAGGGCAAAAGCCATAGGAATAGGTCTGTACCGTATGGTCACCTTAGAGGGTGAGCTTTTTGAGAAAAGCGGGATAATAACGGGTGGGTATACAGATTACGGAGGGTATCTAGGGGCAGAGTCCTACAGGAGGAAGCTGGAGGAACTTCTTAAGAGGAAGGAGAGGGATGACAGAGCTCTTGTGGAACTGGAGGAGAAGGTATCCACCTTGAGGAAAGAGGTTCTGGAGAAAGAAGGGGTTATCCACATACTTCGCAGGAAGATAGAAGAACTTCAGGAGAGGGATAAGGAGACCTTTGAGAAGATAAAACAGTTGGAGATAAAGCTGGCCAAAGGGAAGGAGTACATGCGTCATCTTGTGGAACAAGAAGAAAGGCTCCTGTTGGAAAAGAGGAGTTTGGAGGAAGAGATACCCACCCTTAGGGAGAAGCTGGACAACTTAGTGTTGAGGAGGTCCGATATTCTACAGCACTACAGGAGTTCGGGAATAGAGGAACTGCGCCAGCATTACGAGAGAGAGAGGAAAAGGATAGAGAGAAAGAGGGAGGAGATCTTCTCTTTGAAGTTGAAGCTACAGCAGCTGGAGGCAGAGATCCAAACTCTGGAAAAGGAGATAGGTCTAAGGGAAGTATCCTTAGAGGAGGTCTCTTCCCGATGGAACAGCTTAGAGGAAGAGGAGGTGGCTCTCATAACTGAAAGGGATAGATTAGAAGAACAACTGAGAGAGCTTAACTCTACCGCTTACGAGATGTATCGTAGGAAGGATGCGTTGGAAGATGAACTGAGACAGCTTACTTCGTTCCTCGGTATGTTGAGGATGGAGAGGGAGAAGAAGGAGGAGGAACTTCACCAAATGGATAAGGAGAAGGTACGTTGGGAAGAAAGGTACGAGGAGATAAAAGGTAGACTTAGAGAGTTGGGTTTTGAAGGCGAAGGTTTTGAAGTACAGGAGAGTTTCCAAAAACTGCGTGACCAACTTCAGAAACTACAGAGCAAACTGGAGGCTTTGGGAAGTATCAACATGAAGGCAGAAGAGGACTACAGGGAGTATAAGGAGAGGCATCAAGAGTACCAAGAGCGGTACAGTAAACTTAAGGAGGAGAAGGAATCCATAATACGCCTCATAGAGGAGTTAGATACCAAGAAGTTGAAAGCTTTTATGTCGGCCTACAACAGCATAAACAGAAACTTACGCCGGATATTCTCCCAGCTGTCGCCCGGTGGAACCGCTTACATGGTTCTGGAAAAGGAGGAGGATCCCCTGTCGGGAGGTATTCACCTGGTGGTGAAGCCTAGAGGAAAGGAGGTACAGTATCTTGAGGCCATATCGGGAGGAGAAAAAACTCTCGCCGCTCTTTCTCTCATCTTTGCCATACAGGAGTACAGACCGTCCATATTCTACTACTTTGATGAAGTGGATGCTCATTTAGACGAGGTCAACGCGCGCCGTGTAGGAGAGTTAATCAGAGAAAGATCCTCGTATGCCCAGTTTATAGTGGTGACCCTCAGGGAAGTTCTGGCCTCCTACGCCCACCGACTCATAGGTGTATCCAGCAGAGGGGGAACGTCTCGCGTGTTCCCCCTCAGGAACATTACTCAGATGGTTGGCTCACAAGAGCTTCCAGATTCTCCTTCTTCTTGATAGGCCTTATGTAAGGTTTGTCATCTTTTACCTTTATCTCCACCAGCTCCACATCTGCCAGGTTACCTTTTATGAGCTCCTCTGCAAGGAGATCCTCCACGTGGCGCTGAAGAGCTCTTTTTATGCTTCTCGCACCGTATTCAGGTTTGTACTCTTTCTCTATGAGCCAGTCTACAAAGCTCTTGTGGAGTTTGACCTTTACACCCCAGTCGGTAAGGCTCCTGTTGATCTCCGCCACCTGCAGGTCCAGAATCTTCACTATATCCTCCTTCTCCAGAGGCCTGTACACGATTATCTCATCCAACCTGTTGAGAAACTCGGGGCTGAAGGTTCTCTTTACCTGTTCCAAAACGTTCTTCTTCATCTGTTCAAAGTCTATCATGCCGAACTTTTGCTCGAAGCCCATCTTTCCACCCTGCACTATCAACCTGGCACCCAGGTTAGAAGTCATGATGATGATGGTGTTGGAAAAGTCTACTGTCCTTCCCATAGCATCGGTGAGTCTTC
This sequence comes from Thermocrinis albus DSM 14484, assembly GCF_000025605.1. Taxonomy (NCBI): domain Bacteria; kingdom Pseudomonadati; phylum Aquificota; class Aquificia; order Aquificales; family Aquificaceae; genus Thermocrinis; species Thermocrinis albus. The sequence continues at coordinate 657,680 of NC_013894.1, read as the reverse complement.
CATCATCGAAGATCTGTAGGAATATGTTAAACACATCTGGATGAGCCTTTTCTATCTCGTCAAAGAGAAGAACAGAGTAGGGTCTCCTACGTACCTTTTCGGTGAGCTGCCCACCTTCTTCGTAACCTACGTAACCGGGAGGTGCACCTACAAGGCGGGAGACGGTGTGTTTCTCCATATACTCTGACATGTCGAACCTGATGAGAGCGTCTTCTGTACCAAAGAGATACTCGGCCAGTGCCTTAGCCGTCTCCGTTTTACCTACACCTGTAGGACCTAAGAACAGAAACACACCTATAGGTCTGTGTCTGCCTTTGAGACCTACCCGTGATCTTCTTATAGCCCTAGCCACGGCTTTTATGGCTTCGTCCTGTCCTACCACCCTCTTCTTGAGCTCCTCCTCTATGTGTAGGAGTTTTTCCATGTCGCTCTCGTGTACCCTCTTGACGGGTATACCTGTCCAGCGTGCTACCACCTCCGCCACGTCCTCCTCCGTCACCTTAGGTCTGTTGTGGGCCATCTCTTGTTTCCACTTCATCTTAAGGTTCTCCAGCTTGGCCCTCAATCTCAGCTCCTCATCTCTGAGTCTCGCTGCCCTCTCGTAGTCCTGTTCACTGGCTGCCTCATCCTTCTCAGCCTCTATCTGCTTTATTCTTTCCTCCAACTCTTGTAGCTCAGGAGGTAACTGGTAAGCCCTCAGCTTCACAAGGGAGCCGGCTTCGTCCATGACGTCTATGGCCTTGTCGGGGAGATGTCTTTCGGTAATGTAGCGCTCCGAAAGAATCACCGCCTTCTCTATAGCCTGCGGTGTGTACTCTACGTTATGGAACTCCTCAAACTTGGGCTTGAGACCATAAAGGATCTGTATGGTGTCCTCTACCGTAGGTTCCTCTACAAGGACAGGTTGAAACCTTCTTTCCAAAGCACCGTCCTTCTCTATGTACTTCCTGTACTCATCCAAGGTGGTGGCACCTATAACCTGTATTTCTCCCCTTGCCAAAGCAGGTTTAAGCATGTTGGAGGCATCTATAGAACCTTCCGCAGAACCTGCACCCACCAACGTGTGAATCTCATCTATGAAAAGTATCACGTTGGGAGCTTTCTCCAACTCCTTCAGTATGTTCTTAAGGCGCTCCTCAAACTGACCTCTGTACTTGGTGCCTGCCACAAGAGCTGCCAGGTCCAGAGCCACTATCCTCTTGTTAAGGAGTGGTTCGGGAACTCTCCTCTCCGCTATCCTTTGAGCCAGACCTTCCACTATAGCTGTTTTACCTACGCCCGGATCACCCAAAAGAACCGGGTTGTTCTTTCTACGTCTCACCAGTATCTGTATGACCCTCTCTATCTCCCTGTCCCTTCCTATGACAGGATCCAGTTTACCCTCTCTCGCCATCTGGGTAAGATCCCTTGAGAACCTATCCAGGTTAGGTGTGGGAGCGTACTTAACGCTTTCCTGAGGAGGAAGCTCTCCCAGTATCTGTAGCACCTCTCTCCTCACCGAGTACTCATCCAAGCCAAATCCCCTCAGTATCCTTCCGCCAAGACCTGTCTTCTCTCTCACTACGCCTATCAGAAGGTGTTCGGGACCAACAAACTGATGATGGAGTATACGGGCCTCTTCCACCGCGAACTCAAGGACCCTTTTGGCATCGGGAGCAAAGAGAACCTCTCCGGAGTTACTTCCCCTCGTCACCTGACCCATTATGGCCTTTCTTACCCTATCGGGTGTGAGACCAAAACGGGAAAGGATGAGGGTAGGCAGATCTTCGTCCTTTATAAGGGCAAGCAGTATATGTTCACTACCTAGGTAAGTGTGCCCCAGTTCAAGGGCCTCTTCCCTTGCTTGCAGGATAACTTGTCGAGCCTTTTCAGTAAACTTCTCAAACATGGCCTTTACCTCTCCTATAGGATATAAAGATAGTGGAGCTGAACCCTTTGGCAACGTTCAGAAAAGTGACGTATTTTCTTTATGATACACAGGTGGCTTGCCGCATAGGGAAGGTGCCCTATCCTTCCTGACACCTTCTGATAAACTTATACCTTCCATCAGAGGTAAAGGAGGTAGCCATGAAGGTCATAAAGCGTTCGGGAAGAAGGGAGGAGTTGGATATATCCAAGATACGCATAGTGATAGATTTTGCTTGTGCCGGACTGGATGTGGATCCCCTTGAGCTGGAGATGGATGCCCAGATACAGTTTCGGGACAACATCACCACTCGTGAGATTCAACAGCTTCTTATAAGGACCGCGGCAGAGAAGGTGTCTCCGGAAACGCCCGACTGGACCTATGTGGCGGCAAGACTCCTACTGTACGATCTTTACAAAGATGTAGGGCATCTACGTGGTTACAAGGTGAAGGACAAGATAAACGGAAAGTACAGACCCTATAACCCTGAGTCTTTCTATCACCTTATAAAAACTTACACAGACAGAGGCATATACGGAGGCTATCTTCTGGAAAACTACACCAAGGAAGAGATAGATCAGCTGGCTCAATACATAAAGCCTGAGCGGGACCTTCTCTTTAACTACACGGGTATAAAAGTTCTGTCGGACAGATATCTGGTGAGGGACGAGGAAGGAAGGATCATAGAGCTTCCTCAGGAGATGTACATGCTCATAGCTATGACCTTAGGTATTGCGGAGAAAAAAGAGGAACGCCTTGAGTGGGTCAAAAAGTTCTACGATGTTCTCAGTCAGCACTACGTATCTCTGGCAACTCCCACCATGATGAACGCTCGGAGAACTCACACCCAGCTCTCCTCCTGCTTTGTTCTTACAGTAGACGATGATCTTTACGATATTTTTGACAACGTTCAGAAGGCTGCTCAGATATCTAAGTTTGCGGGAGGTTTAGGAATATACCTGGGTAAGATAAGGGCTACCGGAGCTCCCATAAGGAAGTTCAGAGGTGCCAGCAGCGGTGTGCTTCCTGTGGTGAAGATCATCAACGATGTGATGGTTTATGTGGATCAGTTGGGTATGAGAAAGGGGTCTGCCAGCATAACCTTGGACATCTGGCACAAGGATGTCCTGGATTTTCTGGAGGTAAAAACCAACGTGGGTGATGAGAGAAAGAAGGCCCACGACATACACCCTGCGGTAGCCATTCCCGATCTCTTTATGGAGAGAGTCAGAAGAAGGGAAAAATGGACGCTGATGGACCCCTACTACTGCAAGAAGGTCAAGGATGGGAAAAACCTGGAAGACTTTTACGGCAAGGAGTTTGAGGAGGTCTACCTTCGTTTAGAGAAGGAGCTTCCGCCCTATGCCAAAAGGGAGGTGGACGCCTGGGAGCTCTGGAAACGCCTCCTTACCGTTATCTTTGAGACAGGAGAACCTTACATTTTCTTCAGGGATACCGCCAACTACCTGAATCCCAACAAGCACTGTGGTATGGTTTACTCATCAAACCTGTGCATGGAGATTATACAGAACATGTCGGTGACCACTCACGAGGAGGACATCTTGGAGGAGGATGGCAGGATAACCCACAGGAAAAGGTCAGGGGACGTGGTGGTTTGCAACTTAGGTTCCATCAATCTGGGTCTGGTGTACACGGCGGAGGATCTGGCTAAGGTGATGCCTGTTCTGGTGAGGATGCTGGATAACGTCATCTCCATCAACTTTTACGCCATAAAGGAGGCAGAGTACACCAACAAGCGCTATAGAGCTATAGGCATAGGTGTGTCCAACTACCACTACTGTCTTGTGAAGAACGGTATTCAGTGGGAGTCTGAGGAACATATTAAGTTTGCTGATGCCCTCTTTGAGAGGATAGCTTACTACGCCATAAAGGCCAGCTGTGATCTTGCCAAGGAGAGAGGCAAATATCCTCTCTTTGATGGATCTGACTGGAGCAAGGGTATATTCTTCGGAAGAACACCCGAAGAAAATCAGCAGGAAAGTGTAAAGAACGGAAACCATCTGGACTGGATAGGACTAGCTAAAGAGGTGAAAGAGCATGGTCTCAGAAACGGTTATCTGCTGGCTGTTATGCCAACAGGCAGTACATCCCTCATCATAGGTGCCACAGCTTCTGTAGATCCCATATTTGCTAAGTTTTACAAAGAGGAGAACATGTCAGGCATACTACCCCAGGTCCCACCCGAGATAAAGAAGTACTTCTGGCATTACAAGTCTGCATACCACATAGATCAGGAATGGAGTATAAGAGCAGCGGCAGCTCGCCAGAAATGGATAGATCAATCCCAGTCTTTTAACCTCTACATAGATCCTGAAAAGATAGATGGTCCCACCCTCTCGCACCTTTACCAGCTAGCTCACCAGTTAGGACTGAAGACGGTCTACTACTGCAGAAGTAAGTCCATAACTGACATAGAAGAGTGTGAGAGCTGCAGTACTTAAAGGAGGTATCGCCATGGAGAAGCCCCTTATTTTTAATCCAGAGGGTGATAGAGAGGCCAGTAAGAGGAGGATTATCAAAGGTAATCCTACCAACATAATGGAGCTCAACAACGTAAAGTACCAATGGGCCTTTGACCTTTACAAAACTATGGGATTTACCAACTTCTGGATACCTGAAGAGATATCTATGATGGAAGATCGCAAGCAGTACGAAAGGGTGTTGTCTGCTCACGAAAAGAGAGCTTACGAGATGGTTCTGAGTTTTCTCATAGCTCTGGATTCCTATCAGGTGAACATGCTTAAAGAGTTTGCGAGGTTTTTGACCGCTCCTGAACTCACCATGGCCATAACCGCCCAGGAGTTTCAAGAAGCACTACACTCCTACTCCTACCAGTTTATCCTGGAGAGTGTGGTGGATCCTGTGAAGGCAGACGAGATATACAACTACTGGAGGGAGGACAAGGTGCTTATGGAAAGGAACCGTGTGATAGCGGACCTTTACAACGACTTTGTAAGAAAGCAGGACGAAGAAACATTCCTGAAGGCGGTTTTTGGTAACTACGTGCTGGAAAGTCTTTACTTTTACTCAGGCTTCGCCTTCTTCTACACCCTTGGAAGACAAGGCAAAATGCTCAGTACCGTGCAGCAAATCAAGTACATAAACAGGGACGAACTTACCCACGTATCCCTCTTCCGAAACATAATCCTCACCCTGAAGAAGGAGAATCCAGAGCTCTTCACACCGGAGATGGAAAAATGGGTGAAGGAGTTCTTCCGATACGCGGCCTCTGAAGAGATAAAGTGGGGGCAGTACGTTACCAGAAACCAGATACTGGGTATAAATGACCAGCTTATAGACAGGTACATTAAGTACCTTGCCAACCTCAGACTCACCCAGATAGGGTACGAACCTGTCTTCCCCGATGTTACCGAAAACCCCATGAAGTGGATAGACACATTCAGAACCATCAACGACACCAAAACAGACTTCTTCCAGGCCAAACCTCAAACTTATGCCAAAAGAAGCGAGTTAAAGTGGTGATCTTTCTTATATTTTTATAGCTATGTACAGGAGGATGCTGAAATCCAAGATACATAGAGCGAGAATAACAGGCTGTGAGCTTCACTACGAAGGCAGCATAGCCATAGACGAGAGTCTGCTCAGAGCCTCCAACATCCTTCCCTTTGAACAGGTGGACGTTTATAATGTCAACAACGGTGCCCGTTTCAGTACCTACGTTATACCTGCTCCTCCAGGCTCTGGAGAAGTTAGGCTAAACGGTGCAGCTGCGCGCCTAGGCATGCCGGGAGATATCGTCATCATAGCATCCTATTGTATGGTGGACGAGGTGTCCCTCCAGCTGGGTACCTTCAGACCGGTGATGGTTTACGTAAACGAAGATAACCGTATAACTAGCGTGAAGGAGATAACGGACCTGTGGGCTGGTTTAGACTTTTCGGAGAAAAGGGTGGCCTTCTGAAAGCCCTCGGTCTTTGGGACTGGTACGAGAAACTTTCTCCTCAGCAACAGAAGAAGGTAAAGTATTATTTCTCCCTAAAGACCATAAAGAACATTCGCTTTCCCCACAGAGCCAAGGATTTTGATAGAGGTGAGGTAAAAACCCTCTACACACCCAGAACCTTCTTGGGAAGCATAGCGCAGATGGCCCTTTTAGAAGGTGATTACCCAACTGCCGAGTGGCTATACTTGGAAGCTCTAAGGATAGAAGGTACACCTTACGAAGCTCACCTTATCCTTAACGACCTTGTACTACTGGCTCAAAAGCTCAAAGATTTCGAAAAAATGGAGAAGTACGCTCAGCTGGACGTGGATCTGTTTCAGGAGTATGCTGAAGAGCTGAAGGAGAAGAACGGTGGGAGGTTTCCTCAGATAAACAGCTTTGAGGTTCTCATATACCTAAAGGAGAGGAAGGGGGATATAGAAGGTGCCCTGTCCTTACTGGATAGGATGATCTCCCTTGGCATTCCCCACCCCTTTGCCGATGAGGTAAGACAGAGACTTTTGTCTCGCAAAAGACTATAATATAGATCATCTATTTTTAATCCCTGAGAAGGAGGATCCCATGGCTAAAGGTACTGTAGCTTACAAGATACTACAGCAGCATCTGGTCAGCGGCAGGTTAGTGCCAGGAGAGGAGATAGCCATAAAGATAGATCAGACTCTCACTCAGGACGCTACCGGTACCATGGCTTACCTTCAACTGGAAGCCATGGGAATAGACAGAGTCAAGACGGAACTTTCCGTAAGTTACATAGATCACAACATGTTGCAGACCGACTACAAGAACCCAGATGACCACAAGTATCTCATGACGGTGGCTAAAAGGTACGGTATATACCTCTCCAAACCCGGTAACGGCATATGCCACCAGGTACACCTGGAAAGGTTTGCAAAACCAGGAAAAACATTGTTGGGATCCGATTCCCATACTCCCACAGCGGGTGGTATAGGTATGCTGGCCATAGGGGCGGGAGGACTGGACGTAGCAGCCGCTATGGCGGGAGAACCCTTTTATATGAAGATGCCCAAGATAGTGGGTGTACATCTGAAGGGGAAGCTACCTCCGTGGGTAACTGCTAAGGATATCATCTTGGAACTTCTCAGAAGGCTAACCGTGAAGGGTGGTCTGGGTAAAATCTTCGAGTACTTCGGTGAAGGTATAAGGGAACTATCGGTGCCCGAGAGGGCCACCATCACCAATATGGGAGCAGAACTGGGAGCTACCACCTCCATCTTTCCCTCCGATGACATCACGAGAGCCTACCTGAGGGCACAGGGAAGAGAGGAGGACTGGATAGAACTACTGCCTGACCCTGATGCCCAGTACGACGAAGTGATAGAACTGGACCTTTCTTCCCTTGAGCCTCTCATAGCTTGTCCTCACTCTCCTGACAACGTGGTACCTGTAAGGGAGGTAGAGGGTATAAAGGTGGATCAGGTGGTCATAGGCTCCTGCACCAACTCCTCTTTTGTGGATCTTACACGTGCCGCCAAACTGTTGGAAGGTAGGAAGGTGCACCCTGATGTGGTGTTTGCTGTAGCGCCTGGTTCCAAGCAAGCCCTTGAGCTCATAACCCAAAACGGTGCCTTACTCTCTTTCCTGAAAGCGGGAGCCAGGATCCTGGAAACCGCCTGTGGACCTTGCATAGGCATGGGTTTTGCGCCACCTTCCGGTGGTGTTTCGGTGAGGAGCTTCAACAGGAACTTTGAGGGTAGATCTGGAACACCCGATGCCAAGGTATATCTGGCGTCTCCGGAAGTCTGTGTAGCCTGTGCTATAGCAGGAGAGATCATAGATCCCCGTAAGCTGGCACAGAAGGAGAAGATAACGTGGGTCAAGGTGGAGATGCCTGAGCGCTTCCCGTACGGTGATGAGGCCATTATAGAACCTCTTCCGGAAGAAGAGGCCAAGAAGGTGGAGATATACAGAGGTCCCAACATAAAACCCCTACCCCAGTTTGACCCCTTACCCGAAACCCTGGAGGCAGAAGTAAGCCTGATAGTGGGAGACAACATAACCACCGACCACATAATGCCCGCAGGAGCCAAGATACTGCCCTTAAGATCCAACATATACGCCATAAGTGAGTACGTGTATCACTATGTGGATCCTGAGTTTGTGGCAAGAGCCAAGAAGATAAGGGACGAAAAGAAGAAGTTCAGCGTGATAATAGGTGGTGAGAACTACGGACAGGGATCTTCGAGGGAACATGCTGCTCTCGCTCCAAGGTTTTTGGGTGTGAGGGTGGTTATAGCCAAGTCCTTTGCACGTATTCATCACGCCAATTTGGTAAACTTTGGAATACTTCCCCTGGAGTTTGTGGACAAAGAAGACTACAACAAGTTCTCTTTGGGAGACGAGATATACATCCCTGAGCTTTACGAGAGCCTCAATTCAGGAAAAGAACTGGTGGTGATAAACAAAACAACAGGCCACGAGATTCTCTGCAGATACAACCTTACACCTAAGCAGGTGTCGGTACTTATGGCAGGTGGTCTTCTTAACTGGATCAAGAACAAGCAGGGGGTTAAGGTATGAAGATGAGGAAGGTAGTCTCCGTTGTAGGAGCAGGCAACGTAGGAGAACACACCGCCAGCTTACTGGCCATCAGAGGTCTGGTGGATGTTCGTATGTTTGATTTACCTAAAAGGGATGGGGAGAGGCTTATAGAACCCGTGAAAGGTAAAGCCCTGGATATACAGCAGATGCTCTCGGCTCTCAACATAGACGGTAGAGTGGAAGGATACACAGTAAGCCCAGAAGGAGATGGCTACGAAGCCTTAGAGGGGAGTGATATAGTAATCATAACAGCCGGCTTTCCCAGAAGGCCGGGGATGTCCCGTGAGGACCTGTTAGATAAAAACATAGGGGTTCTCCAGGTAATAACCAGCAAGATAAAGCAGTATGCGAAGGATGCCATTGTCATAGTAGTGACAAACCCTGTGGATCTTATGACATACGCCGCTTACAGAATGCTGGGGTTCCCAAAGGAGAGGGTTATAGGAATGGCAGGTGTGCTGGACTCTGCTCGTTTCAAGACCTTCATATCAAGAGAGATAAAGGTGTCGCCCCAAGACATTCACGCTTATGTGATAGGTGGGCACGGTGATGAGATGGTACCTCTCATATCTATATCCAACGTAGGTGGTATACCCTTAAAGGACATGTTGAGCAAGGAAAAACTCAACGAGCTTATAAAACGCACCCAGTTCGGGGGAGGTGAGATAGTGGATCTTATGGGTACATCTGCGTACCATGCGCCCGCTGCCTCCATAGTGGAGATGGTGGAAGCCATAGTGACCGATAACAAGAGAATACTTCCGTGTTCCGTATACCTGGAAGGTGAGACAGGTGAGTATTACGGTGTGGAAGGTTTCTGCGTGGGTGTCCCGGTAAAACTTGGCAACTGCGGTGTGGAGGATATAATTAAGATTCCTATGCTACCGGAAGAAAGAGAGATGTGGCAGAGATCTGTTGAGTCGGTCAGAAGAAACGTGAAAACGGTGGAGGAATTACTCAATGCGAGAAGTGCGGTATGAAGATATAGTGGAGGCGGTGAAGGATATAGCGTTAAAAGCCAACTACTGTCTTCCGGAAGATGTGGAGCTGGCCTTTTCGGTAGCTCTTGAGAAAGAAGAATCGGAGCTGGGTAAGGAGGTTCTCAGACAGATCCTTCTGAACGCCAGGACAGCTCGAGAGGAACTTATGCCTTACTGTCAGGATACTGGTGTAGCGGTGGTTTTTGTGGACATAGGTCAGGATGTCCACGTAGTGGGTGGAAGCTTGGAGGATGCCATAAACGAAGGGGTGAGGAGAGCGTACACGGAGGGCTACCTCAGGGCTTCCATGGTGTACGACCCCGTTTTCTCCAGAAAGAACACGGGAGACAACACGCCTGCCATAATACACTACAGGGTGGTACCGGGAGATAAGATTAAACTGACCTTTGCTCCAAAAGGTGCAGGGTCAGAAAACACGTCACGCCTTGCTATGCTGAAGCCTGCGGATGGCTGGGAGGGTGTGAAGAGGTTTGTTTTAGAAACCGTTAAACTGGCAGGTCCCAACGCGTGTCCTCCCTTCACTGTGGGTGTGGGTATAGGTGGTAACTTTGAGTTCTGCGCCCTCCTGGCCAAGAGAGCCCTGCTGAGGCCGGTAGGTGAGAGAAGTCAGGATCCTGTGGCTCGCCGTATAGAAGAAGAGCTAATAGAGGAGATCAACATGCTGGGTTGGGGCCCAATGGGTTTCGGTGGGACCACCACCGCCATAGATGTCAAGGTGGAACTCTACCCCTGTCATATAGCTTCCCTTCCTGTGGCCGTCAACATACAGTGCCACGCGTCACGTCACGCCTCTGTAGAGCTGTGAAGTACCTACTCCTACTGGCTATGATAGGTGCTATCTCCCTCCTGTTTCTGTCAGGATTTGTCTTCAGGCTTCTCAGGTATAATAAGAGGATCAGGTGATGAGGAAACTGAGACAGAAGCACGAAGAGTATGCGGTGGAGAGCATACTGGCAGAACTGAGGGAGAACTTATGGCTGAAGGAACTGGATGAAGGGAAGAGGGAGAAGATCCTCAAGCTGGTGGAACGTCTCCTCACCCTTCTCTTCACCAAAGAAAACGTTCACAGAAGGGCTTTCAATACCTTAGGGAGGAAATTCTTACTGCTGGCGGTTCCCGACACCTTTCTCACGGATCTGTATACCTGGCTACGTGATCTACATGTGGTGGAAGATACGTCCCGCTTGGACACCGCCTTTTCTGAGATGCTAAAACCTTACGTGAAGGTTCTCGTAATGGATGAGGATCTGGGAAAAACTGAGGGTATACAAATTCTGAGCCTCCTGGCTCAACTGAAGGAGATACATGTTAAGCACTTTAAGGACACCGTTCTGGCACTCATGGAGGGTAGAGTACCTAACGTAGAGATAAAAGCAGAGCCCTGTCCCTTTGAGAGGCTTCTCACAGAAAAGATTCCTTCGTATCTTCTCAACAGCGACCCCTTTAGGAGGATCCTTCTTGTACACCGTATGTACCACACGGCGCTGGAGCGCACCGTTTCTTCAAAACTCCGGCAGCCGGATCAACTCTACAACAGTATAAAGGAGATGGATAACTACTCCAAGACTCTTCTCCATCTCATCCAGGAGGAGATGCTGGCAGTCTTATCGGGTTTTGTCATAAAGGATCCTCTCACAGGGCTTTATAGCAGGCAGTATCTAGAGGATTACCTCAACAAAGAGATGAGCAGAGTAAAGAGACACAAACTGGTGATAAGCTTACTCTTCATAGATTTAGACGATTTTAAATGGGTGAACGATACTTACGGGCACATGGTGGGTGATGTGGTCTTAAAGTCCTTTGCCTCCCTTTTGAAGGAAAATCTACGCAGTGGTGATATACCTGTGAGGTATGGTGGGGATGAGTTTGTGGTGATCCTTCCTCACACATCCGCAGAAGGGGCTATGGTGGTGGCGGAGAGGATAAGAAGAGCTGTGGAGAATCATGTTTTTGAGGCTCACAACGTGTCCATTAAACTGACGGTGAGTATAGGTGTTACGCCACTGAAGGAGGAGGATGACGTAACCTCCTTCCTGGAGAGGGCAGACAGGGCCATGTACTGTGCCAAAAGGGAAGGAAAAAACAGGGTTGTACTGCTGAATGATTGAGGTGCTTCTTCTCTCTCTCTACACCGGATCCCTCTTTATGCTGGTGAGCGTTGTAGCACCCGTGTTACTCAGAGAGAAAGAGTACAAGGATCTAGCAGGTAGATTTTACGGTAGGATACTGGCCAGATTTTACATGGTGGCTCTGTCTTTGTTGATGCTGAAGATTGTTCTGGGTGGTTTAAAGCTCATGGACATTGTCCTTCTTTCACTGCTCTTACTGAGTTATTCTCTCTCCTTGTATATGAAGAAAGAGAAGAGGAAGTTAGGTAACATAGACCTTATATCTGTCCATCATCCCATGAGGGTACGTTTCAGAAGACTCTCTTATCTGTCTCTTTCCCTCTTCTTGCTGCAGTTTTTTGTGGCTATGTACCATCTTTTTCACACAGTAAATGAACACAAGGCTGGGGAAATAGCGCCTGCCGGGTACATCCTCAGCCTAAAGGGCGCTATACAAATAGCCCGGCACCGGACAGAGTACGTCCGGTCAGAAAGGTGTGCATGCAAAACTACAGGATAAACAGACAGATAAGGGCAAAGGAGGTTAGGCTTATCGATGAGACGGGAAAGCAGATAGGCATAGTACCGTTGCAAGAGGCTCTGAAGATAGCGGAAGAGAGGGGGTTGGATCTGGTGGAAGTGGCTCCAAATGCTAACCCTCCCGTATGCAAACTGCTGGACTACGGTAAGTTTCTTTACGAACTTAGAAAGAAAGAGAAAGAGGCTCGTAAGAAACAGAAAGAACACTCTATGGAAGTGAAGGATATTATGATGAACCCGCGCATAGATGAACATGACCTTAAGGTGAAGCTAAAACACATGAGGGAGTTCCTCGAGGACGGAGATAAGGTGAGGGTGAGGATAAGGTTCAGGGGTAGGGAAAATTTACACCCCGAACTGGGAGATCGTCTGGTACAGAGAATACTGGAAGAACTCTCCGACGTGAGTCAGCTGGAATCTCCTCCCAAGAAGGAGGGAAACTTTCTGTCCTTCGCTTTACTTCCCAAGAAAAAGTAAATGGTGGAGCGGAGGGGATTCGAACCCCCGACCTCCTACACGCCAAGCAGGCGCTCTCCCACTGAGCTACCGCCCCTACCTTATATTAACTATTATACCCTAAGAAGAACCTGTGGCAACTGGTAACCCTCGGACTCTTCCACTATTCCTCGCTCATGAACCTGTTTATCCACCCTGCTGGGTTCAAGATGGGAAATGATGTAGTCCATAGCTTTGTAGGCCTTGGCCGGATCTCCACACGTGTACACGTCTACCGTGGCAAGACCGTGTTCTGGCCACGTGTGAATGGAGATGTGGGACTCCGCCAATAGAACCACACCTGTGGCACCGTGAGGTTGAAACTGATAGTAGTGAGAGGAGATCTTGGTAAGGCCGGCCACCTTCACCGCCGTTTCCAGCAGGTGTCTTATGTCTTCCACCCTGTCTATGAGTTCAGGGTTTACACCGTGCAGGTCCGCTATGATATGCAGTCCGAGGGCTTTTGCCATTTCTTCTCCTCCTTGTCAAGATTTTTGAGAAGTTTAAAAAGCCACCACATGTCAAACCTCCTTTCAAACAGAAGATACATTATAATACACTTTATGAAAAAATCAACAGGTAAAAGCCGCCTCAGACCCACTTCCTCCCTCGTAAAACAGGCTGTCTTTAACATACTGGGGGATATAAGGGAGAAGCTTTTCTTGGATTTGTTTGCAGGTACAGGTCAGATAGGTATGACGGCTTTGGAGAGGGGTGCAAGGGTTATTTTTGTGGAAAAAAATCAGAAACTTGCCGAAATTATAAAGGGAAAGGTTGGGAAAAATGTCTACAAAATGGATGCACTACAGTTCCTAATCGGTATGAATGAGGAGGCTGATATAATATTTGCAGATCCACCTTATGACTACAAAAATTACGAAAAACTCATAGAATTATCCATAAAAAAGCTGAAACCTGGGGGCATCTTTATATTGGAGCACAGAAAAGACAAAAACTTCGGTGCCCATGAGGTAAGAAGGTACGGGGATACCGTACTCTCCATATGGAGGAAGGAACATGACGAAGGTGGTTTATCCGGGAACTTTTGACCCTCCCCATCTGGGACACTTGGATATAGTAAGAAGAAGCTGCGCAGTGTTCGACGAGGTGATAGTGGCGGTGGCCAAAAGCCCTCGCAAGAACCTCCTCTTTTCGGTAGAGGAGCGAGTGGATATGTTCGCCAAGATGGTGGAAGATCTTCCCAACGTAAAGGTAAGGTGGTTTGAGGGTCTTCTGGTAGACTTCATGAGAAGGGAGAACATAAGGCTCATCGTGCGAGGCGTCAGACTTTTTACAGACTTTGAGTACGAACTTCAGATAGCCCTAAACAACTTCAAACTGGCCGGTGTAGAGACGGTATTCATGATGCCATCTCAAGAGTACATCCATATAAGTTCCACCATCGTGAGGGACATAGCTTCTTACTGCGGTTGTGTGTCAGGCCTAGTACATCCTTATGTGGAGGTGAAACTTCGTGAAAAGTTCAACTGTCCCTAACCTTTACACTCCACACCTTCCCTGTCTATGTACTCCTTCATGGCCCTTACCGCTTCCTGTCCTGTGAGGAGATCCTTAAGATCCCTTTCCAAATTGACCGGTTTTATTCTGGCGATCCAGCCCTCTCCGTATGGGTCATCGTTTATGAGATCCGGCTGATCGAAGAGTTTCTCGTTCCGTTCCACCACCTCACCCTCTATGACGGCGGGTATAGGACCTGTCCATTTACCACTTTCCAGAGAAGCTATAGGTTTTCCTTTCGGAACATGTTTACCGGGAGGCTTTATACGTACGTTCACCATCCTACCGGCTCGTGTCTGTCCCACGTCGGTGGCACCAACCCTTACGGTGCCATCTTCCTCCAGCTTATACCAAACCTGGTTTTCTATGTCATAGTAAAGGTCTTCCGGTATCTTACACCCTCTGTATTCCATAGCACTGATGTATTTTAATATGTAGCACCATGTTTGTGGATCGGGTGAAGATATGGGTAAAGGGCGGAAGAGGTGGAGATGGAGCGGTAGCCTTCCTCAGAGAAAAGTACAGACCCTTTGGAGGACCTGCCGGAGGTGATGGAGGGAACGGGGGGAGCGTGATTTTAGTGGGCACATCCAGAAAGCATACTCTCTTGGACTTTAAGTACAAGAAACATTTCAAAGCTAAAGATGGAGAACACGGTAAAGGGAAGAACCAACATGGAAAAGACGGAGAGGATCTGGTGCTAGAAGTTCCCCTTGGGACTGTAGTGAAGGATGCATTAACTGGTGAGGTGATCTGTGACATAGTGGAGGAGGGTCAGAGATGTGTGGTGGCAAAGGGAGGAAGAGGTGGTAGAGGTAACGCAAGGTTCGCTACACCCACCCATCAGGCACCCAGGTACGCAGAGAAAGGACAGGAGGGAGAAGAGCGCTGGATAATACTGGAGCTGAAACTTATAGCGGATGTAGGTCTCGTAGGGCTTCCCAACGCAGGAAAATCCACCCTAATCTCTAAACTTACGAGAGCAAGACCAAAGATAGCTGACTATCCCTTTACCACTCTGAGTCCTGTGCTAGGTGTTTTAGAGATAGACGAAGAGAGAAGACTTGTACTGGCCGACATACCTGGACTCATAGAAGGTGCCTCTCAAGGAAGAGGACTGGGACACGAGTTTTTACGCCACATAGAAAGAACGAGGATCCTCCTTCACCTTGTGGATATATCGGACGGTGCCAGTATGGATCCTGTGGAGGCTTTCAGGATAGTAAACAAAGAGCTAGGCGAGTACAGTGAGGAACTTCTCAAGAAACCACAGATAGTGGTGGGGACAAAACTGGACGCTCTCAGCGACAGGACAAAACTGGATACTTTGAAAAGAACCTTTGAAGACATGGGATATCCCTTTCTGGCTGTGTCTGCCGTTACCGGTGAGGGCCTTGATCAACTGGTGGATACCTTGTGGAGTGTGTATGTAGGAACTGTCAAACATGTTGCATAAATTCTCAGCTGGATTATAATAAAGTATAGCCCCGGGCTTAGCCAAATGTAAAAAGTATCAAGGATTTATAGCGTTTTTAGGTCCGGGGCTGCTATCTATCCAAAAAAGTTTAATTTTTCATAGTGGACAATGCATACACAAGGTCATGTAGGAGAATTTATTTTACATTATCTGCAAACACTAAAAAACAGGTTTAGATATCTACAGCAAAGCGTTGAAAGACAAAGGTTTCAGTAAGGTCATGCAGGAGAATTTATTTTACATTAAAGGAGAGTAAGAAGGGGGATCAAGCTTTTATACTATAGCTTATGAGAAACAAAATGCGACTTCAAAGAGCAAACGGGGGTCGGAAGCAATGCTGTAAAGTTTCTTATAGCGCATTCTTTTTTCAACTTTCGTTTTTGGGGTCAGGGATAACAATCTCGTATATCAGGGAAAGAAGATCCTAGAAGGGACTTTTCTGCTAAAATACACTTTGTGGAGGAACTAATATACCGTGCCAAGATACTTCAGTCCGCTTTACCTTACATAAGGGAGTTTTACGGAAAAGTATTCGTCATCAAGTACGGTGGTTCAGCTATGGTGGAGGAGGGTTTGAGGGACAGTTTTGCCAGGGATGTAGTGCTCCTGAGTTACGTAGGTATAAAGGTGGTGGTTGTTCATGGTGGAGGTCCTCAGATCAGCAAAACCTTGGAAAAGATGGGTATAAAGCCTCACTTCGTAGGGGGTATGAGAAAGACGGATCAAGAAACCATGCACGTGGTGGAGATGGTCCTGTCTGGAGACATCAACAAGGACATAGTGGCTCTCATCAACACCCACAGTGGTAAAAAAGTTTATGCGGTGGGTCTTTCCGGTAGGGACGGACAGCTCATAAAAGCCAGAAAACTGGATAAAGTGAGGTACTTCAGGGAGTTGGGTCTTGAGCCACCGGAGGAAGACCTAGGTTTTGTAGGGGAGGTGGAAGAGGTGAATGTAGAGCTCCTTAGGACTTTGCTGGAGAAAGGTTACATACCTGTGATAGCTCCGGTGGGGGTAGGGGATGAAGGGGAAGCCTACAACATAAACGCCGATTTAGTAGCCTGTGAAGTGGCAGCTGCCTTAAAAGCCGAAAAGATAATCTTTATGACAGATACAGAGGGGATAAAGGACGCAGAGGGTCGCGTGATTCCAACACTAACGCCGGACGAAGCATACCGCCTGATAAAAGAGGGTGTCATAAAGGGTGGCATGCTTCCTAAGGTAAAGAGTGCTCTAAGATCGTTGGCTATGGGTGTGAGGAAGGTCCACATCATAGACGGGAGGGTACCTCACGCCATCCTTCTGGAAGTTTTCACCGACGAAGGCATAGGGACAGAAGTGGTTTCTACTCTATCTCCACAGGATACTGAGCCTTCTGTAAGGATCTGAGGGCAGGTGGAAGCTGGGAAAGTTGTTCCATAAGTCTCTCACGAGCTTCCTTTAGGGAAGGTACAGGAAGTCTTACCTTCTGTACAAGACCCTCTTCTGTGTACCTTATCACCCTGTCCTTTACGAAGAACCCACCTTCCTTCTCCCGCACTATCTGTCTTTTGTAGGGAAAGGTGGCCTTCCCGGGACTCAGCTTAAACTTGGGTTTTCCTTCGTACTCTACCAGCTTATAGGCTATATCTAGATAAGGCGCATCGGCAGACACCACCATTTTGGTACCCACCCCCAAAATGTCTATGGGTACATTTTGGGAAACCCATCGCTCTATATCTTCCTCATCTACACCGCCACTTACCACTATCTTCACGTGAGAAAAACCTTCCCTGTCCAACAGATCTCTCACCTCCCAACACAGCTGGGCTATGTCTCCACTGTCTATCCTCACACCCACTACTTTTATCCCCTCTTTCATAAGCTTTATCGCCTTTTTGGCACCTTCTAATGTGTCGTAGGTGTCTATAAGTAAAACTGTCCTATCGGGGAAACTTTCTGCAAAGGCTCTAAAAGCCTCTTCCTCATCCTCAAAAACCATAACGAAAGAATGAGCCATGGTACCCAACACCGGAATGCCGTACAGCATACCTGCCTGGAGGTTGGAAGTTCCCATAAAACCTGCCAAATAAGAGGCTCTAGCTGCCAAAAGTCCCGCTAGAGGCGAGTGGGATCTACGAAGACCAAAGTCTATGAGAACCTTCCCACCTGCTACAAGATAACTCCTTACCGCTTTAGAGGCCACCAGTGTCTCAAAGTGAATGACGTTCATGACGAGAGTCTCCAGTATCTGAGCATCGGGAAGAGACCCTTCCACCTGCAGTACTGGTTCGTTGTGGAAGAAGATGGTCCCTTCCGGCAAGGCGTAAAACTGGCACCTGAAGGGATCGTACTCCCTAAGGTAATCAAGAAACCAGTCTTTGAAGATACCCAAAGATCTAAGATATCGTAGCTCAGTGTCTCCAAATCGGAACTTTTCCAAAAGACCCATGAGGGTTTCAAGTCCTGCAGAAACGAGAAAGTTCCTCCTTTCGGGAAGTTTCCTCACAAAGAGGCTAAAAACGGCCCTACCTGTTTTACCATGTTCCAGATAGCTTTGTGCCATGGTAAGTTCGTAAAGATCCGTTGCCAGCCCGACGTGATGGATCATGGCGTGAACTACCCCACATCAAAGATGCGGAGCTTCGTGGTAGGTTTGAACGCTTAACGCGTTCCTTACTACCACAGGCGGGTTCACTCCGCCCCTACTCCTGCCTATACCACCGTACAGTGGTATAGCGGAGCTACTTCCCTTTAGCTTGTAAAATACCCTCAGCCTCACAGGTCTTCCCAGAGCGGTTTCAAGGTCAAACTTTCCGAGCTTCTTGAGATAGTTCCTCACAGCGTTGACATCAGCATTCAAGAGTCCGAGAGAGGTTCTGAAAAGCCCTCTCTTTATCCTTCCTTCAGGGGTGTAGTTTTCTTTGCCAACTCCACAAAAGAGCGTAGAGTCCACCCCTGAAGTGTAGCTCTCATCTATGTAATCCACACTTATACCGTATTCCGGAGCTTTATACTCCAGATACTCCTTCACCTTCCCGTGTGGAAGCAGGCTCCATATCTGGTCCACCACGGAGTTCAGTTTACTCTCTTTGTTCTTATTCTTTGCTGCATTACCTATATAGATTTCTTTCACTCCAAACTTGATTGCAAGTTCAAGTATCAGATTTGATACCGCATGAGCGTAGTGTCTTAAAAGCCTCTTTATCTTCAACCAAAGCTTGCTTATCCTCTCCTCCACCCTGTGGTAGGGAAGTCCCTTGTTCTTGAGATTGTCCCTCAGGCTTTGAAGTTTTGCTATTTTCTTCAAATACTTTCTCAGAAGACTCTTGAGACCTCTTCCATCTATTATGTAAGGAGTCCTTACCCCTTCTACTCCTATTACCATAAAATTCCCAGAATTTGGATCTATCACCATTACCTTGTTTCCAGAATATTTATTTTCATTTTTTGCTTCAGGTTCATAAATTATGTGAAGCTCAAACCCTGTCCCTTTAGGGACTATCTGGATATTCTTCACCAGCTCCTCTCTCAGTTCAAGCCCTGTTTCTATCCAGAGGTATTTGACGTGTATGTCGTGCTTTTCTCTGAGCCACCTTCTCAGCTCCATAGAGAGACTCAGCCTTATCTTAGTACCTATAACCTTAAAGCCTGTCCTGTCGTAAGTTAAGGTTCTGTGTGGTTTTCTCTTTGGTCTGAATTTGGGAGGCTTTATCTGAAACTCAAACCAGTTTTTGTAGGCTCTCACAAGCTCATCTAAGACTATCTGAGCTGTTCTTGACTGGAGGGCTTTGAGGTGGATTGAGGAGTTTAGCTTATTGTAGAGGTCAAACATATTAACCTTGGCAAGTTTGTTTTTTAGAAAATAGAGAGCCTGGTTGTAGAGCTTGCCCGAGTGGTAGGTAAGATACCCGAGGACAATCCTGTACTCTTTGGGAAGGTCGTTTAAGGATATGGTGATACATCTTAGAGATTTTGACATTCTTCAATATCCCTCCTGATACTTTCCGCAACCATTTAAGATTAATTATATGGTCAACCATATGCAAGTGTCAAAACCAAGAACTGCCTTCGGCAGGCTGGCTGTATCCCTGCATCACATATACGAGGTTTTAGCCCGCAAGTTTTTCTATAAAATTATAGGGATCCCGGAGGATGGAGAAGGAACATGTTCCCCAAGTGATCAGCATACTGAGGGAAGAGTTTAAAAAATGGAACGCTCCTGTGGTGAGTCTCATAGCCCAAAAGACGGGTGACCCTTTCAGAGTGCTGGTGTGTGCCCTACTCTCCACACGTACCAAGGATGAGGTGACTGCCCAAGTATGCAGCAAGCTCTTCTCTCGCATCCGTTCCATCGACGACTTAATAAACATACCCGAAGAAGAACTGGCTTCCCTAATATACCCTGTAGGTTTTTACAGAAACAAGGCCAAGTTTCTCAAAAGGCTTGCAGAAGAACTCAAGAAGGAGTTTGCAGGAAAGGTACCAGACAGAATAGAGGATCTCCTAAAACTGAAGGGCGTAGGGAGAAAAGTGGCCAACTTGGTTCTGGCGGACGGTTTTAACAAACCCGCCATATGTGTAGACACCCATGTACATCGCATCACCAACCGCTGGTCCTTAGTAAAAACCAAAACACCCTATCAGACAGAGAAAGCCCTTATGGAGGTGCTTCCCATTGAGTACTGGCAAGAGTTTAACAGACTTCTCGTGGCCTTTGGTCAGACCATATGTAGGCCTGTTAAACCTCTATGTCACAAGTGCCCCATAAGGGATTACTGTGACTTCTTTAAAAAGACCTCAGGTAGCGCCTGACGGTATAGGCAAAATCTTCATCCATCCGGAGCTTTACACCCTCCACCTCGTCTACCGGCAAACAGTCTACAACAGCGTTGATGATAAACACACCGTCCATGCTCTCAAGATCTTCAGGTTTTATGTATTCTTCCTCTACATCCAAAAAACTACTAAGAGCCTGGAGGGTGGTGCTGGGTAGCCTACCACAATCCCAAGAAGGTACCAACACTCTGCTGCCCTTCAGAGCTATCAGGCAAGAGGAGGATGTTTCACATATATGACCTCTCTCGTTCAGCACCACACCGTCATAGAAACCCCGTCCGTTGGCTTCTCGCTTTACCAGCACGTTAAAAAAATAACTGGTAGTTTTATGTCTGCAAAGGGGATCGGAAGAATGTCTTCTGTAAGAAGAAATACAGAGCTTAACAGAGGGAGGGATGCTTGGAATAGGTCTCACGTGTATCTCTGTACGAAAAGCCTCTGCCTTACCGTTGTAGTGGCCTTCTCCCAAAGCCACGAGAGTGTAACGCACCACCGACGGCCCATAACCGGCACTTCTCACACCTTGCACAAACTCTTCCCACGGTGGACATGGTATTCCCAAAGCGTCTGCAGAAGCTTTCATACGTCCGTAGTGGAGTGACAGTCTTCTTTCAGAAGTAGGAAGACGTAAGGTTTCAAACAAGCCTTCGCCGAACAGCAAGGTTCTGTTGTACACACCAGAATTATAATTTACCTTATGACAATAGGAGAGTTCCTCAGGAAAAACCTCATATCCTTAGGAGATAACTGTAGGGTGCTTCTGGAAAAGTTGGAACTCTACGACGAAAGGATTATAAAGGAGCTGGAAAGTACGATTGGGGAACCTGCTAAGATGTCCAAGTCCAAAGGCAACACGGTAGACCCCGAGGACATGGTTCAGAAGTACGGTGCAGATACTGTTAGACTCTACGTTCTCTTTGCCGGTCCCGTTGAGAAAGATTTTGAGTGGACAGAAGAAGGTATAGCGGGTGCCTACAGGTTCATAAGGAGGCTGTGGAACACTTTTCACCAGTACCTGCCCCACATCAAGGACATAGATAAGAACCTCATCGGTGACATAAGGGGAGAGGCCAAAAAACTACGCCAGAAGACTCACCAAACCCTTCAGAAGTACATAAAGGATATGGAGTCCCTCTCTTTCAACACCGCCATAGCTGGAATAATGGAGCTTCTCAATCACCTTCAGGACTTTAAACCGGAAACGCCAGAGGATCTGGCCGTTGTGCGTGAGGCCTTCGAGATGCTTCTCTTCATGCTCTATCCCATAACGCCCCACGTGGCAGAAGAACTTTGGCACAGACTTGGATACACCACCTTGATGATACAGCATCCCTTCCCGGAGCCCGATAAAACAGCCCTTCAGGAAGGGGAGGTAAGCTTAGCGGTACAGATAAACGGCAAAGTAAGAGCCACGGTAGTGGTACCTAAGGATGCCGACGAGGAGATGGTTCGTAAGATAGTACTGAGTGATGAGAAGGTAAGGGGCTACCTTGACGGAAGAGAGGTGAAACGTTTCGTGTATGTAAAGAACAAACTGGTAAACCTGGTGGTGTAATATGGATGCTGTCCTGGCCCTGATAGTTTTTTACGCTAAGTTGCTTTTCCTGGGGATAGTAATAGGTTTACCTATCCTGGTTTTGATAATCTTAATTTCCGACTGGATCTACAAAAAGCTGTTTACCAAGTAGTTGGACACCACGGTTTCTTTCCATAGAACAGAACCTCCTCATCCTCTATGTGGAAGAATTCACAGTATGAAAACTTGGTACGGCGCATATCCGCACCCCTTAAGTTAACGGTGTGTAGAATGCATCTTTCAAACCGCGAATCCCTCAGGACAGCAGCTGTGAGATCACATCCCTTAAGCTGAGCTCTCAAGAAACGCACCTCCAGCAGGGATGCCTTGCACCCGCTACAGTTTTCCATTAGCACATCTTCGACCTTTGCTTGACCTAAGAAGGCTGTATCCAACAGACAGTCTTTCTGCATCATGGCACCTGTAAACTCGCAACCTAACATGAGACAGTTCTCAAAGGAAGCCTCAGGGATGTATGCATCCCTGAAGCATACTTTTACGAAAGTACAGTTCTTAAAAGTGCTACCCGTGAGAGTCACTCCCTCCAAGGAGACACCCCAGTATACGGTGCTCTCAAACTGTCTGAAGGAAAGATCCATACCACTAAACCCTCTTGGGTTTGCAGGCATCTATGATTTCCTGAAGGTCCTCTAAACCTCCGTATCGAGCCTTTACCTTTGCCATACGTTCTTCGTAAGTTTCCATCTGAACTCTGTAGAATATCCCTATGGGAACAGGTGCCTCCGGATCATAATAATGGTCCAGATCATGAAAAGCCACACGGAGGGCAGCTTCGTAACTGGACGGATCGTGACCCAACTGGTTGATATCTTTCACTTTACCCTTGTAGTACTGAAATGTGTCCACTCTGTTAAAGGTGGGACAGGGAGAGATTATGTTAACGAAGGAGAATCCCCTGTGTTTTATGGCCTCCTTAATAACATACGTCATGTGTTGTAAGTTACCGGCATAAGTCTGTGCTACAAAAGTGGCACCAAAGGCCAACATGGTGGCGATAGGGTTGAGAGGTCTGTCTATGGATCCATAGGGTGTGAGGGACCCGTAAAGCCATTCCCTTGATGTGGGAGATACCTGGTTCTTAGTAAGGCCGTAGACCTGGTTATCCATACACAGTACGGTGATATCCACATTCCTTCTGGCAGCATGGGGATTATGACCGGCACCTATGGAAAAGAGATCACCATCCCCCGTTTCCACTATAACGGTAAGATCCGGTCTTGCCAGTTTCACACCTATAGCCACCGGTATGGCCCTGCCGTGGAGGGTGTGTATGGAGTAGTTTTTGAGGAAGAGGGGAAGCCTCGAAGAACAACCTATGCCGGAGACAGACACTACCCGGTGAGGTTCTAAGCCCAGCTCAGCAAAAGCACGAGTTATGGCAGCGAGAACACCAAAGTCTCCACATCCGGCACACCACGTAGGTTCAACATCACTCCTATAGTCGGCTGGTTTCAACATATTGGAACCTGGTTACCCAAGCTGTGCAAACTCACACAGCCCAGGTGCGGGGGTATTTGTATCCCGCCTCTTCAAGGTGGCCATGGCCCCCGCAGGCGGTATTTGGCCACCCAGTTTCATATCAGTCCGTAAGATTTCTCCCCATAAAGGTGGGAAGGTGTTAGCCTACCTTCAGTTAAGGTTGGGTTTTCCAGAAGGTAGACTACCAGATCTTCTATCTCTTTGGGGATAAAGGGCTCGCCCCTGTAAACGCAGTAGCTTATGGGTCTTACGTGGGAAAAGGCTCTCAGCAGAGTGGCCAACTGACCGCTCCAGTTACTTTCAGGAACCACAACTCTTTCGCACCTTTCGGCAAACCTCTCCACCACATCACCCCTTAAGGGATAGAGAAGTTTGATGTAAAGAGCGTTCACCTTCACACCTCTGTTTCTGAGCCTTCTTACGGCTTCTTTGGTTACTGAGGCTGTAAGACCCCACGTTATCAAGCCCAACTCCGCCTTATCAAAGGGTCCGTCTATCTCGTAAAATCTCTCCGCATCTTCTCTAAGGAGTTTCTCAAGCTTCTTAAAACGCTTTTCCATCTGCCACGTTCTCACATCGGGTCTGTTTCTGGGATCTGAGTTTTCCTGCCTTTCTAGTCCCGTTACGGCATGTATAGCATCAGGATCACCTGGTGTACCCATGGGTGTTATTCCGTCAGAAGTAAACAGAGCGTATCGCAGAAAACGACCTGCCCTTCTAAATCTTCCCTCCGGATCTTCACTGGCCTTATAGACCCATCTATCTACAATCTTTATGTCCTTAAGACGAGGAGAAGGGAAGGACTCCGTTCTCAGAGACATGGATGCATCTGTTAACAGAATGACGGGTATTTGGTATTTTTCGGCAAGATTGAAGGCCTCTATGGTCATGTAGAAGCTGTCTTCTACAGAGATAGGTGCTAGGACAGCTCGTGGGAACTCACCGTGCCCTCCAAAAACAGCATGGTATAGATCTCCCTGCTCGTGTTTTGTGGGCATACCTGTAGCAGGCCCTACCCTCTGGACATCCACTATAACAACGGGAAGTTCCGTCATGCCGGAGTAGGAGAGAAATTCCGTCATAAGTGAGAGGCCTGGACCGGAGGTAGCGGTCATCGCCTTCACACCGGCAAAAGACGCTCCTAGGGCCATACCCAAAGAGGCTATCTCGTCCTCAGCCTGATACAGCCAGCCACCTGTACGTATAAGGTCCTCCACTATGTAATTACCCACTGTTGTAGCTGGTGTTATGGGATACGCCGCGTAAAACTTACAGCCTGCCACCACGGCACCCTTCGCTATAGCCTGATTCCCTTCCATAATAACTACGTCCATAGGTTCCTTCGCAGGTGGAAAACGGTAGGGGTCTCTCTTCGTAAGTTCCCTCTTTGCAAAGTCAAGTCCCAGCTCCAGAGCTCTGAGGTTCATGTCCACCACTTGACTTCCTTTTCTCCCAAACTTGGCCTTTATGGATTCCTTTATAGGTTCCACGGGTACATCTAGCAGGCCACACAAAACACCCAAGGCTATAACGTTCTTAGTTATATAAGCCTTCATAACGTCCCTTGCGAGATACGAGAGAGGAACGGGATACATGATCACGCCATCGTGGTCCTCTGGTTCAAAGTCGGAACTGTCGTACACCATTACGGTACCACCTACAAGATGCTTTTTGTTGAATTCATAGGCTTCGCCGTTGAAACAGCAAAGCACGTCAAAGCTGTCACCTGTTGAGAAAAGTCTCTCGTCCGATACACGGACCACTGACTGAGCGTACCCACCCTTTATCTCCGCCGGGAAGCTCTTGAAGTTAACCACCCAATATCCCGCCCTGGCACAGGCTTCCGTAAGGAAGTCTCCGGCTGATATGACACCTTCTCCACCTTCTCCACCTATCTTAACGGTCAGATCCCACATACCTTCACCTCCGTGCCATTGTAAATATAAACATACGCTTACATAGCTTAAATCATTAAGATTTTAATCATATAGTTCCCGCTTGACAAGGTATTACCCCATGCTAATATTTGAAAAACCACCAAAAGCCTGGAGGTGCAGTATGCAGAAGATGAAGGTGGTTCCTGGGCCGGCCGGTTATATACCTACGCCTCCAGCCTTTGAAGGCGTAGAGCTTCCACCACCTGGCAAGGCTCTTCTTTATGGAGAAATAGTGGACGAAGAGGTGGCCATGCGTGAGGCCGCCAAGGCCCTCCTCACCAGAAGGAATCCCACCATATTTCCGGGTCCTCTTGTTCTGTGGGGGTGGAACGCCAGTGCTATGGAGAAGGCAAAAGCCGTGCTAGAGCTGGCTATGGAAATACCCAACTGCAGGATAATTCCTATGCCGGACTACAGACCTAAGTATCCCAAAATAGATCCGGAAGCGGAGATAAATCCCAACCACCCCAACCTCACGATCCTTCACAACAAAATAGAGGTAGCTATATTTGTGGGTGTGCACTGTCACTATGCTAACCTATCTCTCAGAATGATAAGAGCTGGTACCAACTGCTTCACCATAGCTCTGTGCGCCGAGATGGGACACGAGGACGCTATGGTGTCCCTGAGAGATGTTCATGCAGAGGAGATAAGGAGATTCAAGAATGTGGTAGTGCAGGTGAGGAAGGAGATGGGCATAGAGTGGGAGCCCAAACTTCCACCAGAAAACCCATCTCTACCGCCGGAAAACTACGAGACACTCTCCGTTCTAGATTACGGAGAGTACGCCTATCTCCTCATACCCAGAAGAGGAGAGCAAGTTACGGAGACAGAATGATGAGTTTAAGGGTGTCCAAATGGCGCCTGCCGGGTCTCTGGACACCCTCAAAGGGCGCGTTAAAAATAGCCCGGCCCCAGACACGAGATGTCTGGGTTAGGAAGGGGAGACATGCCTGAACAGAGAGTAGTAGATGCCGATTACCTTCTCTTAGAGGCACCTAGAGAGCGTAAGTTTATAACAGGTGCCCAGGCTATGGCCGAGGCTGTGAAACGTGCCAACGTGGACATAGCGATAGCCTATCCCATAACACCTCAGTCTGAAGTGATGCACCTGGTGGGGGATTTGTGGGCACAGGGTTATCTCAGAGATTACTACAGAGCAGAAGAAGAGTACGGCGCTATGTCCGCTATAGCGGGTGCTGTGAGAGGTGGAGCGAGAGCCTTTACCGCTACCTCAGGACCAGGTCTTCTGAGAGGTCTGGAGGCTATAGCTTCGTGGCCCGGTCACAGACTCCCCGCGGTTTTGGGTGTCCTCACAAGGGTGGTGAACGCACCCCTCTCCATACAGCCTGACAATGTGGAGATAGCCTACCTCCTTCACTGCGGTATGGTGGTGTTACATGCAGAAAACCAGCAGGATGTTTTTGACTTTACCCTCGCAGCTTTCGTAATAGCAGAGAAGGTAGACGTGTACATACCTGTGGCGGTCTGTACGGAAGGCTTCTTTGTTACCCACGCCAAAGGTTACGTTAACATGACACCTGAGGACATGAAACTCCCTCCCAGAGATCCTTACAAAGCCCCCGTTCCTCCTACCGACTGTGAGATACCACCTGCACGTATACAGAGAGACGCTCCCGTTCAAAAGTCCAACTTCATGAGTTACCTTATACACGCTGTATGGCAACAGGAGGTTTGGTCCTCCAACATAAGGGCCATGAAGTACATTTATAAATATCTGGGAGGCCCCATTGAGGTGGTTAATCCTGATGCGGAGGTCTTTGTAGTGGCCTCTGGCTGTGCTGCAGCCCAAGGAAGGGAAGCGGTTAGGTATGCTCAGATGGAAGGTCTCAACGTAGGCCTCGTAAAGGTAAAGTCTATAAGACCCTTCCCTGAGAGAGAGATAAGGGAAGTTCTCAGGAAGGCAAAGGCGGTGATAGTGCCGGAGCACAACATAGTGGGATGGTTGGCTAAGGAAGTTAAAGCGGTCCTTCCCAACAACGACATAGTGATAGGTGGACCGAGGGTCTACGGTGGTATGACTCTCCCCGTAGAGCTTATTATGGAAAAGATTTACGATGCTTTTGGCATCAAGAAGGAAAGAAAAGTGGTGGTATAAAAACTTTAAGGAGGTGTTAACATGGGTCTGGAGTATGTGAGGATTTCTCCAGGTTTTGAAAGATACATGCCAAAGGATTACGTGGACCTGGTCAAGTATGGCCAGTTCGGCAGACAGGTAGATGTGCAGCAACTGGGACAGTTTAAGGAGTTGGTGGAAGAACACCCTATGTGTGCAGGGTGCTTTATGGCCTACTTCATAAGGGTGTTCTACGCTGCCCTTCCCAATCCCGAGGACACCATAGTGATAGGTACAGCGGGTTGTGCGAGACTTGCTCTGTCACAGGCTGCCGTTCCCTTCATCTATGGTAACTACGGTGACACTAACGCTGTGGCCTCTGGTCTCAAGAGAGCTCTAACGATAAGGTTCCCCGACAAAGTGAAAGACGTGGTGGTTATAGCAGGTGACGGAGGTCTCATTGATATAGGTTTCGGTATGACCATGCACTCTTGGTTCAGAAGAGAGAAGTTCACCACCATCATGGTGGATAACGAGGTTTACGGCAACACCGGTGGACAAGAGAGCGGTATGTCACCCAAGGGTGTTCAGCTTAAAATGGCTCCAAAAGGAAAGCAGTTCGACAAAATAAACGCTGTGGAGCTGGCTAAAGTAGCGGGATGCGTGTACGTGGCAAAGCTGGCACCCACTAACCCCAAGAGAATAGCTAAGGTTATAAGAAGGGCCATACTGGCAGCCAGACACTTTGGTCCTACCTTCATACACGCTTACACATCCTGTAACATAGAGTACTCTATACCCACAGAGAAGGTGTTGGAAGATGCCAGAAAGAGGGAAAAGCAAGATTTTGCCTTCTACGAGTGGATGACAGATGAAGTAAGAGAGTTCTTCGAGAACCTGGAGAAGGAGCAACAGGAGGTGAAGGCATGAAAAGGTATAACATAAGGATAGCTGGTGTCGGTGGGCAGGGGGTTGTCACCTCCGCCCACATACTTGGTAACGCTATGACTGCGGCCGGTAAGTACGCCACTTTGGTACCTTTCTTCGGTTCCGAGAAGCGTATGGCACCCGTTGAGGCCTACGTGAGGGTTTCAGACGAGCCCATCTACGAAGTAGGAGAGGTGGTTTACCCCAACGTGATAATGATCTATCACCCTCAAGTTATAACTCACGGTAAGTCTTACACTATGCCTTTTTACTCGGGACTCAAGGAAAACGGTATGGTTATCATTAACACCGATGCCGATATAATTCCCCCCGAAGATTGGCAGGTTCTTAAGGAACTCAACACGCGAGTTTACATGTTCCCCGCCACAAAGCTGGCCCTGGAGGTAGCGGGTACAGAGCTAGCCACCAACATGGCTATGATAGGTCTGTTCTTTGGTATCACCAGATTGGTGAACTTTGAACACATTGAGCAAGCTGTGAGGGAGAGATTCTTAGGTAACACCTTCGTGGCTTCGGGTGGGACAACGGCCTTGGACAGTGCTATAGAAAAGAAGTTCAAGAAGAAGATGGAGCTGCTGGAGAAGAACATGCAGGTTATAAGGGAAGCCTTCCGTATAGCAGAGGAAAGGGGATGGGTTGAGGAAGAAGCTCTCACCGGCTGATCATATAAAATTCTTAATATGGGTGTCCAAATGGCGCCTGCCGGGTCTCTGGACACCCATTAAAGGGCGCGTTACAAATAGCCCGGCACCCGAAGATGGGTAATCCGAGTAACGGGAATGTACTATGTGGCTGATGTAAAGGAAAGTGATTGTGCCAAATACAACTGCAAGCAGTGTGTTCTGTTCTGTCCTGAACCCAACACCCTAATGTACCATGAGTCTAAGCACGTGGCGTGGGTCAACTACGCCAGGTGCAAAGGTTGTGCCATATGCGTTTACGTTTGCTCAGATCTTCTCAAGAGAAACTGTATCCAGATGGTTATGGTAACAGCTTCTGACTGAGGGAATAGCCATGGACATAAGCAAGCTGGAGCTTTTGGCACAGGAAGTGAGAAAGAATATGGCCAATCCGGACATAGATATAGAGGTCTGCTTTCCCACGGAGCAGGAGGCAGGATGTGGAACTGTCTCAGTTCCGTATCTGAAGGTGAAGTATGTGGTAGAAGGGCACAGTATTCACGAAAAACGGATAGACATAGATCCGGAATACATGGACAAGGATGTTAAGGACCTTGCCAACTTCATAACCTTTCAGATAGAACAGTTTATGGAGGAGATCGACTCAGTAGAGTACGGCGGAGAGTAATACCGCCATGTTACCTGCCTTTGTGGTAACAGGATTTTTAGGTAGCGGTAAGACTACTCTCCTCGTACGGGCTGCCAGAGAGCATTTTGGTGGAAAACGGGTGGCGGTTCTGGTAAACGAGATAGGTGAAGTAGGTGTAGATGGGAAGGTGCTTCAGAATGTGTATTCCTCGGTGGTAGAACTGGCAGAAGGTTGCATATGTTGTTCCTTACATGCAGAGTTTGAGAAAGGCATTAAGGAGATAAGGGAGAAGTATGATCCTGAGGTTTTGTTGGTGGAAACATCGGGAGCCGCAGAGCCCTTCCCCGTTATGCTGAGTCTACAAAGTTTGGGATGTAGTATAGAAGGTGTCATATGTGTGGTGGACGCTAAGAATTTTGAGAAATACAAGAATGAAAGTACTGCCAGATACCAGATAGGAGGGTCCAACATAGTGGTCATCAACAAGGTGGATCTGGTAGATGCTCAAAGGTGTGATGAGTTGGAAAAGGAAATAAAGAAAATCTGGGAGGAGTACTCCATAAGGAATGTATTTACCGGTGAGAGAATATTTAGTTATCTTAGGGTATACAGAACATCCTTCGGACAGTTACCCGCTGAGGTGTTTGAGGGTATATTTGTCTTGGATGATCTGAGTAAGTACACACAACCGTCACCCGCTCACCAACACCAGCACCGCGTAGCGGAACAGGTTATCCAGTTTCCTCAGCCCTTGGAGTATGATAAGCTGGTTGATCTTCTCAAAAACCTTCCCGCTGACGTGATAAGGGTGAAGGGTATAGTGCGCATAGCCAATATGAAAAATCCTGTCATCGTTAACTACGCCTTCGGTCTTTGGGACATAGGAGAGGAGATACCCTCCTACAGAGGTTCCAGCTTCTTGGTATTTATCAAAAGAGGGGGTGTACAGGCATGAGCTGGGAGCTTGTCCTTAACAACATACTCCAACCTCCCATACTTTTCTTCTTTCTAGGATTTCTGGCAACTCTTCTGAAGTCTGACCTTGACATACCGCACCCTCTTCCTAAACTCTTTTCCCTCTACCTCCTCATATCCATAGGCTTACAGGGAGGGTACAAGATAGCTCACAGTGGTTTAAATCAGTATGTGCTGATCACACTCCTTATAGCTATGCTCATGGCTGTACTGGTTCCTTTGTACAGCTTCTTTTTACTACGATGGAAGTTGGACGTTTACAACGCCGCCGGTATAGCCGCCACTTACGGTTCTATCAGTGCGGTCACCTTCGTGACAGCCACCACCTTTCTTCAGTCCTTGGGTGTTCACCACGGAGGTCATATGGTGGCTGCCATGACTCTCATGGAATCTCCCGCTATAATACTGGGCCTCATACTGGCAAACCTCTTCGGTAAGAGATCTGATGGGGTACACATAGAGTGGAAGGATCTTCTGAGGGAAGCCTTCTTTAACGGGTCTGTTCTTATCCTGTTGGGATCTTTGATAGTGGGTTATATTACAGGAGAGAAGGGTTGGGAAGCTATGAAACCTTTATACGGTGATCTCTTTAAAGGCTTTCTCGCCTTTTTCTTGTTGGACATGGGTCTGGTAGCTTCAAGAAGAGTGGGAGAGTTAAAGAAAGTAGGACCCTTCCTCCTCATTTTTGCTATCTTTGTTCCCATCGTTAACGCCCACGTGGCCCTCATGTTGGCCAAGTTGGTAGGCACAGAAATGGGGGATGCTTTTCTGTTGGCGGTTCTGTCGGCCAGTGCTTCCTACATAGCTGTTCCGGCAGCGTTGCGAATAGCTTTACCTGAGGCCAACCCAGGATTATACATCACCATGTCCCTCTCTGTAACCTTTCCCTTCAACATATCTATCGGTATTCCCTTATACTATTACGTGGCCAACTTGCTCTGGGGGTGAAGGATGGAGAGGTTGACAGCCACCAAGGTGGAGATCATAATAGGCAAGTACCAGTTGGAGAAGGTCATCGAAGTCCTTCATCAACTCAAAGTCCCCGGTTACAGCGTGATGGAGCATGTTATGGGAATGGGAGAGAGGGGTATTATGAGAGGGGACGAACCCTCCGGAGCAATGGAAAACGTGTACGTGGTAGTTGTGTGCGATGATAACCTCGCAGAAAGACTTATTAAGGAGGTATCTCCTGTGCTGAAAAGATACGGTGGCTTATGTGTTCTCTCTCAAGTTACCTTAGTAAAACCTTAGAATCTTTATGGCTTTCCTTTTCCCTACCTGTCCTAGAAAGGCTAAAGCCTTGGGCACGCCACTTACCCTAACCTCCACAGGTTCTCTGAGACCTTTCTGTAGTATCATAGTATCACCCACCTTCATATTGAGAAGATCCCCCAGCTGTATTTTCTGTCTACCCAGTATCACCTCTAGGTTTAAAGGTATCTCTTCTAAAGCCTGCAAGAGCTTGTTGGAAACCTCCGGCGATCTAAGTTCCGTGATTCCTTTAAGGACCTCCTTGTAGGGATCCAAAGATTCTTCAGGTATTGCCAGATACATATAACCTTCGCTCCCCTCCAGAGATACAAGAAGCTTGAGTACTATAAACTTCTCTTTGGGGCGTGCTATCGTCAGAAGAGAAGGATTAGTTTCCAATCCTTGTGGGATGACTTTCACCTCCATAACGGTGTTCCAGACTTCCTCCAACTCTCTGTAACATATTTCTAAAATTTTCTGCACTATTCTCAACTCTATCTTGGTGAATTCTTTCCCCTCTATTTTGTAGGGTTTAGGTGGTCCACCAAACAAGCTACTGACGGTCATATATATTATCCTGGGATCAAGGACCAACATACTTACACCCCTTAGGGGGTGTACGTTAAAAAAGCCTATTGCTGAGGGGAAGGGTAGTTGGGAAACAAACTCTGAGAACCTGACAACACTTACACCTTCTTTGAGTACTGCTGGTATGCTCACCATAACCGATGAGAGGGATCTTTTGAGGGAAGAAACCCAACGTTCCAATATGAGTTCAAGTCCAGCTATTCTACTAGCCGAGATGTGTTCCAGTGTACTAATATCAAGGGGCTTCACCTCTTTGTGAGTTACGGTAGTTTTAGTCTCCTCCTCCTTACCCAGCGCCTGCAGAAGGAGGTTCACCTCTTCCTGTGACAGAAACTCCTCAGCCATCAGCCCTTACTCCTGAGCCAACTTTTTATAATTTTGGCCACCTTCTGTGGTTCTTGCTTCGCCAGTTCTGCCACAGCCTCCAGGCTGGCTACTTCCTTAGCCTTTACCCTAATTTCCTCCGTCACCATCGTCTCTGGTACTGGCGGTACAGCCGTTGGGGGAGTAGGTAAGGGTACCTGTTTCCTGCGTCGCATGAACACCAGAAGGGAGAAGACGAGCAAGGAGGCTATAAGGACCCCACCTACGATATACGGCCAGTATACCCTTTCTTTAGCCTTCTCCTCTCCCAGAGTAGGTCTATGGAAGGGGACAGCTACCACACTGATGGTATCACCTCGCCGTTGGTCGATGCCTGCGGCCGTTTGGACAAGCTCCCTTATACTATCCAGGTTAACATTCTTCAGCTGGCTGTTTACCACAACACCCACGCTCAGTCGCCGTACCTTTACTAAAGGTTCCTCCGTATAGATCTGTTTCTTACTGACCTCATAGTTGGTTATAGTCTCCGTCCTCTCAGAGAGAGTCTGGCCTCCAGCACCCACACCGGTGGCAGGAGGTATGTTGGAAGCTGTGCCAGGTACACCTCCTAAGGTGCCCCCTAAAACCCTCTCCTTCTTCTTCTGCTGACTTACTACGGCGGTCATATCGGGATCGTATATCTCTTCTTTACTTTCCCTTCTTGTAAGATCTATATCGGCAGAGACTCTCACCTTCACGTTACCTACACCCAACGCCTCTTCCAAGATTTTCTGAAGCTTCTTCTCTACCTGTTCTTCATACTCTCGCTTTATCCTCAGCTCTCTCTCAGTTAAGTCCATCTCCTCTCCTAACAGGGAGGTGAGATCTCTTCCTCTATCGTCTATCACCACCACGTTCTTAGGATCAAGTCGCGGTACACTTAAGGCCACAAGGTTCCTTATAGCCTTTACCTGCTCCGGAGAAAGCTCATAGCCCGGTTTCAACCTAACAAGGACACTCGCCGTAGGTTGTTCTTCCTCTCTCACAAAGATAGATCTCTGAGGCATACCGATATTCACCTTTGCTTCTTCGACGCCCTGTATCCTCATGATGGTTTTAGCCAGTTCACCCTCCACAGCCCTTTTGAAATTCACCTGATTTTGAAAATCGGATACAGCAAAGTTACTCTTGTCAAATATCTCATAACCCACCACACCCTTACTGGGTATTCCCTTTGCCGCAAGTTTGAGTCTTATGTCCCTCACCTTATCCTCAGGAACCAACACACTCCTCCCATCACCGCCCAGTTTGTAGGGGACACCTTCCTTCTCAAGCTCCGAAAGCACAGCTGACATATCCTCCTGAGAGAGACCCGAGTATAGAGGCACGTAACGGGCAGAGGAAGCCAACAGCACCATCAACAGAAGGGAGATGAGTCCAGCTGCCACCGCACCTGACAGGATAAGTTTCTGTTTCGTGGATAGTTGTTCTATCTTTGTCTTTAGCTCCCTTAAAAGGGTTCTGTAATCCATATTACTACACCTGCATCCTGTTGAGTTCCTGAAAAGCCTCCACAAGTTTATTGCGGATCTGTACGAGTAGTGATAACGCTAAGCTCGCCTTTTCCATCTCAATAACGAGGCGGTGTAGGGGGACATCCTCACCCTTCAAAAAGGCCTCCCTAACATTGTTGGCTTCCTGTCTCTGCTGGTTCACCCAAAGAACAATGCGCTTAAGCTCCTCAAAGAAGTCAGAGGTACGTCTCAGTTCTTTCCCATACTGTAACGTACCTTCACCGAGACCTCTTATCTCCATAGCTCTAACGTCCTCTGTACTATCTCCTTTGTAGCGTTAAAGGCTGTCAAGTTGGCCTCATAGCTTCTCAATGCGGACAGCATGTCCACCATCTCTGCCGTAACATCCACGTTGGGGAGTCTCACAAAACCATCCCTATCAGCCCTAGGATTGGTAGGATCAAAGAGGAGCCTGAAGGGAGCGTCGGACCTTCTTATCTCTACTACACGCACTGGGACAAGCCCTTTACTGAGGTTTCCTGGAGTTTCAACAGCCTCAAAAACAGGTTCCAACCTCCTGTAGGGCTCCCCTTCCCTCGTGTAAGATTCATAGTTGGCCAGATTGGAGGCTATCACGTTGATCCTCACCCTCTGAGCATACATTCCAGACGCAGACACCTCAAAGACCTTAAAGACCTCCATCATTTGGCATCCCTCAGCACGTTTCCTATGCCATCCAAACTTCTCTTAGCAAGATACATGTAAGTTTCGTAGGCCAGCTTGTTCTGAATCAACTTAGATATCTCTTCTTCTAAACTCACACCGTTTAGATCGTTGCCCACGAGACTTCTCTTCACCTCTACCACCCTGTATACCACCCCATTCTCTGGATCTATGTGGCGTGGCCTCGTTGTCTTGAGGGGTATTTCAGAGTTTCTTAAGGAAAGAAGTTCCTTAGGCATGTACCTAGGTGTGTCTGCATTGGCTATGTTACTCACAATGACCTTGTGTCGTAACCATCTTTCATCCAAAAGGGGTATGATCCTGTTTACAGTATCAAATAGCCCCATCATTCACCGTAAAGGGTAAGTATGGCTTTTGCAACAGGGTCCTGACCTTCCTTGGCCTGCTCTAAGACCCAGCGCAGTGTTTTTTCATCTCCTTGCATACTACTTATCTTAGCAACACGGTAAAGACACAACCAGTACACACCATTCTTAGGAGCTACCTCCGTGTACTCCATGCACATCTCCTTTGATCTCCCATAGTTTCTCTCCTTATAATATAAATCTGCCAGGGTGAGCAGTACAGTGGGTACGTAACCCGATAGCCTGATGGATCCTCTTATGTCCTTCAGCGGAAGGTCTTCCAAAATCTGCCTTCTCTTGGTCATTAATCCTAAAAGTATCTTGGCCTCTAACAGATCCTCTCCCTTAAGTCTGTAAAGCACTTTTTCTAGCACCTTGAGGCCTTCTTCCTTATCCTGCAGTAACATTATCTGAGCCCTCAGAAAGTCCTTGATAGGTTCGTCGACGGAGTCCACAAGTTCAAAATAAGCACCGTCTCCGTGGAAAACGGCCCCCCTAACCAAACCCTCCGTACCCCATAGGAAGGTGTAGTTCTTCGCGTTGGCGCTGTAAAGCTCCTTCATAAGTCTGTATTCTTCATCGCGGTAGGGGTTAAGATAGTATGACCTGAGTTTTGCGTACATGGGTCCTACCTTCACCACAAGATCACCCACCCATAGGATGTCGTCTTTTAAAGGGACACTCTTCTCCCTCATGATGTAAGGCTCTAGTAAGGTACCCCTGCGCAGGGAAAGGTAATACAAACCTAGGACTGCGGGTATGGAGTAAACCTTCTCTTTGTCCAACCACGCTATGCGCGAAAGATACTTATCGTACCAAGCCAGTTCCCTTTTGTAAGCCTTCAGAAAATCTTCATACAACCATAGCTGGGATATTATGAGTCTGAGAGCAGTACTCTGTAACACACCTCTCTTCACAAGTCTACCCAGTGCAGCTCGTGCCTCCACAAAGTTGTTATTCTGAAGATGTATGAGAGCCAGATAGTAGTCGGTTTGTTCCCCGTAAAAGCTGTCTTTGTCCACCCTCTTTAGCATCTCAAAGTAAGATAGGGAACTGCGCCAGTCACCGGCCATGTAATGTGCCACTGCGTACCTGTAAAGGAAATGGGGATCCTCTTCCAGTTCTCTGTTTACAGACTTTGCCTCCTTCATGAGGATGAGAGCCTCCCGGAAGTTCTTGGTGTTAAAAAAGTAAAGGCCCTCCGTAAGGAAAAGAAGGTATTCCTGATCGCCTAAAGTGGAAGGATCCACAGTACCGATGAGGGTTATATCAAACACTCCGCCACAGAGAGCTTCCGCATAGAGGGTCTTCAAGAGATGTACACTCCAGCCTGTTTTACCGTAAAGGTCACTGAACACTATCCGCGCGGCGCTGCAGTTTCCCATGAAAAGATACGTATCCCCCACTATCTCCTGATACAGCAAGAGGTAGTTGGGTTTTTTGTAATGGTGTGGATACATATGCAAGTAAGCCAACGTAGACATCAAGCCCTGTCTGTCTCCCTTCCCTTTATAGAGATGAGCGTAAGCGTAACCCAGGTACAGGTAAGCAAGTTCCCCATAGTGTCCCTCTCTGCCCATACTGTAAGCGTGAGAGAAATCTATAATGGCATCTGCATAGTTACCGTTCTTCATCTGAAGATATCCTCTATAGAAGTAAGTCATAGCTAATCTCTCATTTTCCAAGGTTGATCCTACTGACATATATAGACCCAACAACGCTGTCATCAGCAAGGTTTTAGATAACACCCATCTCCAGTTTCTCAAGCCATTGTCTTTTGTACTCACCGAAACGCCCCTCCTCTATGGCTCTCCTGGCACCCTCCATCAGTTTGTGATAGAAATAAAGATTGTGTATGGTGTTGAGGATATAGGCTGATATCTCCTCTGACTGGAAGAGGTGCCTCAGATAAGCTCTGCTGAAGTTTTTACAGGTATAACAGTCACATTGGGGGTCCGGAGGAGAGAAGTCTTTCTTGAAGCGCTCGTTTCTTATGTTGAGGCGCCCGTAAGAGGTAAAGAGTGTACCCGTTCTGGCAAAACGCGTGGGAGCCACACAGTCAAACATATCTACACCTCTGTCAATGGCTTCCAGGAGGTCTTCCGGAAGACCTACACCCATAAGGTACCTGGGTTTCTCCCAAGGTAGATACTCACAGACCAGTTCCGTAATGTCGTACATCATGTTTTTGGGTTCTCCCACCGACAACCCTCCTATGGCATACCCATCCAGCTCTCTCTCTACGGTACGCAGCGCTGACTCCCTCCTTAGGTCCTCAAAGAAAGCACCCTGTACTATTCCGAAAAGAGCTTGATCCTGTCTTTCCTTGGCGGATATGCTTCTATCAAGCCACCTTATGGTCCTTTCGAGGGCCTCTTTGGCGTAAGCGTATGTGGTGGGGTACTCAACACACTCATCAAGAGGCATCATTATGTCAGATCCAAAAGCTTCCTGAATTTTTATCACCAGTTCGGGTGTGAAGAAGTGAAGATCCCCGGCCAGATGATCTCTAAACTCCACACCCTCTTCTCTCACCTTTACCCTTGCTCTTCCGTCCTTTCTACCCCGTGAGAGGGAAAACACCTGAAAACCTCCACTGTCGGTTAGGATAGGTTTCCTCCAGCTTATGAAGTTATGCAGCCCACCTGCCTTTTTTATAACTTCTACGCCCGGTCTCAGATAAAGATGGTATGTGTTACCCAGAATGATCTGGGTGCCTATCTCCTCCAGCAGTCTGTGAATCATAGCCTTCACAGTTCCCTGTGTACCTACCGGCATAAAAACAGGTGTGTGTATCTCTCCGTGGGGAGTAAAGAGAATGCCTCTCCTGGCTCTCCCACACGAGGCTATAATGCGGAAAAGCATCTTACCTCAGTACATACCGCCGTTAACGTGAATGATCTCACCCGTTATGTAACTGGCAAGATCGGAAGAGAGAAACACCACTATCCCTGCCACGTCCTCGGGGGTGCCAAAGCGCCCTAAAGGTATGTTTTTGAGATAACTCTGTTTTATATCTTCCGAAAGAACAGAGGTCATATCGGTTTCTATAAAGCCTGGAGCCACGGCGTTGACGGTGATGTTTCTGCTAGCCAGCTCTTTGGCAAGGCTTTTTGTGAACCCTACGAGTGCCGATTTGGTAGCTGAGTAGTTGACCTGTCCTATGTTGCCTGTAAAACCCACGACGGAAGATATGTTGATGATCCTTCCCCAACGGTTCTTCACCATACCCTTAACTGCGAGAGATGTTACTATGAAGGTACCCCTGAGGTTTACCTGAAACACTTCATCCCAGTCCTCCAAGGTCATCCGCAGGAACAGTTTGTCCCTCGTTACACCGGCGTTGTTAACGAGGATGTCCACACCTCCTAACCTCTCCTCCACCTCAGCGTAGGCCCTCTTTATAGACTCGGGATCCTCCAGTCTCAGCTCTATCCCAATGGCTTCACCAGGTAGCCTTTCGGCCACTTCCTGCGCTCTACTTCTTTCTCTTCCCGTCACCACTACAGTGGCACCTGCCTGAGCGAGAGCCTGAGCTATGGCTCTTCCTATACCTCTCGTTGCTCCCGTCACCAGAGCCCTTTTGCCCTGTAGATCTATGCATAACATGGGAGATATTATACGGTTTAATCCACTCTGTATCCAAAACTTTTGACCAGTTCAGGCCTCTTTCTCCAGTCAGGCTTTACCCTCACGTAAAGCTCCAGGTATACTTTCCTTCCCGTTATTAGTTCCAGCTCCTCCCGAGCCATTTTACCTATACTCTTTAACCTTTGCCCCCCCTTACCTATTATGATGGGTTTGTAGTTCTCCCTGTCCACAATGATCTCACCTTTTATCACCAGGACGTTAGGATCGTGTTTACCGTCGCTCACTTCGTAGACAACCACCGCCACGCCCTGAGGTATCTCCTGGTGGACCTTCATAAGAACCTTCTCCCTTATGATCTCCGCTGCCAGAAGTTTAAAGGGAAGGTCCGTTACCATCTCCTCAGGGAACAGAGGCTCACCTTCGGGAAGGTATTTCACTATAGTTTTGAGGAGTTCGTCCAGGTTGTATCCCTTTAAGGCGCTTATGGGTATCACCTCACGAAACTCTGGGTGCTGATCCGTTATCTCTTTAACGAAAGGAAGAAGCTCATCCACCGGTCCTACTTTATCCACCTTGTTGATGACGAGAAAAACAGGCTTATCCTTGGCATACTGTTTTATGTAGGTGTTAAAGACCATCTCATCATCTTGTCTCCAACCGTCCTCTGCGTCTATCATGAAAAGAATAACATCTGCGTCCTGAAGGGAGGTTGCCGCCTGACTCACCATAGCTTCTCCCAACGCATCACGGGGTCGGTATATACCGGGTGTGTCAAGGAAAACAATCTGGGCTTCGTTAGGTATGTTCTTCACACCCAGAACCCTTATACGGGTGGTACCAGGTTTTGGTGACACTATGGACACCTTGGTACCTATCAGATTGTTAAGGAGAGTAGACTTACCTACGTTGGGTTTACCCACTATGGCTACGTATCCTACCTTCATATCCTCTCCGCTATAGCTTGGGCAAACTCCATGGTGGAAAGGGCTTTGGCCTCTACACCCATCTTTTCAAAACCCTTCGCTATGTCAGGAGTTCCCAGACGGTCCTCTATAGCCTTCTTGACGGCATCGTATATGAGCTGGGCGGCCTCTTTCCAACCCAGGTATTCCAACATCATAGCTCCCGACAGGGTTAAAGATAGGGGGTTGGCTATGTTCTTACCGGCTATATCGTAGGCTGTACCGTGAGTGCTCTCAAAAAGGGCGTACCCGTCACCTATGTTACCGCTAGGGACAAATCCGGGACCACCTACCAGCGCTGCTGCCAGATCCGATATGTAATCTCCATTAAGGTTCTGAGTTATTATGACATGGTAGGCTTCTGGTTTTAGAACCAACTGCATGAGCATCTGGTCCGTTATAACACGTGTAAGAAGGACCTGTCCGTCTTTTGGTTCTCCTTCGGTGATAACTCTCCCCTCAAACTCTGGCTCCTTTGCCACTTCAAAGGCCCAGTTCATGAAGGCGCCTTCGGTGGCCTTCATGATGTTACCCTTACCAACGACGGCCACCACTTTTAACCCTTTCTCAAGGGCGTATCTCAGAGCCTTTCTGACATGTCTCTTGGTTTTATACTCACTCATAGGTTTCACTGTGATACCACAGTCCTCGGGTAGAGCGTAGGGAGAAACTCCCATCTCCTCTAAGAAAAACTTCCTGACCTTCTGGGTGTCCTGAGAACCCGGCATGTACTCTATACCCATGTAAACGTCATCGGAGTTTTCCCTAAACACTGTGACGTTCACCCTGTGAGGTTCGGGTATCGGTGCAGGTTGTCCCAACCAGTAGACGGGTCTTATGGCCGAGTAGAAATCCATAGACTGGCGCAGTATGGCGTTGAGGGACTTACCACCCTTACCCACAGGTGTGCCTAAAGGTCCCTTTATGCTGACAACGGCCTCCTTGAGAACTTCCAGTGTTTCTTCTGGCATACGTTTACCGGTGAGAGCCTCTGCCTTATCACCTGCCAGCAGTTCCACCCAGTATATGAGTCTGCTTCCTCCGTAAGCCTTCTCAACAGCTCTGTTGACCACGAGTATCATGGCAGGTGCTATCTCGGGGCCTATGCCGTCACCTTCTATGAAGGGTATTATGGGATTGTGGGGCACCTCTATCCTCTTGTCGGGCAGGAGCTTTATAAAGCTCCCCTCCTGAGGTAGAACAGCTTTGCCTTCCCATCTGTAGACTCTCTCCAGCATGAGATAAGATTATAATGGATATAATACCCGCTGGCTGAGAAACCGAGTCTTCTTGACAGGACACATCCCCTTAACTTATACTAGTGGTAGCGAGAATATCAGCGATGAGGTTGGAAGATATAGTGGCCAGAAGTGTAAGGATAGAAGTGGTTGGTGAGATAAGGCGTTGCGGGAAGGGTGAGGACTCTAAATTTTACTGCCTTCCTGTTAAGATACACTTCGACAATGGCAGTGTGGTAGATTACCAGCTGAGGGCTCACGGAGAACCCAAAACTCTCATAGACTTCCTGGAAAACAAGAAAGGGCTGAAGGATAAAATGGAGAAGGGGTTCGCTCTCCTAAAGAACGGCGAGGTTATATACGCAGCTTACCTACTTGCTCAAGATAGCAAGAGCGGTTGATATATCTTTCTGTATCTGTTCTCTGAGCTCCTCCACTCTCTGAAACTTTCTCTCCTCTCGCAAAAAGGCTCTGAACTCCACCTTCAACCACTTACCTCTCACATTCACTGACGAACCTATTATATGCACCTCCAGTGTTTTCCTTTTACCGTCAAAGGTAGGTCTATAGCCGTAGTTGGCAACGCCGGGTAGATGATCGTTTACCATTACCGCATATACTCCTTCCTTTAGGCACAGATTTTCGGTATGATCCAGATTGGCTGTTGGCACACCTATGGAGGAACCTCTACCTTCTCCTCTCACCACGCGTCGCACTATGTAGTAATATCTTCCCAAGAATTCCTTTGCCTCTTCCAGGCGTCCTTCGTGCAAAAGTCTCCTTATAAGGGTACTGCTCACCACATGACCTTTTACCTGAAAGGGTTCTATCCCCTCCACCTCAAAACCAAGATCTTTTCCCAGTTCTCTTGCCAGTTCTATCTCCCCTTCCCTTCTAAAACCGTAGCGCCAGTCGTAACCTACCAGAAGGTGTTTGCATCTGAGACGGTGGTGAACCACATCTCTTATAAAATCCTCCGCCTTTGTGGAAGAGAACCTTCTGTCAAACTTTATGAAAACCACTGTGTCCACACCTGTAGCCAAGATGAGCTCTGCCCGTTCTTCTACCGTGGTGAGTTCACAGGGTGCCTGTGAAGGTGCTAAGACACGTGCAGGATGAGGATAAAAACTCAGCACACAGCTCATCAAGTTCTTCCTTTCGGCTACCTTCACCAACCTCTTCAGAAGATGAACGTGTCCCAGATGTACTCCATCAAAAACACCTACAGTGAGGGCTGTGTCGTAGTCTAATCTGTCCACACAAGGATAACCCTTTGGACAGCCATCATCTAAACGTAGAAAAACTACTTTTTCCATAGCCTCTTTATCTTCTCCCAAAAACTTATCTCCTGTGTAGGTAAAACCTTTTCCTCCATGATGAACCTATCCACGTAATCGTCGAGAAGTATGAACCTGTCACATATCTTTCTCAAAAGGTAGGAACTGGTTTTTCTGAAGGAGGCGTTTTCTACCCTCTTACCTATTCTCTGCACCTCCTCCACCGTGTAAGAAAAATCACTGTCGCCACTTACAAGTATCGCTGTGTCGTAGACGTTCATGTAGGCCATGCTCAGCATATCGGTAGCTAACATTATGTCCACTTCCTTCTCCAAGTACTCTCCTGTTGGTAGTTTTCTTAGGGGTGCGGTCTTCACCTTGATACCCATGAGGGAAAGTTCTTCCAAAAAACGCCTTTGTCTTAGGAGACTCTCCCACTCGGGAGTGTTTCTTTTAACATCCCTCTCTTGGGGTACAGCTCCGTAAAAGTAGGCTCTTACCAGTTTTCTGTCCTCTCTTAGAAACTCCACCAACTTACTGTAGTCTATCTTTATGTTGAGGTAACGTATGGCATGGAAAAGGTTAGACCCATCTATGAAGATGACCAC
This sequence comes from Thermocrinis albus DSM 14484, assembly GCF_000025605.1. Taxonomy (NCBI): domain Bacteria; kingdom Pseudomonadati; phylum Aquificota; class Aquificia; order Aquificales; family Aquificaceae; genus Thermocrinis; species Thermocrinis albus. The sequence goes on along the minus strand of NC_013894.1, from coordinate 614,571 downwards.
CCTTTCCATAAAAGCTATATGCTGAACCTAAGAAAGGCAGCCAGCCCATCTATCTTTTTCTGAAGATGGGGGTCTACTATTATCTCCACCGTTGCCCTCTCTTCCAACGCCAGTTCTATCACCTCGTCCACTATGTCGGGTAGAGAATAAGGTTTTTCGTCCTCCATGGGACATTCAGGGTTGAGCACAGGTATGTGGGACTTAGGACAAAAGTAACCTGCCTTCTGAAAGTCTTCCGGGACCAGGAGGGTCTTTACATTACCCATGTAAAGCTGTTGCAGTACCAAGGACGTTCCGTTCACCGCTAATCCTTTTCCTACTAAATCCTCCAGTTTTTTCACCAAATGCGCTTCTTCTTCCCTGTCTTTCTGCCACAGAAGATCCAGAACCTTTTCCCTAACCTCATGGGGTGAAGCGGTGCTTACGTTCACGTTGATGTAACCTACCAGCCTTTCAAGAAGATACGTGTGAAGATGGTTCTCTATCTCCCTTATGTCGTCCCTTTCACTTCCGATAACCAACTTATCAAACTTGCTCTCCTTCCAAGCCTCCATAAGGGCGTCGTTGGCCAGCTTGAAGAGCCTGTGTTTTTCCTCCCTTATCCTCATGTGGAATCTGTACTCACCGTAGGCATGAGCCGAGGCATAAGCCGGTGTACCCCGTGAAGGTATGGAGTACCTCATGGCTCCTTCAGCACCTTTCAGCAGAGCACCACCGCTGTGAAATCTGTGGGATCTTGTAGCCAAAGGCTCTAGAAAATCCAACATCTCCACAGTCTCCACCATATCCATAAGGAAGAACCTTACATGCTTTCTGTCTATAAGGAGTACGCCTACTCTTCCCAATTCCTCATCAATAGCCGCTATCTCCCTTATGAGGGGCACGTAAGAAACCATCAGTCTGTTTCTGTACACGTAGGGGAGGTGCACCACCTCCCACAGATCCCTCTTGGAGGAGGAAAAGATGGCTACACCTCGTGAACCTTTCATGTTTTCCAGCTCTGAAAGAAAATTCTCTATCTTTCTCAGATCTTCCTCCACCTGCTGGCTACCAAACCTCTCCTCTATGGATTGTCTGTGGGCCTTGACGATATCTTTAAAGGTCTTCAGGTACCTTCTGTCTACCCTGTCCTCGGGCATAAGTCTCAGGTAGAGACTCACCACAGGAGATCCGTCAGGTTGGAAGGACGTAAGATTATCGAGGATTCTCTTCAGGTCTCTCATATTCCTCCTCCGCGAAGATGGTTTAACTACTATATTTTACCAAAACCTCCCTTAGATACCTTTCCTTGTCCTTGTTATCTTCCGAGTTCAAGATGCCCACCACCAGCCACCTGCGGTTCTTCCCGTAGGTGAAGTATATTCTCCCTCCCTTAGGTTTCAGTTTGAAGATGTCCTTTACCCCCCTCATGGGTTTCAACTGGTCGGTGGGTTGCGTAAGATTCAAGATATGTAACTCCTTGAAAAACTCCCTTCTCTTGGTGCGTGGCAGATCCATAAGTTCGTCCAAAGCTCGGGACTCCCACTCTATGTTTTCGTAAATATCACTCAGATACTCCAAGATGACTTCCCTTCTGGAAGAAGTAGAAGATCTCTCTTTTTCCAGATGCAGCTCCAAAAGCTGCTTTTCTTTGGAAAGCTCTTCCAGCTTCTCCTTCAGTTGGGCTACTTCTTCCCTCAAGTTTCTGTTTTCTCGGTCCAACTCTTCCAATAGGGCTTGCATCTGTTGTACCTCTTTCAGGAGTTTTCTCCTTTCGTTCCTAAGTCGTGAAAGTTCCTCCTGTTTGTTGAGGGAAGGTCTACTGTTCTGAACCTCCTCTAAAAGCTCCAAAAGCCCCCTGTTAGCTTCCACAAGACGCTCCATTCTCTCTCTGTAAGAGACAAGCTCCCTCTTTGCTGTCTCCAAGTTTCTCAGAACTTCCCTGTACTGGTTTCTCAAACTCTCAATTTCCTTTTGGGATAGTTCTAGTCCTTCCAGTTTTTTCTCTATCTCTTCCTTCTCCCTTAGAAGGATTTCCAGTTTGGTTTGTGCATCCAAGCTTTCGCGCTTTAGTTTCTTTATGTTTTCTTCGTTGCGCCTTAAAAGATCTTCCAACTCCCTTATACGCCTCTGATACGGAGGTTCCAAAAGCTGTGTGAAAAGTAAAGCTAACAGAAAAGGAGGTAAGTTCTGCGTAACTGTCCCGTAATCTCTTTCCATCAGGGCTCTTCCTATCACCTGAAAAAGGAAGATGTAACCTATCCAACCTATCACTTCCCTCCTGGCCCCAAACAACCAGGAGAGATAAAGTACGGATATGAAGGAAAGAAGGGTTACTATCTGTGAAAGATCCTCTGGGAAAAGGCTTATGGGTGAGTACATAGAGAGGTATTTAAGGGAGAATAAGCTGGATGCCATAAGAAATGCCAGTACAAAGGGCTCCCTTATAGCCATAGTTCTATAAGTTATACTTTTTCCTTAGGACATGAGGTTGGTTTTTCCCATCACTTTACTGAGCATCTTTGTGGTGTGCGCTGTGTTGGCAGATTTCCTCGCCCCTTATCCCTACCACCTTCAGAACAGAAAGGCTCCCTATCACCCACCTACACGTATACACCTTATCAAAGATGGTAAGCTCTCACGTCCCTACGTGCATCCTTACGTGTTGGAGGATCCTGTTTTTAAAGTCTACAGGGAAGATTCTTCTACCGTCTGTTATCTCAGCTTCTTCAAAAGGACCGAGTACGGGTTTAAGTTGATAGCAGTGGACAAGCCATGTCACATCTACCTTCTCGGAACTGATGGCTTAGGAAGAGATGTTTTTTCAAGACTCCTTTATGGATCCCGTGTATCCCTACTGGTTGGTCTTGTGGGGGTGAGTGTTACCTTCGTGATAGGAGTGGTGGTGGGTGGTTTATCGGGGTACGTAGGGGGAAGAACCGACAGCGTCATCATGAGGTTGGTGGAGGTGCTTATGTCTATTCCCACCTTTTACCTTATGCTCTCTCTTAGATCTCTCTTTCCCCTTAACATGGATCCCACACAGGTCTTTCTGGCGGTGGTGTTTATCCTGTCTGTCGTGGGTTGGGCTGGGCTCGCTAGGGTGGTGAGAGGAATGGTGCTTTCCATAAGGGAGAAGGAGTTTGTTTACGCTGCGAAGACTTACGGAGCGAGTACGTGGCGCATTCTCTTTAAACATATCATCCCCAACACTTACTACTACCTTGTGGTATCAGCCACTTTATCTTTCCCCGCCTATGTGTTGGGAGAGTCGGCCCTAAGCCTCTTGGGTTTGGGTGTACAAGAGCCTCAACCCAGTTGGGGTAACATGCTGGCAGAAGCTCGTAACATAAACCTCATCCCTTACTATCCTTGGATACTTTCTCCGGGTGTGGCCCTCTTTCTTTTGGTGCTAGCCTTTAACCTTTTGGGAGATGAGCTTTCCAAGAGGTGAGTTAACATGAAAGACCTTCAGCTTAAAGTCCTCAGAAACGAGCCTTTATCCCACAACACATGGTTGATGGAGCTGGAAGGTGGCCCTGTGGTAGACCTTCTGAAACCCGGGCATTTTGTGATGATGAGAAGCTGGAAAAGTTTGGATCCTCTTGGTAGAAGAGCTTTTGCTGTTGCCGACGCTACGGAAAGTAGTTTTACCATAATGTACCAGGTAGTGGGGAGAGCCACCGCTCTCCTTAGCCAGGTGAGAGAAGGAGAGGAGGTGAGCGTGCTGGCACCCTTAGGTAAAGGTCTTTTCTCTACAGAAGGGGACAAGCATCTTTTGGTGGGTGGAGGTATAGGTATGGCCGGCCTCACCTTCTTGGGTAAAAAGCTCATCAGAATGGGTAAGGAGGTCCTCGTGGCTTACGGTGCCAGAACTAAAAGGGAACTTGCTCTTCTTCATTGGCTGAAGAGGGAAGGGTTTGAAGTTCTCCTCTATACAGAGGATGGTTCGGAAGGCAAGAAGGGTTCCGTTGTTGACGTTCTTGATTATGTTGATAGTACATGGACTGTACATGCCTGTGGTCCTGTTGGTATGCTTAGGGCCATCAAAAACAGATCTGCCGGAAGAAGGGTTTTTCTCTCTCTGGAGGCGCGCATGGCTTGCGGTTGGGGGGTTTGTCTTGGCTGTGTGGTGGGTAAGGAGAAGGGTGGGTATGCGCGAGTCTGTTACGAAGGTCCTGTCTTTGAAGCCAGTGAGGTGGTTCTGTGATGTTTACGGGAATTGTGGAACAGGTAGGTTATGTGGAGTTTATCTCTTTCAAACCCGAGGGGCGTAGAATAGGTGTATCCTGCCACTTTCAGGACGTTAAGGTGGGTGACAGTGTGGCTGTCAACGGTGTGTGTCTCACCGTTGTCTCAGTGAAGGAGAATCTTTTGGAGTTCGATGTATCTTACGAAACGTTACGCAGGAGTAACTTGGGAAGTCTCACCAGGGGAATGTCCGTCAATCTGGAGAGGGCTCTTCAGGTGGGAGGGAGGTTGGGCGGACATATACTTTACGGTCACGTAGACTTCTGCGGAAAGTTGCGCCATCTCAGGAAGGTGGGTGATTTCTGGCATATGGAGGTAGAGATACCAACCGAGTGGTCCTTGTACTTTGTGGAAAAGGGTTCTGTGGGTATAGATGGCATAAGTTTGACGGTAAACGAAGTGAGGGAAGATACCATCACTATCACTGTGGTACCCCACACTTACAACAACACTAATCTCAAAAGTAAGAAGGTGGGAGATCTCCTCAACGTGGAGGTGGATGTAATAGGCAAGTACATCATCAACTATATAAGGAAACATAGGGGTGGACGATTAGAAAAACTTATAGAAGGGTTTCTGGGAGAGTTACTATAATTAAATCATGCATGTAGTTTGCAAACAAGCTATATACGATAGAGATGGTAAGGTAGCCTTCTATGAGATCTTTGTGCAAGACAGATTAACCGGACAGTATCCTGAGAACTTGGACCCTCTTAAGGCCACCGGTATGGCTGTAGATGTGCTTGTCCAGATGGGACCACAGAGAGTAGGAAACGGACACCTTGTTTTCGTAAACGTACCCGCCATATTTCTCTCAGCGGAGATGTTCGATCTTCTACCGCCGGAGTACGTAGGTATTGAGCTGGTGGAGAACAAAAGGTTGAGCAACGAGCTCCTTGCCTCTATCAACACTCTCCTTAAGAGGGGGTTCAAGTTCTGTATAGATGATTTCGGTTTTGAGAAAATAGACTATCTTCCCCTTCTTAACAAGTGTCAGTTTGTGAAGATAGATTTTCGAAACAACCCTTACGATGATGAGGAACTTAAGGAAGTTGTTAGCATACTTAAGAGTTTGAAGAAAGGAATAATAGCAAAAAACATACAAACTAAGGAAGACTATGAAAGGGCGTATTCTATAGGCTTTCAGTATTTTCAAGGCTTTTATCTCTCTAAACCTGTAGTTATAAGAGATACACGCACCATAGCTTTCCTCAAAAGTACGCTATTTAAGCTGTACAATGCTATAAGAGAGAAGGATATGAAGAAGGTGGTGGAGGTGTTGGAAAAGGACGTGGGCGCAACTTACAAACTTCTTAAGTTTGTAAACTCTGCCTTCTTTCCAAAGGCGAGGAACATAAGTAAACTGGATGAGGCTGTGGTGTATCTCGGTTTCGACAATGTGGTGAAATTCGCCATCGTACTGGCACTTTCCGAGATGTTCGCCCCCGAGGAGGATAAGGATCTTTGGGAGAGGGCGGTGTGTAGAGCATTACTCACTGAGAAGCTGGCTGAGATCTATGCACCTCATGTGAAAGACAAGGCTTACATGGCTGGCCTCTTCTCCTTATCCAAAGAGATATTTGGAGAGGAACCGGAAGACGTTGCCCGTGAACTGGCACTGGACAAAGACATACAGGAAGCTTACGAAAGAAAGCTCAACGAGATAGGTTTTCTCCTATCGGTGGTGGAACTTCTGGAAGATGCGGGAAACGAAGACACCATACAGAAGGTAGCGAAGGTACTTAGGACCACTCCCGAGAGTGTACGTAAAGCTATGGAAAAGGCTAAGGAGGAAGCCAGAGCCATCTTTGAAGGTTTTTGATTCAATCAGTAGCATAGCTGTGGAGACCTGGGAAGAACAGATTTATGGCGAAGAAACATACGAGGACCGTCACAAAACCTGCCACTACCATCCATGCGGTTCTCTTGCCCCTCCAACCCAGCATGTGGCGTGCGTGCAGATAAGCCCCGAAAAACAACCACACTATCAGAGACCAAACCTCCTTAGGATCCCAGCTCCAATAGCCACCCCACGCTTCGCTGGCCCACATGGCACCCAGTATTATGGACAGTGTCCAGACAGGAAACACAAGGACTATGGCCCTGTAGGTTATCTCATCCAAAGTATCCTCAGAAGGCAGACCGCCTATGCGATCCCTCAGAAGATAAAGAACCGCTGCACCGAAGGCCACCGTAAAACCCGCGTATCCTATAAAAGCGGTGACCACATGAAGATAAAGCCAGTAGCTTCTCAGTGCCGGCATCAGAGGCGTGAGCTGGTGGGAGGCGTAGAATATGGCAAAACCAGACAGGCCGGCCATGATGGGAACCACAAAGACCCCCAACACTCTCAGGTTATAACTTTTCTCCAGAAGGAGGTATAAAACACCCACCACAAAACTCCAGAAAGTGAGAGCCTCGAAGAGGTTGCTCCACGGAGGGTGAAAAGCACCCATTTGATAAGACTCCCATCCCCTACTCATCATACCTGTTAGGTTAAACACAAGGCCTGCGTAAAGGACAAAGCTCGAAAGATTCTCCAGCTTTCTTTTACGAAAAATAAAGCTCAGTACGTAAAGAACGGCGGCAATGGCATAGGTGCCGAAGGCAAAACGGTACCACAGTACATTACTTATTCCTTTCAAGATGACGTTTTCCATAAGGAACAAAAGCAAAGCTGCTGTAAGCCCACCTAGGGCAAAGAACGTACCCGAAACCTTTCTCTCCTCAAAGCCTACCTCTCTCATAGCCTTTTAATAATAATGCCATCGTCCACCATTTTCCAGAGGAGGCATTTTTAAGAAGAATTTTATATTTATATCAAAAAATAAGGAGGTTTGAACATGAAGCTCCAGTTTGTGAACGAGTTACTTACGGGGGTTGAGGAGATGGATCGGCAGCATATGGTTCTTGTGGAGCTCCTTAATGAGGTAACTTCTTTGCTGGAGAGGGGTGAGAGGGAAAAGGCTATTAAAGTTTTTAGGGATAAGTTGGTGGAGTATGTGGAGACTCATCTGAAGGATGAGGAAGAGTTCATGGAAAAAATCGGTTATCCTGACTTAGATAATCACAGAAAAGGTTCACGATACCTTCAGAAAAGTCATCTATGATCTTCTGCCCCACGTGGAGACAGGAGACGTCAAAGCTTTCAGAGAGGCTCTTGCTTTAAGCTGGGGATGGCTCTACAATCACATAGCGAGAACCGATAAAAAATACGGGCTATATGCCAAACAGAAGGGGATTGTATGAATCATGCTCCGTACTTGGCCAATCTCAAGCTGTGAGCTAGCATAAGGTTTATAAGCTTTACCGCCGGAAATATTCCCAGTTCACCTCTAAGACATTCTCTCTCGGTGAAAGACTCTGCCGTGTTTCCTAAAACGTAAGGAGAGTGAAGCAACACAGGTACAGGATGCCAGGAGTGGCCTCTCAGAAGGGAGGGTGTAGAATGATCTCCTGTTATTACCAAAACGTCCGGCTTAAGCTCCAGTATCTGAGGAAGGTGAGCGTCAAACTCCTCTATCACTTTGACTTTTCCCCAATGGTTACCATCTTCTCCGTAGGAGTCCGTCTTCTTAATGTGAAGGAAGAAAAAGTCATACCTGTCCCATACACTCCTCAAGGTTTCTATCTGATCCTGAAGGGTAGATCCTGCCACAGGTAAGGTATCCATTCCCACCAAACTGGCAAGTCCCCTGTACATAGGATACACAGCTACCGCGCATGCCCTTAGCTTAAATCTCTGGTAAAAGTCCTCCATCTTAGGTTTCTGAGCAAAACCCCTCAGTAGCATGTAGTTGGCCACCGGTTCATCTGCAAGAATTTCTTCCACCTTTTTAAGAAAGAGTCTCACCACACGAGCCACTTCCTCAGAAGAGGCATTGAGACCCCTCGGCTCAAGAGGTTCTTTCCCTTCCTTCTGGGGGTCGGTGTCGTTGATGAGATGACTGTCAGGAGGTAGAGGGTGGGGAAAGCGGAACACTATCGCTGTTCTGTGCTCCATGCCAGCCTCTATAAAGACCTTTACTCCGTCTATCTCCCCTATGTTCTCCGCCAGTTTTCTTGTTATACGCCTGTTTTCTTCGGTAGGTATTCTACCAGCTCTCCTGTCCTTAACCAGTATTCTTCCATCCTTCCTCTCAACAGTAGCGTAGTTCCCTCTAACCGCTATATCAGTGTCTTTCACCTCCATCCCAAGACCCAAAGCTTCCAGAATACCCCTACCTATCTGGTACTTTATAGGATCGTAGCCAAATATACCCAGATGGCCGGGGCCACTTCCGGGTGTTATACCGTAATCGACAGGTATATGCATACCTAATGCGGAACGTTTGGCCAGTTGGTCCAAGTTGGGCTTTTTTGCCAGCTCCAGCTCTGTCTTACCCTCTACTACAGGCAGACCACCGAGGCCATCCAAAACTATCAGTAGTAGTTTCGTAGAGTTACTGATGGTAAGACTCTCCACCATGGCTCTATCCATTATACTTGAAAAGCTGAAGTTTTTGGTTTATGATATTATATTGCTCTGCCATAAGCTGGCGTAGCTCAGTGGGCAGAGCGCGGGATTTGTAATCCCGCGGTCGTGGGTTCAAGTCCCACCGCCAGCTTGGCAGAGGTAGGAGGGGTGGCCGAGCGGCCAAAGGCAGGGGACTGTAAATCCCCCGGGCTTCCGCCCTGCGCAGGTTCGAATCCTGCCCCCTCCATACAGAAGCGGGCGTAGCTCAGTGGTAGAGCAGCTGCCTTCCAAGCAGCAGGTCGCGGGTTCGAGTCCCGTCGCCCGCTCTTAAACTTTGAAAAAGAGCCCAGGTAGCTCAGCGGGCAGAGCACACCCTTGGTAAGGGTGAGGTCGCCGGTTCAAGTCCGGTCCTGGGCTTAAATAAGGAGGTAAAGCATGGCTAAGGAGAAGTTTGTAAGGGAGAAGGAGCACGTTAACGTAGGGACTATAGGGCACGTAGACCACGGGAAGTCCACCTTAACATCAGCCATAACGTGCGTGTTGGGTGCCGGACTTATGCCTGGCGGTAAAGCCAAGTGCACCAAGTACGAGGAGATAGACAAGGCACCCGAAGAAAGGGAAAGAGGAATCACCATAAACATAACCCACGTGGAGTATGAGACAGCCAAGAGGCACTATGCTCACGTAGACTGTCCTGGGCATGCGGACTACATCAAGAACATGATAACGGGAGCAGCGCAGATGGACGGAGCCATACTGGTGGTTTCAGCGGCAGATGGACCCATGCCCCAGACGAGGGAGCACGTACTTTTAGCGAGACAGGTGAACGTACCGTACATAGTGGTGTTTATGAACAAATGTGACATGGTAGACGATGCGGAGCTGTTGGATCTAGTGGAACTAGAAGTGAGGGAACTACTCAGCAAGTATGAGTATCCTGGTGATGAAGTGCCCGTTATAAGGGGATCAGCGTTGGGTGCATTACAGGAGCTGGAAGGGGGCAAGCCTGACAAGTGGTGTCAGAGCATACTACAGCTGTTGGAAGCGATGGACGAATACATCCCCACACCAGTCAGAGAAGCAGACAAGCCGTTCTTGATGCCTATAGAGGACGTGTTTAGCATATCTGGACGTGGTACAGTGGTGACGGGAAGAGTGGAGAGGGGGACACTGAAGCCTGGAGAGGAAGTGGAGGTAGTAGGTTTAAGGGAGGAGCCGTTGAAGACGGTAGCGACGTCTATAGAGATGTTTAGGAAGGTGTTGGACGAGGCGTTACCTGGAGACAACATAGGAGTGTTGTTGAGGGGAGTAGGGAAGGACGATGTGGAACGTGGTCAGGTGTTGGCGAAGCCTGGCAGTGTGAAGGCACACAGGAAGTTTAGGGCACAGGTATATGTGTTGAGCAAGGAGGAAGGAGGAAGGCACAGTCCGTTTTTTGCTGGTTACAGGCCACAGTTTTACTTTAGGACAGCGGACGTGACTGGTGTGGTGGTGAAGTTGCCTGAGGGGCAGGAGATGGTGATGCCTGGGGATAATGTAGAGTTGGAAGTGGAGTTGATAAAGCCTGTGGCCATGGAGGAAGGGTTGAGGTTTGCCATAAGGGAAGGTGGAAGGACTGTGGGAGCTGGTGTCGTTACCAAGATCTTAGAGTGAGGGTTGAAAGATGGCGGCGGTGAGAGAAGTAGTTGTACTGGCTTGTACTGAGTGTAAGAGAAGGAACTACTCAACCACCAAAAACAAGCAGAAGAAGCCTCAGAGGCTTGAGCTAAGAAAGTACTGCAAGTGGTGTAAGAAGCATACATTACATAGAGAGGTGAAGTAAAGGGGCAGTAGCTCAATTGGCAGAGCGCGGGACTCCAAATCCCGCGGTTGGGGGTTCGAGTCCTCCCTGCCCCGTATGTGGAGAGGTGTATGGAGAAGGTCAGAGCTTTCCTAAAGGGAGTAAAGCAGGAGCTAGGTAAGGTTTCCTGGCCTACCAAGGATCTTGTGGTGAGGGCCACAGTTGGTGTTATAATATTTTCTTTACTTACAGGACTGTACCTATGGGTGGTGGATTTGGCTTTTACGAGGCTCATAAGTTTTCTTCTGGCGCTGAGGGGTGGATGATGGGTGAGTACAGGTGGTATGCTCTACAAGTAGAGGCTGGAAAAGAGGCCACCGCCAGGGAGAATTTGCTTAAAGTGCTGGAGATAGAGGGTCTTCAGGATAAAGTGCAGGAGGTGGTGGTCCCGGCAGAGGAGAAGGTGGTCATAAAAACTATGGGTAAGGAGAAGTACAGGCTCTCTCTAAGGGGTAACAACAGGGACATAAGTGTTCTGGGTAAAAAGGGCGTTACCACCTTTAGGATAGAGAACGGAGAGGTTAGGGTGATAGAGAGTGTGGAGGGAGATCTGTGCGTGGAGGCTCCCCCTATCTCCAAACCGGGTCAGAAGATAACGTGTAAGGAGAACAAGACGGAGGCTAAGATAATTCTAGAGTCCAAAATGTTTCCTGGTTACCTTCTCATAAAGGCGGACATGGATGACTCTCTCTTGAGGGCCATTGAGAAAACACCTCACATATACAGACCTGTTTTAACAGGTGGAAGGGTGGCACCTTTAGACGAGAGAGAGGTAGAGAGGATCATAGCTTTCGTGAAAAAAGGTGTAAGACCCAGCAAAGTCCTCTTTGAGAAGGGAGATCAGGTGAGAGTGATAGAAGGTCCCTTCATGAACTTTACTGGAACTGTGGACGAGGTTCATCCTGAAAGGGAGAAGGTGGTGGTTCTCATAAGCATATTCGGAAGACTCACACCGGTAGAGTTGGACTTTTCTCAAATAGAAAAACTTTGAGGAGGTTTTTTATGGCTAAAAAGGTTATGGCAAAGGTGGAGCTTATGCTCCCTGCTCAGCAAGCTACACCTGCACCTCCTGTGGGACCTGCTCTTGGACAGCACGGTGTTAACATAATGGAGTTTGTCAAACAGTTCAACGCTGCCAGTAAGGAGTTTGAACCTGGCACAATAGTGCCTGTGGTGATCACCATATATCAGGACAGAAGTTTTACCTTTATTATGAAAACACCTCCTGCCTCCTATCTTCTCAAGAAAGCGGCAGGTGTGGAGAGCGGATCAGGAGATCCCAAGCGTCAGAAGGTGGGTAAGATAACGGTAGACCAACTGAGGGAGATAGCTAAGATAAAGCTTAAGGATATGAACACGAAGGACCTGGAGGCCGCTATGAGAACCATAGCGGGTACAGCCCGCAGTATGGGTATAGAGATAGAAGGCTGGAAGGAGTAATGCCATGAAGAGAGGAAAGCGTTACAGAAAATGTTTGGAGTTGTACGACAGAGAAAAAACTTATACAGTGGAAGAGGCTGTTGCTCTTCTTAAGAAAATGCATCAGGAATGTGGGCCTAAGTTTGATCAAACTGTGGAACTGGCAATGCGTCTGGGCGTAGACCCCAGATACGCTGACCAGATGGTGAGAGGCTCCGTTATACTGCCTCACGGTTTGGGAAGGGAGATAAAGGTGTTGGTGCTGGCGGAAGGTGAGGCTCAGAAGGTGGCCAAAGAGGCAGGTGCCGATTACGTAGGTGGTGAGGAGCTCATCAACAAGATCCTGAAAGAAGAGTGGACGGACTTTGATGTGGTTATAGCCACACCTGAGATAATGCCCAAAGTAGCCAGACTAGGTAAGATCCTCGGTCCAAGAGGGTTGATGCCCAATCCTAAGACGGGTACCGTTACCAACAATATCCAACAAGCGGTAGAAGAGGCCAAAAAAGGACGTGTGGAGTTTAAGGTGGATAAAACAGGTAACATTCACATGCCTGTAGGTAAGATATCCTTTGACGAAAGTAAGCTCATAGAGAACATCTACACAGCTATAGACGCGGTGGTGAAAGCAAGACCGAGCGGAGCGAAGGGGCAGTATGTGAGGAGTATCACCTTGTCAGGTACAATGACGCCAGGTGTAAAGGTGGATATAGCGCAGGTTCTCAAGAAACTCCAAGAGATGGCTGCGTAGAGGAGGTGAGTGATGAGAAAGAGTATAATGGAGAAAGCTAAACTGGTGGAAACCTACAAAGAGAAGATATCCAAGTCTAACCTGGTGATATTTTTTAACTTCACCGGATTGGACGCTTATCCCATGTCTCAACTGAGGGCTGAGATAAAGGATATGGGTGGCGAGATCCTGGTTGGTAAAAACACGCTCTTTTACAGAGCCTTTATGGATACTGTCATGGCAGACCACCGGGATGTTCTTGTTGGCCCTACAGCCCTTGTGTTCGCTTACCGTGATCCTGTGGTAGTAGCCAAGAGGATATACGAGGTGTCCAAGGAACTGGACTCTACAGATCCCCTCAGCCACATAAAGGGTGGCTATATGCAGGGAAGATTCCTTACTCCTCAGGAAGTTAAGGTTCTGGCAGAGCTACCACCCAAGGAAGTACTCATATCTCAGCTCATGGGTGCACTGCAGGCACCATTACTGCAGCTTATACTGGCCCTTAAGAGCGCACCACAGAAGTTGGTACTTGTTTTGAAAGCTATAGAGGAGAAAAAATCTCAGTAAGGAGGTATAAACATGGCGACCCTTACCATTGACGAAATTGTGGAAGCCATAGGCAACATGACACTGCTGGAAGTAGCCGAACTGGTCAAAAAGTTAGAAGAGAAGTTCGGTGTGTCTGCCAGCGCTATGGTGGCGGCTGCTCCAGCAGTAGCTGCCGGTGCTCCTGCAGCAGGTGCTCCTGCAGCTGAGGAAAAGACGGAGTTTGATGTCATCCTCAAGAGTGCGGGAGCCAACAAGATAAATGTCATAAAGGTGGTGAGAGAGATCACCGGTCTTGGTCTAAAAGAGGCTAAGGACCTCGTAGAGGGAGCTCCTAAACCTGTGAAAGAGGGGGTTTCTAAGGAAGAGGCGGAGAAGATAGCTCAGAAACTGAGGGAAGCTGGAGCAGAAGTGGAGATAAAGTGATCACACCATCTTCCGTAAGGGGTGAAGGAGAGCCCCGCCCACAGGCGGGGTTTTCTGTTTTTATACATGTTGACAGACGGTTACCTTTCCTTTATAATAAAGAGTTTCCAATATACTCCACGTGAGGGGTTAAGTTATGAGGATGAGTCTGGCACCTTTGAGGAAGTTCTTTGGCAGACGTAACGAACTTGTAGAACCGCCTTACCTCCTCTTTTTGCCTAAGGAATCCTTTGAGAGCTTCCTGCAGTTTAGGAAGGCTCCCCACGAGAGGGAGCTTAAGGGTCTTGAGTATCTCTTTAGAACCTCTTTCCCCTTTAAGGATCCGGACGAAAAGATCACCATAGAGTATCTTGGGTACGAGGTGGGAGAGTGGGAGTGTAACAAGTGTGGTTACAGCGCCAGCAAAGATCACAGTTTTCTTGGTGGTTACGGTGTGGCCTGCCCCAAGTGTGGTACACCTCTGGTTCATAAGGAAAAGTTCAGTGTGGAGGAGTGTAAGGTTAAGGGTTTCACTTACGCGGTTCCTCTCAGGGTCATGGTACGCCTAAGGACTAAGACCAAGAAAGGGGAACGTGTAGGTGAGCCCCGTAAGGTGTACTTTGGTGAGATCCCCATGATGACAGAGTGGGGATCCTTCATCATAAACGGAAGTGAAAGGGTGGTGGTGAACCAGCTCATCAGATCTCCCGGT